>CAKPLD010000045.1 GCA_934167225.1 uncultured Clostridia bacterium | reverse complement strand
ATAATTGACAAAAAAATTAGCCTTGATTTCAAGACTTTCAAAGATTATTTTTAAGAAAAAAATGTCAAAGTACGGAATATCAAATCTAATATTATTTATTATCACATTTTTAACAAGTATACTAATATACTATTGGAAAAATTGGTTAATACTAGTAATATTAGCATATTTATGGTACATTACATTAAAAGAAAACAAAGTAAGTAAAATGAAAATGAAACTATATGAAGCATTAGAAAAATTGTAAAAAAATATATACAAAAAAATATATCTATGTTATAATAAATATATCTGAAAAAATGGAGGGATAAAATATGTTTGAAACAAAATATAGTAAATTTTTAACAGTATTATTAATCGTAATAATTGTAGCGATAATAGGTTTAGGAGGATATTTAGGATATAATTATTATAAAGACTACAAAACAGGAAGCGATGCAAATAAATATGTATCATCATTTGTAGATGAAGTAGGAAATACAACAACACAAGACAATACAGTACAAGGAAGTATATCAGATAATATTACATCAGCAGAAACAGGAGCAAACAATTCCAAAAAGCAAACATACAAAGGATTCAATGTATTAGGAACAATAGAAATACCAAAAACAAATGTAAAATATCCTGTATTAGAAGGACCAGCAAGCAACAACAAAATAGAAGTAGCAGTAGCAGTACAATATCCATTAAATGTAGAGCTAAATAAAGTTGGAAATGTAGTTATAGCAGGACATAATTATAGAAATGGAACATTCTTCTCAGACAACAAAAAATTATCAAATGGAGATAAAGTCTACATAACAGACCTTAATGGAGACAAAGTAGAATATACAATCTATAATACATTTATAACAGCATTAAATGACAACTCTTTCTACAATAGAGATACAGATGGCAAAAAAGAAATAACACTATATTCTTGTACAGATGACCTAACAGGAAGATTAATAATAGAAGCAAGAGCAGAAGAATAAAAAATAAAGGAATTTAAAAAATTCCTTTATTTTTTTTATGCAATCGTATATAATAAAAAAAACAAAAGGAAGAAAGGAAAAACAAGATGAATAAAAAAGAAGCTCAAAAGAGAATAGAGGAACTAACCCAAAAAACATCATATTATGCGGAAAAATATTATGATGATGACAACCCAGAAATAAGCGATTTTGAATATGATATGTTAATGTTAGAATTAAAAGATTTAGAAAAAAAATATCCTGAATTCGTACAAAAAGAATCATATACACAGCATGTAGGAGGTAAAGTAAAAGCTGGTTTTAGTAAAGTTCAGCATGAAGTACCATTGTTAAGCATGCAAGATATATTTAATATAGAAGAAATAGACGAATATGTAAACAAAATACAAAAACAAGCAGAAGAAAACGCAATAGAAAATAAAAACTTTGTAGTAGAAACAAAAATAGATGGACTAACAGCATCTTTAGAATATAAAGACGGAATATTTGTAAGAGGCTCAACCAGAGGAAATGGTTTAATTGGCGAAGATGTTACAGAAAACTTAAAAACAATAAAAAATATACCTAAAAAACTAACAGAAAAAGTTACAATAACAGTACGTGGAGAAGTATTTATAAGCAGTAAAGACTTTGAAAAAATGAATCAAGAAAGAGAAGAAAAAGGAGAAGAAACATTTGCAAATGCACGTAATGCAGCAGCAGGTTCATTAAGACAACTAGATAGTAAAATAACAAAAACAAGACCATTAGATATTTATGTATATAATATTCAAAAAATTGAAGGAAAAGAAATCTCATCACATTATGAGGCACTAGAATATCTAGAAAAATTAGGATTCAATATAAATCCTATAAAAATTTTCTGCAAAAATGAACAAGAAGTGAATAAAGCAATAAAAGAAATAGGAAAACAAAGAGATAGCCTAACATTTGGAATAGATGGAGCCGTTATTAAAGTAGATGATTTAAGATTTAGAGAAATATTGGGAACAACAGCCAAAAATCCAAGATGGCAAATTGCATATAAATATCCACCAGAACAGAAAAAAACAAAATTAATAGATATAGTATGTAATGTAGGAAGAACAGGAGTGATAACACCACTTGCAATCTTAGAACCAGTAAGCGTTGCGGGTTCTACAATATCTAAAACAACACTACACAACGAAGATTTTATAAAAGAAAAAGAAATAAAAATAGGAGACACAGTAGTAATTCAAAAAGCAGGAGACGTTATACCAGAAATTGTAAAGGTCATAAAAGAAGAAAGAACAGGGGAAGAAAAAGAATTTAAAATGCCAGACGTTTGTCCTGTATGTGGAGCAAAAGCAGAAAGAGAAGAAGGAGAATCAGCACTAAGATGTACAGGTGTAGAATGCCCTGCAAAACTATATAGAAATTTAGTACATTTTGTATCTCGCGAAGCAATGAATATAGACGGTTTAGGAGAAAGCATAATAGATCAACTAATGGACAAAAAACTAATTTCAAATGTAGCAGACATATATAATTTAACATTTGAAGATATAGCAACTTTAAAAAAGAATGGAACCAAATTTGCAACAAATTTAATAAATGCAATTGAAAATAGCAAACAAAACGACCTCTATAGACTAATTACAGCATTAGGAATAATGCATATAGGAGGAAAAGCCTCAAAAGTCCTTGCTAAAAAGTTTAAAAATATAGACAATTTAGCAAAAGCAAGCCTAGAGGAACTATCAGAAATTGACGATATAGGACCTATAATGGCCAAAAGCATTGTAGAATTTTTTAGAGAGCCACAAACAAAAGACCTAATAAAAAGATTAAAATTAGCAGGAGTAAACACAAAAGCAGAAGAAACAGAAAACGAAGACAATAGATTCGAAGGAAAAACATTTGTACTTACAGGAAGCTTAGAAAAATTTACACGTGATGAGGCAACAAATATGATAGAAAACTTTGGAGGAAAAGTATCAGGTTCAGTTTCCAAAAAAACAGCATATTTAATTGCAGGAGAAGATGCAGGAAGCAAATTAGAAAAAGCCAGAACACTAGGCACCACAATTCTAACAGAAGATGAATTTTTAGAAATGCTAAAATAGCAATTCCCCATTTGGGGACGGTTCCTTAATGGGGAATCCCCATTAAGGAACCGTCCCCAAATGGGGAGGAAAGGAATAAAAAGATGGAAGATTATACTTTTGAGATGATGTATGAAGATTTAAGAAATGGGTATCAAATTTATTATACATATGTTAGAAATAGATATTTATTATTTAAAACTGCTAAAAATTGTTATACCCAAAAGCTTATTACAGAAAATAGCAAAAATCCACATCCTAAAGTTACGATGCTTACTTTGAAAAGGGTTAAGGAAATGTTTCCATTTATGGAAGATGTTGAATATCGTTCAGGAATATTAGATGAAAATGATAGCAAAGCTTAGGAAAATAAGTGGCAATATATATTAAGATAGAGTGAGGTTTATAGCCTGCTCTATTTTTTTGCAAAAAATTTTACAAAACTAAAAAAATCTTCCACAAAACATTAATATAAAAATTTCATAAATGAAAAAGCACTTTTCGTAAAACAAATGAATAATATTCAAAAAAAGATGATAAAATTAAGCCAAGCTTAAGAAAAGCGAGGTGAGAACAATGATAGACAAAATATGTTTATTATTAACCAACAAAATACGAAAAGAACTGCCAGATGTGGATGATGAAAGAGCAGAAATAATAAACTATGGTTTACATCTACTTATAGGTGAACTTCCTAAGAATTTTATTATTTTGGGATTATCATATATCTTAGGAGTATTCAAACTAACATTATTAACTGTAATTTTATTATTACCATATAGAGCAGTATCTGGGGGATTTCATTTAAGAACACATATAGGATGTATAGTTGGAACAACACTTATTTACTGTGGCGTAGCAAAAATATCAAATTGTATCATTTTCAACAACCTAATTTATAAATATATAATTGCATTATCAGTCTGGATATTCGGAATGATAATGGTTCATTTGTACGCACCAGCAGATACAGAAAATGTCCCTATACTTTCGAAAAAAGAAAGGAAACAGAAGAAAATATTATCTTACATATTTTTGAGCATAGCAATTTTGGTTTCTTGTATAATACCGAATAATGAAATCTCAAATATTTTAATATTTGGATATTTCATCCAAAGTATAACAATTACAAGATTTGCATACAAAATAACCAAAAATAAATATGGTTACGAAGTATACAAGGATGATTGTATATCTAATACATAGAATAATAAAAGGATATTAAGCCGGCAATATCTTTTATTATATAAAATTTTTTACATAAAAGGGAGGAATTTATTATGTTAAAATTTTTAGCTAAGATTTCAGAAAAATATGCAAAGTCTACTAATACAGCTTGTCATATATTATGGTTTATGCATCAACCTAAAATGCCAGCTTCATTAATAAAAAAAGACTAATAAAAAAAGGAGTATTTTCTCAAGTACTCCTTTAATAGTATATCTCTAAGCGTTGTTTAAAATATATATCATTCTTTTCTGTAATTAAATTAACATTATTATTTCTTTTTAAAATTTGTTTTACTTCCCATAATCCCATACCTAGATGGTTTGGCTTTTCTGTTATACCTTTTTTAAAAATATCTTGAGTGTCTACAGTTTTATTTGTATAAGAATTTTCTATTTGAATTATTTGGATATTTGATGTTGTAGAGTCTCTAAAAGTGATTTTTATGATTTTATCATTTGATAAAGAGGCAGCTTCTATAGAATTATCCAAAAATATTCCAAGCATTCTAGAAAAATCATATATTGGCATGTGTAATTTGTTTAAATCAAAGAAAAAATCTAATTGTATTTCAATATTTTCATTTTGTGCACTTTGATATTTTGTAGTAAGCAAATTATAGATCCCAGGATTATTAATTAGTTTAGGATTAAGTAAAGAGATATTATTTACATTTTGACAGTCTTTTTCTAAACTGCAATAATAATTTTTTAGACCATCCATATCATCAGTATTAATAAAACCACCGATTATAAAAATCATGTTATCAAAATCATGTTTAAATGCTCTAACATTGTCGTATAGGATTGATAGTGTTTTATTGTAATTTTCAGCATTTTCAAGACTTTTAGTAGCAATTTGTAATTTCATGGTTTTTATTAAGCTATAAAAACTTGTAAAGAAATATGCAAATAGTGAAAGAAAATCAAGAAAGGTAATGCCAAAAGGTAGTGAGTCCGTATAAAAGCTAGTAATAATTAGTTCAATGGAAATTGTTATAAAACCTAAAAGTAGATTAATAAATATAATTTTCCAATTGGATTTATAAAAATCTTCATTAAACGAAATATGAAAGTTAAGTTTATTAAAAATTTTAATTAATATAAAAGTAATAATATATGTTGTAAGTAGATACGTCAATTTATAAATAGGAGTGTATTGAGCTTGTGTTGAAGATATGTTAAAAATTAATAAAATTGGTTTTAGAATTAATAAACCAATTAATGCAAAAATAATAGTTGGAACTAGTATAAAAAGGGCAGTTTTTATTGTATTCGTATGAAAATTTAGTTTTAAAACAATAAACATCATCATGTAGTTAATTAATACATTATATGGTGTTGGAATTAAAAATTCCGTCATTAGAGAGTTCAAAGATAGCAAAATTATGCATAATAAAGCTCTATTTTTTGTAAAATTAAATTTTAAAATAGAAGACAAAATATTAAAAACTAACCAAGCTTCCACAAACACCGTAGGTGCAGTAACGATCTTTGTCACCATTTCATTTTCCATTGTCAGCACATTCCAAAAACTACTAAAAACATTCAAAAGAACCAACTCCTCTCATAAATTCATCTTTATATTTAGGTCCAATATCACAAGTATCATTATCTCTAAAATAAATTAAATTATTAGAAGGTTCAAGTTTTTCGATATTGTTTATATTAGCAATAAAAGACTTATGACATCTAACAAAATTGTTAGGTAACAGTTTTTGAATTTTAGCAAAAGAGCTGTAAACTTCATAATCTCTAGACTTAGTATGAAAAATAACTTTCATACCCTCGCGTTTAATATAATGAACTTCATTTCCGTTAATAATAGTATTTTTGTTATCTAATCTTATGTAGCTTTTACCAGAAGAATTATTTTTAACATCTTCAAATAATCTTAAAACAGTTTCTTCCAAACGTTCTATAGTTACAGGCTTACAAAGAAAATCAAAAGTTTTACATTTATAAGCAAGAAAAACAAATTCTGAGTGAGCAGTAGTAAAAATAATATAAGAATTATTGTGTTCTTTTCTAAGTTTAGTTGCGATATCGAGACCAGTTAGACTAGACTTTAAATTAATATCCAAGACGATTGCATCAACTTGATTATTCCTTACAAAGGAGAGCAAATCAAATTCATCAGTAGTTTTAAAAACAACTTTTGCTTGCAGATCATGTTTAACAAATACAGATTCGAACATATGTGATAATTTACTGAGCGCATTTGGATTGTCATCACATATTACAAAATTCAACATTGATATCCCCTTTCTTTCTATTATAATTTAGAAAATTTAACATCTATTTAATTACGGATATTTTCCGTATAGATACATTAATTATAAAACAATTTACAAAAAATGTAAATATCTTACATATTAGGAAACATAATATCTAAACCATCAAAGGTTTATAATTTTGTATATAAAACATTGAAATTATATTTTTAATTTAAAAATCAAGAAACATCAAAAATATTTATAGTAATAATCTCTTTTTAAGAACATAAAATTATAAAAAAAACTAAGGAGAGAAAATATATGTTAAACATAAAAAAATCAAAAAATACCAATAAAATAATAAATGGTATATGTATTACGCTTGCAATACTTACAATAACAGTAATAATTGGACCAAAGACAGCAAAACAAACGAGTGGAGAAGCAATTAGCAATAAAAAGATAGGATGGGGAATAAAGAGAAACGATAATCATAATCAACCAGATTTAGGTGCAGAAAACAAAAGACTTATAGATAAATACAATGGTATGGCAATGGGAAATAATGAAGAAAAAAGCATTTACTTAACATTCGATTTGGGTTATGAAGGTGGATATACAGCAAAAATACTAGATGACCTAAAAGAAAAAAATGCAAAAGCAACTTTTTTTATAACAGCACATTATTTAAATACAGCGGGAGATTTAGTAAAGAGGATGATAGATGAAGGGCATATTGTAGGAAACCATACAGTAAACCACAAAAGCATGCCAGATTTATCTGATGAAGAGCTAAAAACAGAACTAATGAAATTGAATCAAGCACTATATGAAAAATTCGGATATGAAATGAAGTATATGAGACCACCAAAGGGAGAATTTAGCGAAAGAACCTTAAGTGTAACAGATTCGCTTGGATTTAAAACAGTTATGTGGAGCTTTGCATATGTAGACTGGAATGATGACAAACAACCAGCAAAAGAAGAGGCAATGAAAAAAATAATTTCAAACTTGCACAATGGAGAAATAATGTTACTACATGCAACATCAAAAACAAACTCAGAAATAATGGGCGAAATGATTGAAAACATAAGAAAAGAAGGATACGAAATAAAAAGTTTAGAAGAATTCAAATAAGAGAGGAAACATAAAAATGGGAAGAAGAAAAAGGTTTAACGACATATTAGAAATTCCAAAAGAAATATATACAAATATTCCTAATTTTATAATAACAGGATTTGAAGATATGATAATAGAAAATTACAAGGGGATTTTGGAATATGAAGACTATTTTGTTAGAATAAATACTCATATTGGAATAATAAATATACATGGAAATAATTTAAAACTAGAAAAAATGACAGAAGACAATATAAAAATAATAGGAAAGATAGAATCAATAGAGATAGAAAGAACGATAGATAACTAATTTTTAGGGAGGATATATGTACATAAAATTATTAGCAAAACTACTATTGGGATATGTAAAAGTAGAAATTGAAGGTTATTATATAGAAAGATTTATAAATATATGTACAAATAATAAAATTTTGATATGGAATTTAAAAAGAGAAAATGACGTTAAAGTATACTTAAATATAGGAATAAATGATTTCAAAAAAATAACCAAAGTAGGGAAAAAAACAAATTGTAAAATTAAAATATTAAAGAAAAAGGGAATACCATTTATATTACACAAATACAAAAAAAGAAAAATATTTGGTATATTTTTAATACTTGTTTTGCTTTCAACATTTGTAAGTTCTGAATATGTATGGAATATTAAAATATCTGTAAAAGATAATTTAGAAATAGAAAATATTGAACAAGATATAGAAACCTTAGGAATAAAAAGAGGAGTAAAAAAAGACAAAATAGATACAAATAAAATAATAAATGAATTAAGAATCAAAAGAGACGACATAGCTTGGGTCGGAATAGATGTAGAAGGAACAAGTGTAAAAATAAATATAGTAAAATCGGAAAAAATTCCAGACATAGTAAACAATTCAGATTACTGTAATATAATAGCATCAAAGTCAGGGACAATAAAAAAAATAACAGCCCAAAATGGTACAGCGGTTGTTAATGTTGGAGATAGTGTTCAAAAAGGAGATATACTAATTGCGGGATATATGGAAGGAAAATATACAGAGCCAAGGCTTGTACATAGTTTGGGAAAAGTAGAAGCCATTATATCTTACCAAAAAGCTAAAAATATAAATTTTAAACAAGAAGAATATAAATACACAGGTAAAGAAGAAAAAAAGTATGAAATAGATTTATGTAATTATAAAATAAAACTTTATAAAAACAAATCTAAATATGAAAGATATACAGAAGAAAAAGAAGAGAAAAATTTAAAACTGTCTAAAAATTTATATTTACCAATATCAATTGTAAAAATAACAAACAAGGAACAAACAAAAGAAGAAAAAATATATGGACTAGATGAAGCCATAAAAATAGCTACAGATGAAGCAACACAAGAAATTGAAGAAAAAATAGAAAATAAAAATAATATAGAAGATAAAAGAGTAGATGTAAACGAAAACGAAACAGGAGTTACAGTTACAGTAACATATGACATTTTAGAAGATATTGGGGAAAATCAAAAAATAGAATAAAAAATGCTTGCCAAAACCAGATTTGTGTGATAGAATAGTGGACGTTAAAAACCTTACTCATCTAGAAAAGGTGGGTTATATATCCAAAAGGAGGTGAAAATAATGAACAAATACGAAAGTATAATCATTATTAATCCAAATTGTACAGAAGAAGCACTTAAAGCTTTGGAAAACAAATTCACAGGATTAATAAATGAAAACGGAAAAGTAGAATCATACGAAAATATGGGAAAAAAGAAATTAGCATATGAAGTAAAGAAAAACAAAGAAGGATTCTACACACTAATCAATTTCGAATCTAAACCAGACGCAATAGCTGAATTAGAAAGAATTTACAGAATTACAGATGAAGTAATAAAATTCATCGTTGTAAGAAAAGAAGACTAAAAACAAATAAAATAAAGAAAAGGGGCCTTTATTTAAAGAAAGGAAAGGTAAAAAAATATGAACAAAGTAATTTTAATGGGAAGACTAACAAGAGATCCAGAAGTTAGATATACTCAAACAAACAATACACTAGT
>CAKPLD010000044.1 GCA_934167225.1 uncultured Clostridia bacterium | reverse complement strand
TTTAAACCTGGTAATGAGTGGATGATTGAGGAATTCCAAGCTGAAGTTGATAGACGTTGGGAGGAACTTTTGAAGTTAGAAGAAATGAGTAATAAATAATTTTTATTAAATAAAAAATGTTGAGGTATTTACAATGAATATATCTCAACATTTTTTAATTGTAATTCGCAATAAAATTAATAAATCTAAGCGTGGAACCTGATTTAATTTTATTGCGAATTATAGTTTTACACAAAAAAAAGCACCCCCGCCTTAGCCGCAAGATGTTGTTGAATTTTTAATAACCTGCCTCCTCAAAAACAGGTGGGTGCCAACCTTAATACTTATGGGCTTCTTACGACCGAAAAGGAAGCAAGCATGCACGCCATATCAAGAGATAAGCCCCTCTTAAAACTTGTAGGTTCTAAAAATTCTGTCTACACGCACTACGCAGGGTAGCTTTTTATTTTCTTTTTAAATTATACTTATATTATCATTATTTATATTTTTTTTCAACTGCAAAACTAGTCAAAACCATTCGTATTTTGCTTTAATTATAGTATTTCTCTTTTTTTATGCATTATACTCACTTAAACTCTCTTTTTCAAATTTGCAATTTACATTCTGCTGTTATGACATACAAAGTAAATAATTTGATATTTTTCACTAATGTTCTTAAGCAATTCTGTTGCATTTTTTATTTTATTTTCATCTAGGTTAACAAATGGATCATCTAATATAACAAAAGGTTTTTCTTTTTCGAACAAACTATCTATCAAGCTTAGTCTCATGCATATGTAGATTAAATCTTTATATCCTGTACTAAAGTAATTGATTTCTTTTCCTGAACCTTGTTCATTAATTTTTACATTTAAATTTACATCTAAATTTGCCTCTATATCTTTTCCGCTTATAAGCTTTAATTTTTCAACAAATCCTTTTTTCATATTATTTAAATAATGAGAAGAAAATTTTTCCTTTGCTGTTTCCAAATATTTTTTTGTTTTTTCTAAAATTTCACATTTTTGTTTCATTTCATCTATTGAAACTGTTAACTCATCAATTCTATTTTCAACATCAAATACAGCTTCTAAATTGCTTTCTAATAGTTCTATTTGATTTTTCAAATAATTTTTTTCATCATTTATTTTATTTATTTCCATTGTTACATTTTTTATTTTTTCTTCGATTTCATTTTTATCAATTCCAACCATATTATAGCTTTTAGTATGTACCAATTCATCTATTTTATTTTGTTTTTTATAATCTTCGTTTATTTTTAGTTTTGATTCAAAATCTTGTTGTTGTTTTACAAGTAGTCCTTTTTTTACTTTCATTTCTTGTGCATATGCCACATATGACTGAGTTGTATATGGAAAATATTTTGCAAAATAGCTTTTTATACTTTCTTCTAATTCATTTAATTTTTGTGATATTTCTTTTTGTTTTTGAATTAGAACATTTTGATTAGTAACTATTCCCTCATACTTATTAAATTCTGATTTTAATTCTGTTAGTTTTAGGAGCATATCTCCCTCGTTTGAACCTTCTGAATATATATCTATAAGTGCCTCTATTTCCATTTTTAAGTTATATTTTTTTTCTTTAAGTTTATCAACATATTCTGCAATATCACCTTTTTCGGCTTCTTTTTCTATTCTTTTTTTGTTTTCTTTGTTATATGAATTGATTTTTATTAATGCACATATTGCAATGACAATTCCAAAAATTGTTCCACCTGTTGCTATTGATAAATGTTGTGTTATAAACCCATACATTCCAACAGCAATACCAACAAAAATTAACACACCTAAAATAATACATATTGTTTTGCCAATATTTTTCCTCTTATTTAAGTCTTTTAATTCTTGTGATATATTAGATACTTTTTCTTCGTTTACCTTTATTTGGTTATCTATATCGTTTATGCTTTTATAGTTAGATATTTTTTCATTAATTATTTCTTCTGATATTTTTTTGTTTGCAAATCTTTCGATTAATTTTTTGTTTTCTTCACTTTCTAACATAGAAGTTTCATAATTATTTGCTTCTACTCTATATTTTTCTATAAGAAAACTTTTTTCTATTAATGTTTCAATCTCTTCGTCTGTTGGAATTCCTTCTTTGAAAAATATTTCAGTTTGTTCTAGGTTCTTTCTTGCCTCATCTAAATTATTTTTTAACATTCTATAATTTTCTAATTTGGCATTTTTGGTTTCTTCTTGTATCTTCATAGTTAGCAATTTGTTTAAATTTTCTTTTTCTTCCTCTTTTTCTTTTAATGTATTTTTAAGTAATGTATATTTTTCTTTTCTTTCTGCTAGATTTTTTTCATCTATTTTAGCTTGTTCTAGTTTTTTCTCTAAATTTGCCTTTTCTGTAATTTTTTCGTTTATTTCTCCTCTTGCTCCTGTTTTTTTGTAATTTTTTATTGCATCATCTAGCATTTTTATTGCCTTTTCAGATGTATTTACATCATTTTCACTTTCTAACACATTTCCCAATTTGGCATTTATACTGTCATTCATAGATGTTTCAATATTTTGACCAGATACAAATGTACTTCTTTCGTATGCTTCTTTATTTAAGTTAAATATTTCTTCTCCTATATTTTGACTGTAATCATTGCTCTCTAAATTGGTTGATAAATCATATAATTTGAAAGTATCATCAGCTTCCTTTTTGCCGAAAAATCTTTCTATTTTGTATTTTTTACCATTTATTTCAAATTCAACATTTCCACCAAATGCTCCGCCTTGCCATGGCATATATTTTTTTCTATCTATTAACATTTTTGTATTTCTTTTTGTTTCCATACCATAAAACATTGCTTTTATAAAACTGGCAAATGTTGTTTTTCCATATCCGTTATCTTCTTTTATTGTATTTAAGCCATCTTTAAATTCATAATCATATCCAGATAATTTTCCAAAATTTTCTATATGACATTTTATTAGTTTCATTCATTTACCTCCTCTCCAGAAAGTGCTTTTATTCCACATGTTATAATTTTTTTCTGTTCTTCTTCAGATAAATTTTGCTCTAAAACTAATCTTATAAATTCTCCTTTTAAGGATACATCTTTTTCATATGCCATATAATCTACTTTTAGAGTTGTTTCATCATATATTTTGGCAAAGTAAAATAAATTTTTGTATTTTTTTTCTAGATAATTTATATCTCTTTCTGAATCTATATCTACTTTTCCTCTTAAAACTATTTTTATTAGGGCTTCTTTTTCTATATTATTTACTTTTTCATCTATTTTCTTTTCTGCATCTAAGCTAGAGTTTGTATCACTAACATCAACTTCTACTTCGTATAAGTGCCTACTTGCAAATGGCACAAAACTTGATTTTATTTTTTTACTTTCTTCATCAATATCTAAAAGTACAAATCCTTTTTCACCACATTCGTCAAATCCTCTGCCTTCTAGACATCCTGAATAGCAATATATGCCTCTATTATCTATTGGTTCTTGTTTATATGTATGAATATGTCCTAAGGCTAAATAATCTATATTTTTGTTTTTTAATAACTGTATATTTATTATTTCTGCTTTATCTTTTTGGTCATATTTTACTTCTTGCCCATGTAATGTAACAATATTTATATCGTTTTTTCCTAACATTAATGAACTATATATTTCATAGCTTCCTATTTTACCAAATTCTATTCCTGCAATTACTATATCTCCATATCTATAATATTTCCATTCATCACTATTAAATAGTTTTAGATTTGAAGGAATTTCGTCTGATTCTGATAAAATATTTGCTTCATCATGATTTCCTTTTAAATATATAAAGTCAATGTCAGGGTTTGAACATATACTGTCTAATACTACATTTTTTGTTTTTACTGTAACATTTTTCTTGTCGAACATATCCCCTGCAATTAATATAATTTTAACTTCATTTTTTACGGCATATTCTACCATATTTTGATATGTTCTTAATATTTCGTCTCGACGTTCTTTTGATTTTATTGAATCTAAATTAGATTTCATTTTTGAATCCAAATGTAAGTCACTACAATGAATTATTTTCACCTTTTTGCTCCTTTCATTTTTACATTTTATGTTACCTTTATTTTTAGCCTAAAAATTGGAAAAGAGAGCTGTTTCTCTTTTCCAATTACTTACATCCACCGCAATTAGAACAATTTCCACCACAGCCTTTGTCCTGATCGTTATCAGGGTTTCCGTTCCAATCTAATTCTATTAAATTTCCACATTCTGGGCATCTAATTTCATTAAAGTCCTCGTCTATATCTGCATCAAATTCAAAGTTACAATATGGACAATTTATTAGGAATTCACTTTCTGGCTCTTCATCGTATATGTCTTCATAGACATTGTCCATTTTGTCGCTTAATACTTGAATTATGCGGTCTGTTCGTTCTTGCTTTTTTATAATTGCATTTAGTTTGTCTTCCTTATAATCTATAATTTTTTCGATTTCTCCTACAACAAATTCAACTAATTCTGTTGTTCTTTGTTTTATGTATAGCACTTCTTCTGGATCTTTTATGTGCTTATCTACATCTTCGAAAAATTTATTCATTTCTTTTTTTAAGTCTTCTAACATTAATCTGCCTTTCTATTATATTCTTTCCATGTATTCACATGTACGTGTATCTACTCTTAATACATCTCCAATGTTTACAAACATAGGTACTTGAAGTTCTAATCCTGTTTCTAGTGTTGCAGGTTTTCCTGATGTTGTTGTTGTATTTCCTGCAAATCCTGGTTCTGTGTATGTTACTTCTAATTCTACAAATATTGGAGGTTCTACTGCAAATACTTTTCCTTTATATGATAATATTTTTACTTGCATATTTTCTTTTAAGTATTTTAGGCAATCTCCTAGTTGTTCTTTATTTAATGGCATTTGATCATATGTGTCGTTGTCCATAAAATAATATAGGTCTCCATCGTTATATAAATATTGCATTTCTTTTTTCTCTATTTCTGCTCCTGGATATTTATCTGATGGGTTGAATGTTTTTTCTAAAACTGCTCCTGTTATTACGTTTTTTAATTTTGTACGTACAAATGCTGATCCTTTTCCAGGTTTTACGTGTTGGAATTCTACTACTCTATATACGTTCCCTTCCATTTCGAATGTTGTTCCATTTCTAAAATCTCCTGCTGAATATACTGCTGCCATAGTTGTTTTTCTCCTTTCAATTTTTCAATTTTTATCTATTTTTTATTTTTTCTCATTAAAGAGCTTTTAGTATTATACACTCTTTATCCGATTCTGTCAAGGCAATTGCGCCTTTCTTTGTTACTAGTAATGTGTCTTCTATTCTTACTCCAAAATTTCCTGCTATATATATTCCTGGTTCATCTGTTATTACCATATTTTCTTTTAGACTTGTATCATTTTTTATTCCTACTATTGGTCCTTCGTGTATGTTTAGTCCTACTCCATGGCCTAGGCTGTGAATTAATGTGTGTCCATTTACATTAAAATCACTTTCTACACCTTTTACAATTGTTTTTATGTTTGCCCCGTCTCTCACTTGATTTAATGCCATTTTTTGGTTTTTTAAGACTAAATTATAAATATCTTTTTGTTCCTGTGTTGGTTCACCAATGAAAATTGTTCTTGTCATATCTGAACAATATCCATCTACAATACAACCCATGTCTATTGTAATTATATCTTGAGTTTGAATGACTCTATCTGTTGGTATAGCATGTGGTTTAGATGAGTTTTCTCCTGAGGCCACTATTGTTTCAAATGATTCTCCTTCACTGTTATCCATATAGTAATCGTGTATTTTTCTTGCTATTTGTTTTTCTGTTAAACCTGGTTTTATATATTTTTTTAGCATTTCAAAACAATTATCTGTTATTTCACAAGCTTTTTTTATATTTGCTATTTCTTCATCATCTTTTATCATTCGTAATTGATTTATTATTTCTTCTGCTTCAACAAAATTATTTATTTTAAATTTTCTTATATATTCTTTGTATTTTTTGTATGTTAGATATCCTTCTTCAAATCCTACATTCTCACAAAATAAGAAAAAGTTTTCGTATTCGTCTTTTGATATGTTTTTTTGGTCGTCAACAACAATATCATCAAAAGGAGTTATTATACTAGATACATATTCCATGTATCTTCCATCTGTTATAAAAACATTTTCTTTTCTTGTTAAAAGTAATATTCCCTCTGCTTCTATTTTTGTTAAATATCTTATATTTATTGGATTTGCTATTATCATTCCTTGTAAATTTAATCCTGCCATTTTATTACGAATTGCTTGTAATCTATCATTCATTTTCTATTCCCCTTAATTGTTTTTACTGTATAATCCGAGTGTGAAAATATTCATTAATATACCAATTAGACTTGCCGATGGTACAAATATTGATATAAATGCACCAATTACAATAAATGGCCCAAATGGTATATATTCATCTGTTTTCTTTATTCTAGTTGCTAATAAAAATATACTTATTACTGCACAAACTAGAAATGATACTAATGATACAATTATTATGTTTGTTATTCCAAAATATAGACCCAGTGCTCCCATTAATTTTACATCTCCGAGTCCCATTGCTTCTTTTCCGTAAACTAAGCCTCCTAAAAGTGTTATAAGTAAAAATATTCCGCCACCAACTAGCATTCCAAGTAGCATATTTATTGATATTGCAACATTTGAAAATCCATATAAAAATGCAAATACTAAACCTATTTCAAACATTGTTAAATTAAGCCTGTTAGGAATTATTTGGAGCTTGTAATCTATAACTACTACACTTATTAGCATTGGTGTTAAGATTAAATATTTTATCAAATCCAGGTTTTCCGCAATATTGCTCGATATACCATATTTATATAAAATAGCTATATATAAAAAAGCCGTAATTATCATTAAAAGATAATTTGGATTGAATTCTTTTTTGTATTCCTTAAAAATTTCTAAAGTAAATACTTTTTTGTTTTCTGGAAGTCTTTTGTTCATCCAGTTTATAAATTCGCCAACAAAAAGGCCGAACTATTGATACTATTATATAATATATTATATTTACATCATTAAAATACATTTTTTTCACCTTTAATTATTTTCTTTTTTATTTTATTTTCAATTGGTCTTTTCCATGCTGTATACCAAAAATCTTTTTTGTCTAATGGATCTACAAGTATTGTAAACATATTGCATCTGTTTCCACCTATTACATCTGTAAATATTTGGTCTCCTACAACAGCAATGTTTTTAGGGTTTATATTTAGTTTATTTTGTATTTTTATAAATCCTTTTTTAGATGGTTTTTTTGCAAAATATTCATATGGTATTTCTAATTTATTGGCTACATCTTCTACTTTTTGTTTTTTGTTTGTGTTTGATAATATATACATTTTTATGCCTTGCCCTTGTAGTTCGTGTGACCAATTTATAATTTCTTCTGATAAATTTTTATTATAATCTATTAATGTGTTATCTACATCTAAAATTAGAACCTTTATTTTATTTTTTAGTAAAAAACTTATTTTTATATCTAGTACATTACTAAAATACGCATTTGGATATATTTTTTTCATATTATTTTTATGCTTTTTTAGCATAATCTCCTTTTCTTTTATATTAAAAGCACTATAGCAAGTATTATTGTTTTTATTGCAGTTTCCATCATTAGCTGGAAATTTACTGTTTTTATCCCTATATTATTTAATTTGTTATAACTATTTACTATATTTTCTATTTCTTCTTCTGATAATATTTTTGCTTCTTTCATATATTCTTCTGCCACATATTTTGCTTTTATCATTGCATCATTTTCAAGATAACTTCTTACAAAATAATAAATGTAACTCAAAAAAATCATTATTGTTAAAAATAACATTTTATCTTGAATTTTGTTTATTAGTGCAAGTATTATAGAAACTATAAAGTATATTATGTATATATTTGAAAATATAAAATTAAATAATAATATTTTTCTGTCTTGCACCGAATGTAAACATTCATGTGCTATTGTTTGTATTCTTGTATAGCTGTTTTTTACATCTGCTATTATTATTTTATTTGTTAAAGCAATGTATAAACAGGTTTTTGATTCTTTATTTTCTTCTATTGTTACAGATTCATTTTTTAGTTTACTTAATATTTTTTTACATATTTCCATATTTGAAGGGTAGTTATCTACTATTTTATTAAATTTTGTTTCTTCATATTCTGCAAGTTGCTTTAGTTTTTTTATGTTTATGTCATAAATTTTTGCTATAATTAAAAGCATTAATATTAGAAACATTATTAAAATTATAATATTCATATTTTACCTCTATTACATTACATCTTTAACAGCTTCACTAATTGTTTTGTTTACATCTCCTAGCATTATATTAAATTTGAATTCCGCATTAAAATATTCGTTTATTTCTGGTATTTGTATTAATTCTTTATACAAATTTTGTATTTTTTCCATTTTTTTATTGTCTGTTTTTCCTGTTTGAATTGTGTTTATTTGTTCTTCATATCTCGCTCTTTCAAATTCAGTAATCTTTTTTTGAAATTCCGGATTTAAACTAATTGCTTGTTTTGCTGTTTTAAAATTCATGTATTCTTCTGATTTTTTTATTTCTACTGCCAATTTGTTTACTGTATCATAAACATCCATGTTTGCTCCCTCCATATGTAAAGTATTTTGTTATATTAGTTTTAAATCAAGCTTACGCATAAGCTTGATTTTTTCTAAATGTAAGCAAATTGGTGATTTCTCCCTTGCTTGCTTTCTTTTCTTTACTTTCTTTTTCTTGTTCGATTTCTTTTCTTTGTTTTTCTGCCATTGTTTCACAAATTGCTTTTTGGTAAGTAAAATGAGTATCTTGTGCTATTTTTCCCCAATTGTATTCGTTTCTAACTTTTGCTTTTGCTTTTTTTACAATGTTGCTACATAATTGAGGATCAAATAATAATTCTAATATTGCATCTGCAATAGAGTTGCTATTTCCACAGTAACTTTTCATTCCTGTTTGACGATGTTCTACTATTTCGTTTAAACCTCCAATATCTGATACAACAACTGGCACTTCTGCTAACATTGCTTCTAGTGCTACTATTCCAAATGGCTCATATGTACTTGGAAATACTGATATATCTGCTGCTTTGTACATTTTTGCAACATCTTTTCCATTTAAATATCCTGCAAAACATACTTTGTCTCCAAGTCCCATATTATATACTTCTTGTTTTAGCTCATTTATCATTCCACCTTTTCCTGCTATTACAAGCTTGGCATCATGATAATGTTCTAATATTTTTGGCATTGCTCCAATTAGATATTGTACCCCTTTTTCATATACTAGCCTTCCCATAAATAGTATTATTTTTTCGTTGTCTAGGGCGTATTTTCTTCTGAAATCATAATCTCTGTCTATTCCAGAATAATTTGTTAAATTTACTCCATTTGCTACTACATTTATTTTTTCAAATGGTAAACCAAATAGTCTTTGTAATTCACTTTTCATAAAATTACTGTTTACTATTACTTCTGTTGATTCATATGTTAACATCCATTCTGTGTCATTTATATATTTTTGATTTGCTTCTCTTATTCCACTGTTTCTTCCTGCTTCTGTTGCGTGTATTGTTGATACTATTGGCATGTCATATGCTTGTTTTAGTGTTTTTGCTGCATATGCTACTAACCAATCATGTGCATGAATTACATCGAATTTTCCTTCCTTTGCAATTATTTCTCCTGCTTTTGCAACCATGTTGAAGTTTAGTTGCATTATCCAGTCTATAAAGTTGTTTGGATTTATCATAAAGTTATCTACTCTATATACTTTTACTCCTTTGTCTAGCTCATAATATGGGCTATTTCCTTCTCTATATGTTACAACTGTAACTTCGTGCCCATCTTTTATTAGTCTTTTTGATAAGTCGTTTACAACTCTTGCAATTCCTCCTACTACTCTTGGTGGATATTCCCATGTTAACATTAAGAT
>CAKPLD010000043.1 GCA_934167225.1 uncultured Clostridia bacterium | reverse complement strand
GAATTTGAGAATGTAGTGTTTCAATATGATAACAACCCAAAACCTACAATTCAAAACTTTAGTGCCAAAGCAAAAGCAGGTCAAAAAATAGCAATCGTAGGGCCTACTGGTGCAGGAAAAACAACTTTAGTAAATTTGCTTATGAAATTCTATGATATAAATTCAGGAGATATAAAAATTGATGGAGTATCTACAAAAGAATTAACAAGAGAAAATGTACACGACTTATTTACTATGGTTTTACAAGATACTTGGTTATTTGATGGAACAATCAAAGAAAATATAGTTTACAATACTGAGAATGTAACAGATGAACAGGTTAAAGAAGTTTGTAAAGTTGTAGGCTTAGACCACTTTGTAAAAACATTACCAAAAGGCTTAGATACAGAACTTTCTGATAATGATGAAGTATCTGCTGGTCAAAAACAACTTCTAACTATTGCAAGAGGTATGCTAAATAAAACACCATTTTTGATTTTGGATGAGGCTACATCTAATGTTGATACTAGAACAGAGGAACTTGTTCAAAAGGCTATGGATAAGTTAACAGAAGGTAAAACTTCATTTATTATTGCTCATAGATTGTCTACTATTAAAAATGCTGATTTGATTTTAGTTGTTGATAATGGTAATATTATTGAACAAGGAAATCATGAAGAATTGATGGAGAAACATGGATTTTATGCTGATTTGTATAATAGTCAGTTTGAGCTATAAATCAAAGAAAAAATAGCAATATTACTTGCTATTTTTTCTTTTTTCTATTAAAATAAAACAGAAGACAGGAGGTACCCAAAATGAATTTAAAAATGCCTTACGGAATAAGTAATTATGAAAAAATAGTAAATGATGGATATTATTATGTAGACAAAACGAAATATATAGAAAAATTAGAAAATTTACCAGAAACAAGCATAATGTTTTTGCGACCAAGAAAATTTGGAAAAACGCTATTTACAAGCGTGTTAGAAAACTATTACGACAAGAGAAAATCAGATAAATTTGAAAGTTTATATAAAAATACATACATAGGTAAAAATCCAACAAAATTAAAAAATAGCTATTGTATATTAAGATTTAATTTTTCAGGAATAGACACAAGTACAGAAGAAGAAACAATAAGATGTTTTAAAAATAGTACGATTGAATCAATAAAATTATTTATTGGAAAATATAATATAGATTTTTATATAAATGAAAATCAAGAGGCAGAAGAAATTTTAAATAGCTTATTTACAGCATTTTCTTTACAAAAAAATGACGAAAAAATATATGTAATAGTAGACGAATATGACCACTTTGCAAATGAGCTATTAGGATTTTATCCAGAAAGATTTAGAACCTTGGTTTCTAAAAATGGAAAAGTAAGAAAGTGGTATGAAATTCTAAAAAAAGGAACAGAAACAGTAATAGATAGAATATTTATAACAGGAGTAGCCCCAATAACATTAGATAGTTTAACAAGTGGATTTAATATAGGAAAAGATATAACGCAAGATGTAAGATTTAATGATATGATGGGATTTACTAAAGAGGAATTAGTTGAAATTCTAAATAGTCAAGAAATACCTATAGATAAGCAAGAAAAAATATTGCCAATAATGAAAGAAAACTACGATGGATACAAATTTAGTTTAAATGCAGAAAATCAAATATATAATTCAAATATGTGCTTGTATTTTTTATCTGAATATACGTGGTCAAAAAGAGTGCCAGATAGATTAATAGACATGAACATAGCAAGCGATTACAGCAAAATAGGTAAAATGTTAGACCTATGTAAAGGCGAAAACAGATTGGAAATATTGAGAAAAACAGTGCAAGGTGAACCTATAGTGGATACAATTGTAGAAAAATTTAATCCAGCAATAGAATTTACCGAAACGCATATGATATCAATGCTATACTATTTAGGCTATTTAACAATATCAGGAGAAAGCCTAGGAATGCCGGAACTTACCATACCAAACAAAGTAATGAAAGAAATATATGCAAGTTATTTTATGCAATTAATGAACCAAGAAGCAGAATTTAAAATTGATGGCAGTACAAGCCAACAAATATTAAGAGAAATAGCCTTGGAAGGTAAAATAGATAAAATGATAGAAATCTTAAAAATATATTTAAATAACTTATCGAATCGAGATCTTATAAAATTTGATGAAAAATATATTAAATTAATATTTTATTGTATAGCAATGGAACTACCAATATATTCTACAAAATCAGAAATGGAAGTAAACAGAAGTTATCCAGATATACTTCTCGTTCCAAGAGATAGAACAAAAGGTTATAAGGCAATAATGGTAGAGTTTAAATACTTAAAAAAAGGAGAAACAGCAAAACTAGAAGATAAGCAAAAAGAAGCAAAAGAACAGATCGAAAGATACTCTACATTTGAAGATATAAAAGATATAGAAGGACTAAGAAAATACACAATTGTTGTTGCGGTAGACGAAATTTATGTTCAAGAAATATGATAATTATCTGTAAAGTTTTATAGGAAGAAAGAGTGAAAATATGCTCATTCTTCTTCTTCTTTTTTTATTGCACCAGAGGTTACTATTTACAGCTATTAAAAACGGTTCGAATTAGAATAATTATTAATTTTTTTGGGATTAATGGCTCAATACGGACTTTAAGAGCTTATAAGCATTATTTTTGGCACCCTTCCATGGCGGAGCATGAACTCTTTCCAAAAATTCTGCTAATAAGCTCTAAAAGTCCTTCAATCACACATTAATCCCCAAAAAATTAATAATTATTCTAATTTGAACCTACTCTACAATTTTAAAGCCGTGAATTAGTAGACACCAGAGAGCTTTTGTCGATTTTTGTCGAACGATTTTTCTTGACATTTGTAAAAAGAGACGCTATAATACTTTTGAAAATATTTTTTCGAAGAAAATGTTAAAACAAAATTTGATCAAAATTTTTATATCAAGTATCTAAAAAATACATTCTAGAAAAAGTGTTTAAAACGAATTCGTAAAAAAATCAAATTAAAGGGAGGGATAACTTCGCAAAAAGTAAAAATAATATTTATTTTATTATCTATTATTATATTATTCAACAGTATAAGTTTAAATTCTGTAAAAAAAATAAACTTAAAGTCAAAAGAAAACAAAAATTTAGCAGAAGAAATTACAAAAGTTTCATATATAGAAAGTAACGATGGCAAATATGTACCAATACCAGAAGGATACGAAATTTCAAAAATTGAAGAAGAAAAAAGTGTAGACCAAGGGCTTGTAATATATGAAAAGCAGGTAGACTGGAAAGAAATAGAAGACATATCAAAAACAGAAGAAGAAAAAACAAAAGCACTTGTAAAAATACAATCACAATACAATCAATATGTTTGGGTACCAGTTTCAGAAAGTGAATTAGGAGAAATATATGGAGATGAATACGGTACAGGAAAATTACTTGGAAAGCCATATACATATAATGAAGATGGTAGAACAGCATTAAACTGGAGAATTTATAAAGGAAAGCTCTCATTTGTATTAGGAAATGTAAGCAAAGAGCCAGAATTGAACGGTGCAAATTCGGACAAACGTATAGATGAAATGAGCTTGGAAAAACAGCTTAATATGAATAGAGAAGAAATAAATAGAGGACTAGAAAGGATGTTTTATAAAACAATAAAAAGTATAAAAAAATATGGAGGATTTTATATTGGAAGATATGAAAATGGGTATGAAAATGAAAAAATGGTAATTCACAAAATGAATGAAAATCTAACCCAAAAACAATGGGGACAATTATATACAGAAGCAAAAGAATTAAAAAAAGATAATGACAGTATATATACAAATTTAATATGGGGAAGTTTATGGGATCACACAATAAACTGGTTTGTAGAAACAAATGCAAAGACATATCAGGAAATTAGTGATTCAACCAAATTTGGAAATTATTGGTATTCAGAATTTGAATATTATGCAGACCAAAACTTAAATAAAGCAACTAAAAAGAGAAAAAATGGAATAATAATACCAACAGGCAGTTCAGAATACACAAAAGTCAACAATATATACGACATGGCAGGAAATACCAGAGAATTAACCTTAGAAAATGTAAGTGAAGAATTTAATAGCAGAGGTGGAGATTACAAAAGAGATCAGAATTGTTCATGTGCAGAGAGGAGAGAAACAAGAATAAATTTAAAAGACGAAAGTGTAGGCAGTAGAAGTATGTTATTTTTAAGATAATAGGAAGGTGTAGAAAAATAAAAGTACAAATAAAATTAATTATAATATCAATAATGCTAGTATTAATATGGGGAAGTAATTATATAATTTTAGCACAATCAGAAGAATATACATTTAATTTATACAATCAAGATGGAGAAAGCTTTGTACCAATTAAAGGAACAAAATTTGAAATAACAGATCTTGAAGGAAAAAATGTAACAGATGTAAATGGGAATATAGTAGGAACCTTAGAAAATATACAAGGTCAAGACCACTATGTACTTACAACAGACCAAAATGGTAAAATTGGAGCAAACATTCCAAAAGGTTCATATAAAGCAGTTGAAATATTAGCAAATGAAGCATATGTATTAGATGAAAACAAAGAAAACAGAACATATTATTTTAATGTAGAAACAGAAACAAAAACAGAACCAGAGTGGCTAAACACATATAATGGAGGAATGTGGAGTTACATGCAATCTTCTGCATATAATGAAGACGAAGAAAGCATATGTGTAGCAGGAGTAATTTCGGAATATAACAAAGAAATAACAACAATTGACAACGAAGGAATAGACCTAGATGGAGATGGTAAAGTAGACGAAATTTCAAATGGAGAAGATGATTGCTTAATAGTTTCGTATGACAAAAACGGACAAATTTTATGGTCAGAAACATTTGGCGGAAAATATGATGATAGATGTAACAAAATTATAAAAACAAAAGATAATGGCTACATAATAGTAGGAACAATATCTAGTCCAATTGTATACTTAAACGGAAAAATTATTAATGACTTATCAAAAGGAAATTATGATGTAAAAGGCCAAGATGGATTTATTCTAAAAATTAATAGAAACGGTAAATATCAATGGGCAGTAAGAATAGGTGGAAACTTAGATGATGAAATTACGAGTGTAATTGAAACACAAGAAGGAAACATAATTTTAGGAGGAAATTTTAAAAGTGAAAAATTAAGCTTCTATGAATATGAATCTAAATATTCTGAAAAAGAAAAGCTAGAAAATAAAGGTAAGCAAAACGCTTTTATTGCATCATATACAAAAAATGGAAAATATATATGGAGCCAAAAAATAGTAGGAAAAGGTTTTATGGAATTAACAAATATTGTAGAAACTAAAGAAAAAATCGCATTATCACTTAATTATAAAGGAAACATTGAAATACAAAATATAAAATGTGAAAGCTACAATTTAGAAAGTAAAAACTCAATAATAATAAAAATGAGCAAAAGTGGAAATGCCGAATGGGGATATGATATGTACTCAATTCCAAAAACAATATACATGGAGGACAACCATATAAACATTACAGGAATTACGGTTACACAAGAAGATAATTTAATTATAGGAATGAATTGTTCAGGTAAAATATATGCAAAAAAATTAAATAGCGAAAATCAATATGAAAATATTTATACAAACGAGAAAAATGGAATGTGCACAAATGTAATGGAAATGACACCAGATGGAGCTTTTTTCAAAAATATTTACGATTTAAGAGGACAAACTCCGAGAAATTCAAAATATTCAGCAGTAAATATTGTAGACATAAAAACAACGCATGATAACAAGATAATAATAGGAGGGTATTACTATACTAATAGACCAATAGACGTAAATAAAGACGGAATTATTGATAAAAAAATCGATTTTCAAGCGGGAGCAGAAATGGCAAGAGGATTTTTTATGAAAATAACATTAGATGGAGAGGTTGAATTTGCCGATTATCCATATAGATTAGATAGAGATGTCCCTGTTCCAGGTTATGTAACAAGTATAAGCGAAATTAATGAAGAAAAGATAGTTGTTACTGGTGCGTATAAATGGACATCATTTACAACAAGAAATTTTGCTATTAAATATTTAGAAAATGATAAAATTGCAGTTACAAACGACAAAAAGTGGTCAAATGGACTAATTATTAGTGAAAATTATAGAAGAGAAGATTTAGAGATAATTATTCCTCAAACAATAAATGTAAATAATTATAAAAAAACATACACAATATCAACCAAAATCAATAACCAAGTAAATGAAATAGAATCTGTAAAACATGGCGAAAATTCAAGCAAAGAAATTGAAATTATTCCAGAAGAAGGCTATAAAATTCGAAAGATAATGATAAATAACGAAGAATATAAAAACTTTAAAACAGATGAAAATGGTAATTTAAGGCTTCCTATATTTAAAAATGTAACAGAAAATATATTAGTAAATATCGAATTTGTAAAAAAGAAAACAACAATCGAACAATTACCATTAACAGGAAATAAAAGCGGTTTAATAATAGCATGTATAAGTATAATATTTATAGCTTTAGGTGTATATCTAATAAACTATGCAACCTACAAAAAAAGGAGAAGAATGAATAAAGAAAGAATAAAAAAAATAATATCAATGAATTTAGTTTTGATGTCTATTTTATCAATACTAAATTTTAGCCACATAAGTATGGCAACAATATCAGAAACACAAAACAAAGCAAACATAAATGTTTCAAATATTGAAAAAGGTGTAACAGCAAAATTATACAAAATAGCAGACATAGAATATGATTATTCTGCAAATCAGCCAAAAGAAGGCTACAAATGGGAAGATGGCATACAAACATGGATAGACGAAAATATGCCAGAATATTCAAATACCGAAGATTTTTATACAAAAACAAATAATAATTCGGAAAAAATAAAGGAATTTTATGATAAAGTAACATCAGAAATAAAAAATGATAATATATCAATAAACTCATATAGAGAAAAAACATCGAGTGGAAACGCAGAATATCCGTTACAAGAAGATAAATTAACAGGAAACATAACATTTGAAGATGTAGAAATGGGTTCATATTTGGTAATAATTGAAAATGGATATATGGTATATATGCCATCTGCTGTAAATTTAATACCAAATTACGATAGCGAAACAGCAAATTGGGAATTACACGACCAAAACGTTGTGGTAAAGGCAACCAAACCATCAATAAGCAAAAATGTAACAGATGAAACTAAAACAAAAGATAATTATAGTACAGTAGATGAAATTTTATATACAATAAGTGCAGATGTTCCAACATATTTAGAAAACAGTTTGTCAAAAAAATATATTATATCTGATAAAATAGACCAATCACTTATTTTGAAAAACGATACTATAAAAATATATGGAGAAAAAAATGGACAAGAAGCAGAAATTACAGATGGTTATGTATTAAGCTTTAATACTAAAAGACATAATGAAGAAAATGTAACATTTTTAGCAGATTTTGATTATAATAAAATTTGCAATTATGATCATATAAAAATTAAGTATCAAGCGACTTTAGTTCAAAATAGTAGTCTTGTAATTGGAAAAAATGGAAACAATAACTATGCTTATTTAGATTATTCGAATAATCCATATAGTAAAACAAGTATACAAACACAAAAATCACAACTAGTTACAGTTTTTACGTATGGAGTAGAAATTAAGTCTGTAGATAAAGAAAACAGTCCATTAGCTGATAGTGAATTTAATATTACAAATAACCAAGGAGAAATTTTACATTTTAAAAAAGGGGAAGAAGGAGAATATTATTTAACAAGTAGCGATGATAAAGATGGAGTAACAAATTTAATTGTAAATGAAGAAGGAAAAATATACTTAAAAGGACTAGATGAGGGACAATATTCCATAAAACAAATAAAGGCTCCAAATGGATACCAAATATCTAAAGATGTATATAAGTTAAACCTAGAAGATAAAGATTTAGATGGTGAAATAGATGAAGAATATAATGTAATTTTCATAAACTCTAAAGGTTTTGTTTTACCTGTAACTGGTGGAAATGGAACTATAGCTTTAGTTGGTATAAGCATTGTACTAATTGGAGTTGGGGTTGTTATGATTGTATCTATATCTAAAAAGAAAAAAATGTTAAAAAAATAGAATAAAATAAAAATAATGTAGGTTGTATAGTTTATTAGATAGGATGGTTGTAAATTGAAAAAAATTGTTGCAATTTTATTTATATTAGTTGGAATAGGAACTTTTTTGTATCCTAAAATTAGTAATGCAATAGAAAAAAAGCATCAGATTCAAATAATAAAAGAATATAGGCAAGATGTTGATAATATGGAAAAAGATGAAAAAGAAAAACAATATGAAATGGCAGAAAATTATAATAAAAATTTAGATGGCAAATTGGATACAAATGAGGAAAAATACAATAATATTTTAAATATAACAGATGATGGGGTTATGTCTTATATAGAAATTCCGAAAATATCGGTTTACTTACCAATATATCATGGAACACAAGATAAAGATATGAAAAAAGGAGTTGGACATTTAGAAAATACATCATTACCAGTAGGCGGAAATTCCTCGCACTGTGTTTTAACAGGGCACACTGGACTTGTAAAGACGGAAATTTTTACAAGACTAAATGAGCTTAAAATTGAAGATGAAATTTATATAAATACATTAGATAGAATTTTAAAATATAGTGTATACCAAATAAAAGTCGTACTACCAACAGAAACTCAAGATTTAAAAATTCAAGAAGGAAGAGATTTAGTAACATTAGTTACATGTACCCCATATGGAATAAACACACATAGGCTATTGGTTCAATGTGAAAGAAAAGAATTTAAGGAGCAAGAGGCTGAAGAACATGAAATTAACAGCGAAACAAGGGAAATAACAGAAGAAAATGATATATTTTATATAAAAGGAATAGTTTTACGGGCTAATTATTATTGTATTAATTATTTTCTGTTGCATTTTACTAAAAAAAATAGTAAAATACACAAGGAAAGTGAGGAATTAATAATGAATATATTAGCAGTGGGAGATATAGTTGGATCTTGTGGAATAAAAAAATTACAAAAAATACTTCCAAATGTAAAAAAAGAACATAAAGTAGATTTTACAATTGTAAATGGAGAAAATTCGGCAGAAGGAATGGGAATGACAGAGAAAAATTTTAAAGATATTTTACAAGCAGGTGCAGACTGCGTTACAATGGGAAATCATACATGGGGAAAAAAGGAAATATTTACATTTATAGATAACCCTAAATTAATAAGACCTGCAAATTATCCCAAAGGAGTTTGTGGAAAAGGGTATAATATTTATAAATGTAATGGTAAAAAAATTGCTGTTATCAATGCTTTAGGAAGAGCAGAAATTAACATCATGTTAGATAATCCTTTCGAAGTAGTTAAAAATATTGTTGAAAATGTAAAAGAAGAAGCGGATATTATAATGTTTGATTTTCATGCAGAAGCTACTGCTGAAAAAAAGGCAATGGCATATTACTTAGATGGTGAAATAACTGCTTTATTTGGAACGCATACACATACACAAACAGCAGATGAACAAATTTTAGAAAATGGAACAGGATTTATTACAGATATTGGAATGACAGGACCTAAGGATTCTGTTATAGGAATGGACAAAAAAGCAGCTCTAAAAAGATTTGTAACTTCTTTGCCAGAAAGATACAAAATTGCATCAGGTGAGGCTATTTTTAATAGTGTTTTATTTGAGATTGATGATGAAACAAATATGGTTAAGAATATTATAAGAATAAATGCTTAAAAACTTCATGTTTTAAGTAACGGCAATAACCGCAATTCGTAATAAAATCAAGTCCAGCTTGAGACTGGCTGTAAGTTAGATTTGATTTGTTACTATTCACAGTTATTAAAACCGGTTCGAATTAGAATAATTATTAATTTTTGGGGGATTAACGGCTCAATA
>CAKPLD010000042.1 GCA_934167225.1 uncultured Clostridia bacterium | reverse complement strand
TTCCCTCCATCCTTACGGATGTAGCCACATTCGACTTCAACGCTAAAATTCATACTCGAATAGTATATAACTTTTTTCAGGTTATGTCAAGGGCTTTTGGTGATTTTTTCAAATTTCTACCATTTCTAGTTACTATTCACAGCTTTAAAATTATAGAGTAGGTTCGAATTAGAATAATTATTAATTTTTGGGGGATTAATGTGTGATTGAAGGACTTTTAGAGCTTATTAGCAGAATTTTTGGAAAGAGTTCATGCTCCGCCATGGAAGGGTGCCAAAAATAATGCTTATAAGCTCTTAAAGTCTGTATTGAGCCGTTAATCCCCCAAAAATTAATAATTATTCTAATTCGAACCGGTTTTAATAGCTGTGAATAGTAACCCATTTCTACCATAGTTCTTCTAATTTATATTCTTTCTCTAACTTCTCATTAAAATAAATCTTGCTTAAAAGTTTTACCTCCCTCAAGCTTTCATCCTTTAAATTAAATCCAAAAACTTTTTTACAAGGAGCAGACACAATAAAATTTAAAGCTGCTAAAGTACTTTGACTTATACTAATAGAACTCTTATCTTGCCTATAACACTCTTCACATTTAACACCATTATCTCTAATGCTAAAATGGTTTATCTCCTCTTTTTCCCCACAGTTAACACAAGCTTTAACCATAGGTTTAAAACCAAGAAAACACAAAAGCTTAATTTTGAATACGCTCAAAATAAAATCCGGATCTTTATCAGTTTCCGAAATCATATATAATGTATTCAAATAAAGCTGTAAAATTTTATAGCTATTCTCATTTTCAGTCGTAACATCTTGAATAATTTTTGTAATATGTACAGCATATTTAATTTTATCTAAATCTGTTCTTATATTATAAAACATTTCAATTGTATCACAAGAATTTATAGAATAGTTGTCTTGTGACTTGTACAAAATATATTCGCCAAAACATAAAAACTGTGTGCCTGCCAAAAGAGCGCTATTTTGCCTTCTAGCGCCTTTTGCTGCACACGATATTTTTCCGAGACCCGGTGTAAGCATTGTAAGCATTTTATCAAAGTCTCCCATATTACTTTCTGCTATTATTATTCCCTTCGTTTTTACTATTCCCATTTGTTTCCACCTTTTGAAGATTTGCTAAATTATTTTGTATATTTTCTATTTGTTTCATTTCTAAAAATGTATCAACACTTCCTGTTGATTTAAACATATTCCAAGCCATATCTTTTATCATAATGTCCACTTCCTTCTGGAGTTATTTTCTCCATTCTTATGTATTTTATTCATTAAAAAATTTTTCGTTATTCATCCAGTCTTCTTTAACTTTAACCCAAGTTTTTAAATTAACCTTCGTTCCAAAGTTTTGCTCCATGTCTTTTCTTGCCATGGTTCCAATTCTTTTAAGCATTTCGCCATTTTTTCCAATTATAATTCCCTTATGTGAATTTCTTAAACAATAAATTGTTGCTTCAATATTATATATGTCCTCATTTTTTTGAGTTTTCTTAAGCTTCATTTTTTCCACTTGTACAAAAATCCCATGTGGCACTTCGTCTCTTAATAATATCAATGCTTTTTCCCTTATTGTTTCCTCTGCAAGTTGTCTTAATGTTTGGTCTGTATATTCATCTTGGTCATAATATGCTGGACCTGGTTTTAGATTTTTTTCTATTTCATCAAGTACAACTTCTTTATATTTAATCTTTGTTGCCGAAATTGGAATTATTGCTGAAAAGTCATATTCATTTTTGTATAAGTCTATCAATTTTGCCAATTCTTCTTTATTTATTAAATCTACCTTATTTATTATCAAAATACATTTCCTTTTTGACTCTTTTATTTTCTCAAGAATTTTCATATCTCCACGGCCTATCTCTTTGCTGTCTGCTTCTATCAAAAATAAAATAACATCAGAATTAGAAATTGCATCCCAAGATAATTCTATCATATTTTCATTTAATTTTGTTTTTGGTTTATGTATTCCAGGAGTATCTATAAATATAATTTGTGAATTCTCCCTATTTACAATTCCCCTTATCTGTGTTCTTGTAGTTTGAACTTTGTTTGCAATTGCCGCAATTTTTTCGCCTACTAACAAATTTATTAATGTTGATTTTCCTACATTTGTCCTCCCGACAAATTGATACAAATCCTGATTTAAATTCTGCCATCTTCTCTCCTCCTCATTTGGGGACGGTTCTTTATTGGGGAGTTACCTGTAACTCCCCAATAAAGAACCGTCCCCAAATGGGGAGTTACCTAAAAATTCTACTAATATCATTATAAGTTACAAATATAGACAGAGCGATTAAAAGGGAAAAGCCTAATAATTGCAACTGTATTTGAACTTTATCGCTAACAGGTTTTCTTCTTATAGCTTCTATTAAAAGTAACAATATTTTTCCACCATCTAAAGCTGGAATTGGAAGTAAGTTTGTAATTCCTAGTGATACTGATACAACAGACATTATATATAAATATTCTTTTAATCCTGTTGTTTTCGAAACCAATTCTGATATTCCAACTGGTCCTGTTAGGTCATCTGCTCCTACTTGGCCGGAAAACAGCATTTTAATACTCTCTACCAAAGCTCCTGAAAAGCCTAGGGTTGCTTTGCATGCTATTTGCAAATTTCCATACATTATAGCTACTATTATAAAGTAAATTATTAGTCCAAATACTATGTTTACTATAGCTCCAGCAGATACTATTGCTATTCTTTTTGGTATACTTGCTTTATTAAATGCTCCCTCTTTTTCGGAGCTTTCTTCTTCTCCCTCCATGCTTACAAATCCGCCCAAAGGAATCGCACGAAAAGCATATTTGGTTTCTCCTTTTTGTTTAGATATAAGTTCTGGTCCAAATCCGATTGCAAATTGGTTTACTTTTACTTTACATAGTTTTGCAACCAGAAAATGTCCTCCTTCGTGTATGAATATTAAAAATCCAAGTAAAAATATTATTTTTATTGCTGATAAAATAAAACTTAACACTCTTTCCTCCATTTTGTATTTATATCATAAATATCATATATAAAAATGGTGCAATAAACACTAAACTGTCTAATCTATCTAGCATTCCGCCATGTCCTGGTAATAGATTTCCATAATCTTTTACATCTACAAATCTCTTTATAGAAGAGGCCACAAAATCTCCAACTTGGCTAATTAGGCTTAATACTAAACTTATTATTGCAATAAATAAATACGAAAATTCTGTTCCCCAAAAAATATTTGATATTGTTATATAGATTATAGACACAACAATTGCTCCTATAGCTCCTGCTATGCATCCTTCTATTGATTTTTTTGGACTAATTTTACTAAATTTGTGTTTTCCCCATTTTTTTCCTATTAAATATGCAAATATATCTGTAGACCATGATATAACAAATGTGTATGCAAACAGAACTTTTCCATGTTCTAGTTTTCTTATTAGTTCTAAAAACATAAAGAAAATTGTTATATACATAATTCCTACTAATGTGTATGCTACATCTTTAAATGTTATTTTCATGTCTGTTACAATTACGTTTGAAAATAATAGAAATATCACAATAGGTATGGAAAGTGTAACTATTGGTAGTAATTGCTCAGTTTTAAAAACCATTGCTCCTACAATATATAAATTACTTAAGTAACCTACCCATCTTATAGGTTTAGCAACCTTTTTCACTGCTCCAAAATATTCATACATACTTATTGTGCTTGCAATTAATATTGCTATGCCTATTATATATTGATTTCCTAGTGTAAATAATAGTGCTACAATTGGAAGTCCTAATACTGTAGTTAAAATTCTTTTTAAATCCATTTCTTTCACCTTTTTATTTTCCTAATCTTCTTGTTCTTTTTTGATACTCAATTATTGCATTATCTAAATCATCTTCATTAAAATCTGGCCAATTTTTATCTACAAATAAAAATTCTGAATATGCAATTTGCCATGGTAAGAAATTGCTTGTTCTCATTTCTCCACTTGTTCTTATTACTAAGTCTGGATCTGGCTGACCTGCTGTATATAGTTTGCTTGATAGTAAGTCTTCATTTATATCTGCTATTTTTAGTTCTTTGTTTTCAACTTCTTTTGCAATTTCTTTTGCTGCTCTTACAATTTCAGCTCTTCCACCATAGTTTAGTGCAATATTAAAGTGAATTCCAGTATTGTTTTTGGTTCTTTCAATACATTCCTTTATTTTTTCTTGCATTTTTTTGTTAAGTACTGTTGTATCTCCTAGAAATTGAATTTTTATATTTTCAGAATCCGCAACTTTTGCATAATGTTCCAAATAACTTTGAAGTATTAACATTAAGCTTTTTACTTCTTCTTCTGTTCTTTTCCAGTTTTCTGTTGAAAATACATATGTTGTAATATATTCTAGTCCTATTTTGTTTGCATGTCTTACAATTTTTTCTAAAACCTTTGCTCCTTCTTTATGGCCAAAGGCTGATGGCATGCCTTTAGATTTAGCCCAACGTCTATTTCCATCTAAAATAATTGCAATATGACGTGGTAATTCTTCTTTTTTTAATTCCATTATATAACCCCTTATTTGTTTCTTGTTTCAATATATCTGGCTAATTCTTGTAAAAATTCTGCTTTTTTTCCAAATTCACTTAGCTCCGATATCGCTTCATTCGTTATTTTATGTAATATTTCTTTTGCTTTTTCTAAGCCATATTCCGATACATATGTGCATTTTTCTTTTTCTTTATCGTTTCCAACGGGTTTTCCTGTTATTTTTTCATCACCAATTTCTGATAAAATATCGTCTTTTATTTGAAACGCTAATCCTATTTTTTCGGCATATTTTGTTATTTTTTCTAGTTGATACTCTGTCGCTCCACCTAAAATAGCTCCCATTCTTGCACATAATTTTAAATATGCTCCTGTTTTGTTTTGATGAATATATTCTAGTTCGTCTCTTGATATATTTTTTCCTTCGCATTCTGTATCTAAGTATTCGCCGGCAAGCATTCGGTCTGTTGCTAACGAAAATTCGTTGAAAATTTTTAATTTTCTTTGTAATTCTTGTTCATTTTTGGTATTTAATAAATCATTACTTATAATAATATATGCATTATTAAAAAGTCCATCTCCTGCTAATATAGCAGTTGCCTCATTAAATTTCTTGTGGTTTGTTAGCTTGCCGTGCCTTAAATCATCGTTATCTATGCCTGGCAAATCATCATGTATTAATGATGCATTATGTACCATTTCTATACTTATCGCATATGCACTTACTTTTTCTATATCATCTTTAAATAATTTATATGCCTCAAAAACTAAAATTGGTCGTAATCTTTTTCCTCCTGCTATTAAACTATATTCCATAGATTCATTTAAAATTCTTTCAGGACAATCCTGTTTTCTTAAATATTTTTCCAGCTCATTATTTACTTTTTTTTGATATTTTAATAATTCGGTTTTAAAATCCATATATTACATCCCTTTTTAAAGCTATATTGAAAGTATTTCATTTTCTTTATTGGCTAATACCTTATCTACCTCTGCTATTGCTTTATCTGTTAATTCCTGAATTTTGTTTTCAGCTTGTTTTAGTTCGTCTTCTGTCATTTCTCCGTCTTTTTGCTCTTTTTTTGCTTGGTCTATTCCGTCTCTTCTTGAATTTCTAACTGCCACTTTACATTCTTCTGCCATTTTTTTAATTTCCTTTACTAACTCTTTTCTTCTTTCTTCTGTTAGCTCTGGAAATGCAAGTCTTATTACCTTTCCATCATTATTAGGATTAATTCCAATATCTGATGCTAAAATCGCTTTTTCTATTTCTTTTAAAACAGATACATCCCATGGTTGAATTACTATCATTCTTGCCTCTGGAACTGATACTCCCGCTACCTGATTTATTGGTGTTGGTGTTCCATAATAATCTATTTTTACTTTATTTAATATTGCAGGATTTGCTCTTCCTGCTCTTACTTCTGCAAATTTTTCTCTTAAATTATCAATTGATTTATTCATTTTTTCTTTTATAATGTTATAATCCATAATATTTTTCCTTCCTCCCCATTTGGGGACGGTTCTTAAATGGGGAATTGTCTCCCAAAACCGTCTTATTATTTTACAATTGTTCCTACTTTTTCACCTTTTACAGCTCTTACTATGTTTTCTGGATCTGCTATTCCAAACACTACTAGTGGAATGTTGTTATCTTTACATAAAGCTGTTGCTGTTGAGTCCATAACTTTTAGGTCTTTGTTTAATACTTCTTGATATGTTATTTCGTCATATTTTATAGCTGATGGATCTATTTTTGGATCTGCTGAATAAACTCCATCTATTGCTTTTCCAAGTAATATTGCATCTGCTTCTATTTCTGCTGCTCTTAATGCCGCTCCTGTGTCTGTTGTGAAAAATGGATTTCCTGTACCACATGCAAATATAACTACTCTTCCTCTTCCTAAGTGTTTTATTGCTTTTCTTTTTATAAATGGTTCTGCAATTTCTCTCATTTCTATTGCAGTTTGAACTCTTGTGTATATTCCTCTTGCTTCTATTGCATCTTGAAGTGCTAAAGCATTCATTGCTGTTGCTAACATTCCCATGTAGTCTGCTGTTGTTTTTTCCATTTGCTCGCCATTTCTTCTTCCTCTCCAGAAATTTCCTCCGCCTACTACTATTGCTACTTCTACTCCCATTTCTACTATTTCTTTTACTTTGTCGCATATTTCTCCTACTACTTTGATGTTTATTCCTGTTTTGTCTTCCCCTGCTAGTGCTTCTCCACTTAGTTTTAGTAATACTCGTTTATACTTTGCTTCTGACATTTTTATTCTTCCTTTCATTTTTATTTCTTTTGGTATTTTATCATAATTGTTTTGAAACTACAATAGTTTTTTGTTTTTTATCATGGTAATTGTTACTAGATAATGGTTTCTTACCCAAAAACGTCTAAACCGCTAATAAATTATAATATTTGATTATTAAAAGGAGCTCTAAAAAGAGCTCCTTTAATAATCAAAATGCCAATATTCCTTTCTGACCTAAAATTTCTTTTACTTTTTTACCATATTCGTTTTCTTTCGTCCACTTTATTATTTTTCTTTTCTATATCCTAACCTATAATGTATTTCCTTGTTACATATTTCGCAAATTTTTTTCATTATGTTATTCCTCCTCAAGTTCATACTTTACGGCATTATATCAAATTATTTGGTTAAATTCTAGCGAACAGACAAAAAAATAACAGATGATTGATTATCTGCTACTCTTTATCGCTCGATTGGCACATCCGTGTGCGAAAAATACAAGCTCTTATTTATAACTTTATTTTATGTTTGATTCTATAGTTACAATTTAACATAAGTTAAATAATTTTGCAATTTTTTTTTAATTTACTCAATTATCTTCGATGTTCTCTTTACCAATCAATTTATAATACCTTTTAGTAGCCTCTTTATCTAGTGCTATATTAGTCATAGCTAAAGCACATTGACTATTTATAGTTGAATCAGCTGGAATTTTTGACTCTATAATTTTTTGTACTAATAGTGTTAATGGCTCTCCTATTGCCCTTTTATAGTTAAATCCTAATAATTGCATTATAGTAAATGTTTCTACGGATAATAAAGATTTTATTTGTTCTAAATCTCCTACTTTTTCTTGAGGAATAAATTTACTAAAAATAGGTAATAAATTATTTGTAATATATTCAATATCTTTTTCAGTAATTTTTTGAGATATTAATTCCTGTTCATATGCTTGAGCAATTCTTTGAATTTCTATTTTATCATTTAATAAATTTTGTATAATCTCTTCTAGTTCATTAATTGTCTCTTTATCATTTTTCTTAGCTTTACTAGCCTTTATTTTATCTGCTACATAACTAGCTGTATTTCTCGCTGATGCTTCTATTAAGTTAGAAGCAAGTTGTGCAACAATTTCACTATTATTCATTTTTCAAATTCTTCTTTATTTATCTTTCTAAAATTCATTCTTCAACTCCATTTTTATAAATTTACCCATTCCTCAATATATTCTTTTGGTATTTCTAAACTTCCAGAACCTCTTCCAATTTCATTATTAGGCTTCTTATCTCCATGAAAATCACTTCCACCACTTATAAATACATTGTTCTTTCTTGCATACTCAATAAGAATCTCTATTCTATTATCTATTTCAGCTGATGGATGAAAACATTCAATTCCATCTAATTTAATATTTTTACTTAATTCATTAATAAAATCTATTGTATCATTGAGCTTATATTCAAAGGGATGGGCTAAAAATACAAGACCACCTGCTTTATGAATTATATCAGCAACATCTTTATACATAGGCTTTGGCGAATTATCAGCTCCCAGGTAAAATATGTAAGCCTCATTTTTCTCATTAAAATGAGAAAAAGCAAGTAATAAACATTCATCATAAGGTATAATTCTACCAAGCGGGTATATTTCTTTTCCATTTTTCCAAGTAGGTTTAAATGGTAAGTTATCTGTTTTAGCTAATTTAATTTTAGCTTTTAACTCCTCTATATCTTTTATATGATTATCAATCATCTTTCCATTTAAAGAATTATGAGCAATAACAACATCGTCTACCTCAGTATCATATCGTTCATTAAATGGTATTACTTTTAATCCCTTTTCATCAAATATATCCCCTACTTTAATTTTTACAGATATGCCATTAACTATTGTATTATACTCTTTCTTTCCATTAGGTAGTGGTTATATTCTTTCTGTTATATTTTATATCACAAATTGCCTGTTTTAACAATACTTCCTGACAAAAAGTAAAGACTCAACTTATATTTGAATCTTTATTTAACCATATTCATTTACTTTCGTCCAATTTAGTGTATTAATTCTCTTATAATAAAATTTAAAAGCATTGTAAAGGCAACTTTTCCACTTTCTATATTCCTTTTTATTCGTCAACTATAAAAAATTGCCACTTTTGGCAGGTATAAAATGAATAAACCTGCCATCTTTTGCAACCATAAGCTAATTCTATTTTTTCAATTTATTATTTTTTTCTTTTTCTAATTGTTTTAAACTTTTTTTAGGAGTTGGTAAATCTTCTGGCATAGTTCCACCAATATCTGCAATTGCCTTTCTAACTTTCTTTACTACTTCATAATGAGTAGAGTTTGCTTCTCTTTCTGTTTTTATATTATCTTTCTTTAATCTTGACTCAGTCTGAGTAATTCTAAATAAATTTGCTGCAAGTTCTTCACTTCCCATATTATCCAAAATATCTTCTCTATATCTTAGTCCTTTTCTTTTGGCAATATCATCAGCATTTTCTCCATTATATAGTCCTTTATATCCTCTATTGTGAAATTTATCAAAATTTTTAACACCAGCATTTTTTGCTGCTTGATTAAGCGAATAATTACCTTTTCTTGTTAAATTTCTTTGATAAAATCTTTTTTCGTCTTCCGTTAGCATACTGTATTCTCTTTCGGTCAGTTCTTGTTTTCTAGTTTGAACGGCAAAATAAGTTTGTGCAAGTGCAATTACTTTTTTTCTACTATCTCCGTTTTGTGCTATTAAATAACAAGCATAACGAGTTAATTCATAATCTAAAATGTTTTTTTCCGCTCCTTTAGGCATTTTGATCGTTTTATTGATGTCAATAAAATGTTCAAACACACTAATACCACTATTTTCGCAAGATATTTTAGCCTTATCAATTATCTTTTCAAAATTCTGCCAATTTGAATATTGTAAAATAGGCATAAGTTCTCTAGCGTACCAGAATTCAACACCATTTTCATCAATATGTTTAATATCTTCAAATGATTTATTATTTTTATCTATATCGTTCAATAGTATCATCTCCATTTCTTAATATTTTATTTTTCTGCCGTTATTATAAAACAGTTGTTTGTATTTGTCAATTAATTTTTATAAATTTGTTAAATTTATATACTATTAAATAAATACATCGCAATCTGGTTTTGCTCTTTATTATTCATTTCCATTATTTTAACCATTACAAATAAAATTGTAGGATACTTTCCCATATTTACATAGCTTACTGAATAATCATTATCAATTTCTTTTAACTTCTTATCAAATACACTATGTATATGTGCTTTACTATAATTTAACTTTGTATATGCACTTGAACTCATACATACTCCAAGTCTTAACTTATTTTTTAAATTCATATTTTTTATTATAGCTATAATATCACTTACCTTATTTAAAGCTATTTCTAATTTATTGATTTTTTTATCCTTAAATTTTATTTCTTCCTTTAATTCAGCAATAGTCTTGTCCTTTTCGATATTACTATAATACAATCTATCTCTCTCATTCTTTATCAATATTTTCTATATTTACATCTTCTTTTTCTGCTAGTATCGGATAAAAATATTTTTTAACTACTTCATCATATTCTACTAAACTAAGAATAAAAGTTAATAAAACCTCTTCGATTTTATCTTCTCTAAAATAGAGATGACAATCTCCTCAGTTATAATACATATATTTCTTCTTACTTCCACCTGAACCTTTACATAGCATTAATTTACCACATTTAGGACAGATAAGTTTTTGAAAGAATATATAAACTCTATCTCTTGAAAATGAGGAAAATAAATTTTAAAAAATTATAAATTTAAATAACGAATTTTATGATTTCGAGGATCATCATAAAATACTTATAAATTCCTTAAAGATTTTTGTTTTTTATAACAAAAAAGAAGCTAGTTTATAGAATCAAACTAACTTCTTTCTCTTTTTTGATTTTGTCTAAATTTTGAAACTCTTTTATATTAAGACTTTCAAATGGTTCGACAAAAATCACTTATGGCTCCTCGTGCTGGGCTCGAACCAGCGACCTATCGGTTAACAGCCGAGCGCTCTACCAACTGAGCTAACGAG
>CAKPLD010000041.1 GCA_934167225.1 uncultured Clostridia bacterium | reverse complement strand
TATACACAGGAAAAAATCAAAAAATCCAATTAAAAGATGGACAAAAATTCACTTTAGTAAATGAAGATATAGAAGGAAATGAAGAAAAAGTTTCTGTAACATATAAAGAATTATATAAAGATGTTGTACCAGGAACAAAAATATTAATAGATGATGGAGCAATAGAACTAAAAGTTGACGAAGTTGTTGGAAAAGACATAGTTACAACAGTAGTTCATGGAAACGGATTAGGAAGCAGAAAAACAATGAATTTACCAGGAACAATAATCAGATTACCAGGACTAGCAGAAAAAGACATAGCAGATTTAAAAGCTGCATGTGAACACAATTATGATTTTGTAGCAATTTCATTTGCAAGAAATCTAGAAGATATAAGGAATGTAAGAAAAGTATTAGATGAAAATGGTGGAAAAGACATCCAAATCATCACAAAAATAGAAAACGTAGAAGGTCTAGCAAATTTAGATGATATACTAAACGAAGCTGATGGACAAATGATAGCTCGTGGAGACATGGCAACAGAAACAGACTTCACAGAACCACCAGTAGTTCAAAAAAGAATAATCAAAACATCTAACAAATTATACAAACCAGCTATAACAGCAACACAAATGTTAGAATCAATGACACATCAACCATTACCAACAAGAGCAGAAGCATCAGACGTTGCAAATGCTATATTTGATAGAACAAGTGCAATAATGTTATCAGGAGAATGTGCACAAGGTGACTATCCAGTTGAATGTGTTCAAACAATGGTAAAAATAGCAAACAGAGTAGAACCAGAAATAAATTACTGGAAGAGATTTGATGAAAACAAAGACATTGAATTATTAAACTATGAAGAAAAAGTTGCATATTCAGCATGTGTATCAGCAAAAGTTCTAAATGCAGATGCAATAGTTTGCTACACAAATTCAGGAAACACAGCAAGAAGATTAGCAGGATTAGGAGCAGGATGCCCAATCTTAGCAATTACAGATAACAAGAGAACATTCCGTCAATTAGCATTAGCTTGGAATGTAACACCAATATTAGTTGAAAAATGTGAAAACATAGAAAAAACTATAGAAGCAGGAATTGAAAAATTAAAAAATAAAGAAATTCTTGAAAACGGAGATACAGTTGTTATTACTGGTGGAAGTCAAATGTTACCAGATGCTAGTGAAAGTAAAACAATTGGAGGAGTTTTAAAAATATAATGCTTAAAACTGCCCAAAAACAAAATATATAATAAAGCAAATTGATTAGTCGCTGGCAAAACTCGAAAGGGTTTGCGAGAGGAAAGTCCGGGCTCCAAAGAGCAATGATGCTAGATAACGTCTAGTGAGGGAAACCTTAAGGAAAGTGCAACAGAAAATAACCGCCATTTGTTTTGTGCCAGAAAAATTAATTGAAATTTTTAGTGTACGAGTTAACAATGGTAAGGATGAAAAGGCGAGGTAAGAGCTCACCGGCTGTAAGGTGACTTACAGCGACAGTGTAAACCCCATCTGGAGCAACACCTAAAATGGATAAAAAACACCTGCTCGGTGGTCCAAACTTGAGTGGCTTGAGCTATATAGTGATATATAGCCTAGATAAATGACTAATTTAAACGACAGAACCCGGCTTACAGATTTGCGTAAATAAAGATATTTTAATGTTTAAAAAAGAAAAAAATGTAAAGAATAATATTAAAACTTCTAAAAGAGGTGATAATATTGTTCTTTTTTTATATGCTACTAATAATATTAGCTATTTTAATTACATTAATAATATTAACAACAATCCAAATACATATAGAAAATGTAAGAATAGAACTGCCAAAAAGGGAAAGAAATTTAAATAAAAGATATAAAATAACCATAAAATTTTGTATTCTAAAAAAATTCACATATTTAAAATTAGATATAACAAAAAAGAAAATAGAACGAGTTTTTATACAAAAAAATATAGATAAACTAAAAGAAAAAATAAAAAAAGACAAAAATAAAATAGATACAAAGATAATATCAAAAATAAAAAATTTAAATTTGAAAATAAAAAAAATGAATTTACAAATATATTTAGGACTAGAAGACGCAGGTGCAAATGCAATTACTGTAGGGATATTATCTTGTTTTATGGCAATAATAATAGGCTTGTTATATGAGAAAAATGTTTTTGAGGTAGATAGCAAATGTAACAGGAAAAACAAAGAAAAGAAAGAAAACGAAGAAAATAGCGAAAACAGAGAAAACAAACAAAACAAGGAAAATAGCAAAAATAAAAAAAGTAAAGACAACAAAGAAAATCAAATAAACTGGAAAATATTGCCAATATATAACAATAAAAATTTATTAAATATTAATTTAGACTGTATAATTAGTTTTAATTTGATGCATATTATTTATACAAGCACGAAAGGAGGATAAAATATGACAGAACATCCTATAGAGGGGCTAATGCTTACAGCCATGAATAGTATAAAAGATATGATAGATGTAAACACCATAATAGGAGATCCAATACAAGCATCAAATAATATTGTTATTATACCTATTTCAAAAGTATCATTTGGATTTGTTGCAGGTGGAAGTGAATTTAAAGGAGAAACAATTGACGAATATAATAAAAGAGACAAAGACGAGCAAATTCAATATAGACTACCTTTTGGAGGAGGATCAGGAGCAGGAGTATCTGTAAATCCGATAGCTTTTTTAGTTGTGCAGTCTAATGTTGTTAAGCTTTTGCCAGTAGATCATGATAATACCTTTGATAAAATTTTGGATTATGTTCCAGATTTAATGGAAAAGCTAAATTGCATGGTGGATAAATGTTTGCAAAATAAAAAAGATTTAGGCGAAAAAATTATTTTTAATATGACAAAGAAAAACGAAAAAACAAATGAAAAGCAAAGTGAAAAACAAAATGAACAGCAAAATGAACAACAAAATGAACCAAAAAATGATGAAAAAGTTGTAAAAAAAACCGAAATAAACTACGAAGAAATAGAGCAAGAATAGAAGTTATTCTTGCTCGAAATATGCACAAATAGAATTTGAGGAACTTTTTTTACTAGAAGTTGTTTTTTCATAGGTGCATTCTCCGTTTTTTTGATATTTACAGTTTTCTGTACAAGCTATCATTAAAAATAACCTCCTAACATTAGCCTAAAAGTATTATTTGTAAAAAAGACATAATTATACATATTTCTTGTCTTATTGATTATATGTACTACAAAATTGTTTTACAGAGCATTTTTCACACAATGGTTTTGGGGCTTTACATGTATACCTTCCGATGCCAAATAAAAAGGTGATTAACATCTTTATAATCTTTTGGGTCGATTTGTTTTAGTAAATCTTGTTCTATTTTCAATGGATCTTTTTCATTAGATAAACCAATTCTATTGGAGATTCTTTTACAATGAGTATCAACAGCAATCCCAACAGCATGATTAAAAACCTCCAACATAATTACATTTGCACTTTTTCTACCAACACCTGATAATGTAATTAAATCTTCTATATTATTAGGAACTTCACCATTAAAATTGGTTAAGATTTGATTAGCACATTTTTTTATGTTTTTTGCTTTATTTTTATAAAAACCACATGGATGTATTAAATCTTCCAAATCCTCTAAATTACAGTTAGCGTAATCTTCAATTGTTTTGTATTTTTGGAAAAGTTTAGGAGTAGTTAAATTTACTCGTTCATCAGTGCATTGTGCAGACAAACACACAGCAACTACCAATTCAAATGGAGACGAAAAATTTAAACTACATTTTGCTTCTGGGTAGGTTTGTCTTAGGACAGCTATTAAAGTATTTATATCTTTTTTGTTCATTTTACGTTTATTCCCTTCTTTAATAATTCAATTTTATTATAGTAACTTTCTTCAAATTTGTCAAAAGGTAACAATTATCTACAAAAAACATATAATATTACTAAAAGAGATGGAGGTAATAGTATGAAATGTGTTTTTAAGAAGACGTGTGGAGTTTGTTTTATTGGATTAGGTCTTGGTATTTTAATGGTATTATTACTTCCGATAACTGGTTGGTTAATTATTATTGGGCTAGCTGTAGTTGCTATAGGCTTTATATGGCTTGCTTGTTAGAAGGAGGAGGTACATAAAATGACAATTGTTGTAAAAAAGGTTCCTAAGGCCTTTAGAGGAATTGTAAAATTTTTGTTTAGAATAAAGGATTAATATGATAATTATGATTCATAATTATTAAAGGAGGTTCGAATATAGAATTTTAATTCTTATTCTTATTCGAACCTACTCTACAATTTTAAAGCTGTGAATTATAACGTAAGCATATATAATATTAATAAAAAAAATAAAATTAGTTGCATAAAAGAGCATAATATGTTATTATAAGAAGGATTTTTTTAGGAGGATGAAAAATGTTTGAAAAAATATTTAAAAAAAACAAAGGAATAACATTAATAACACTTGTTGTTATAATTATTGTGCTACTAATATTAGCGGGAGTTAGTATGCAAATGCTAACTGGACAAAATGGAATAATAAAAAAAGCATCTCAAGCCAAAGAAGAAACAGACAATGCACAGGTTGATGAATTAGTACATACATCTATTGCAGAAGCATTAAAAAAAGGTTTGGGTATAATGAAAGACAAAAACCTAAAAATAGCCTTAAATAATAATATAGGGGAAGGCAAATATGAACTAACAGGAGAAGAAATAAATGGATGGACAATAACGATTAATGGAAGAGAGTTTTATGTTGATGGAGAAGGAGAAATAAAAAATGACATCAAAATGTTGCCAACAGGAGAAGGAACCAAACCATATTATCCAGATGAAAAAAAATTCGAAAAAGTTGATGGAACAGATTTAGATACTGGTCTTGTAATAAAAGAAAAAGAAACAGGAGATGAATATGTATGGATTGAAGTTCCAAAAATAAAAGAAGTGTATCCAACAGCAGGAATCAATATAACAGAATTTACTGAAACAGAATATAAAAATATAGAAAAAGACTTACAGACATACACAAGTTACTATAGAAATGGAACCAAATACAGTGATGTAGATAATCCAGACACCGCAAAAGGTTGGTTTGAAAATGGTCAATATAACGAATTAAAGAATAAAATGATAAAAAGTGTATATCAAAATGGAGGTTTCTGGGTAGGCAGATATGAAGCAGGAATTGCACAAAATAGAACTACAGATGATACTCCAACCGCAGTACCAGTATCAAAAGCAAACATGTATCCATATACTCATGTAACAAGGACACAAGCAAAGGTATTAGCAGAAAAAGTAGAAGCTGGAAAATATACAAGTAGTTTATTGTTTGGAATACAATGGGATTTAATGTTAAAACATATTGAAAGAAAGAAAATAGCAACAGATCCGGAAATAAAGGAAAAGCTTACAAAAAATAGCACAACACTTGGAAATTATAAGAATAATTTATGGAATATAACTAATAAACTAGCAAAATATTCAACAGATAAAGGGGTGAAGTTTCAATCATGCCCATATAACAAAAATGAAAGTAACACACAAGATGTTATTTTAACTACAGGAGCTGATGAAAGTTTTTCAATAATGAACATATATGATATTGCAGGAAATGTATGGGAATGGAATTTAGAAAAAACCACATATTCCTATTATCCTTGTGGGCATATGGGAGGAGCATATACTACCAATGGAAATATAACAACAGTTAGTGTAAGACAACATGCAAATGAAGAATGCAAACCAGAAGTACTTGGATTTCGATGTGCAATTTATTAAAAAATCTTGAAAATTTTTAATATTTAAGCTAAAATAGAAAAGGTTTAAAAATAGAAAAAGGAGGCCAAAGAATTGGTAACTTTAGAAGACGTAAAAAACAATAGTGAAATAAAAGCTTTAATAGAAGGGGCTCAAAAACAGCTAGATGGGCTTGGGTATACAGAACACTCATATAGGCACCTAGGAATAGTATCAGAAAGAGCAGGAAACATATTAAAAGATCTTGGGTTTGACGAAAGAACAGTCGAGCTAACAAGAATAGCAGGCTATATGCATGATATAGGAAACTGTGTAAACAGAGTAGATCATGCACACTCAGGAGCAATACTGAGTTATAACATATTAAAAGATATGGGAATGGATGTTGGAGAAAGAACAGAAATAATGATGGCAATAGGAAATCATGACGAAAACACGGGAACAGCAATAAGCAATATATCGGCAGCACTAATTTTAGCGGACAAGTCTGATGTTGCAAGATCAAGAGTTGCAAAAACAAATATAGCAACATTCGATATTCACGACAAAGTAAACTATGCAGTTACAAATGCAGATTTAAAACTAGATGCAGAAAAAAGAGTAATAACACTAAAACTAGACATCGACACAAAAATATGTCCAGTGCTAGACTATTTTAAAATATTTATGGATAGAACAATAATGAGTAAATATGCTGCCAAATATTTAAAAATATGGTATGAGCTTATAATAAATAACACAAAATTATTATAAAAAAGTTAAAACAAATTAACTAAAAATAACAAAACAAGGAGGATAAAAAATTGAAAGGAAGAAAAATAAAATTAATTACAGAAATTTTAGCAATAATAGTTATATGTTTAGTATCATTTGTAGGAGTATATACAAAAAGCTATAACAAAATGGAAAATAAAGTAAAGGACTATACATTAAGTAAAGATTTAAAAGGATACAGAGAACTAGTATTTAAAGTAAGTGATGCAACAGAAGTATTAGACTCTACAGGAAAAGTAGTAGGAAATACAGACGATTACACAGACAGTACAATAGAATCAAATTCATACCAAAAAACAGAAAACAAAATAAATTCGGAAGACAAATTAAATGCCGAAAACTATGAAAAAGCAAAAAGTGTAATAGAAAAAAGATTAAAAAGCCTAAATGTAGAAGATTATAATTTAAGTGTAAACTCAGAAAATGGAGATATTTATTTACAAATACCAGAAGACGAAAACACAGACCATACAGCAAGCAACATATTACAAGTAGCAAAATTTGAAATAAAAGATTCAGAAGACACATCAAAAGTCTTAGTAACAAACGAAGACCTAAAGAAAATATCAGCAGTATATAATACAGACACATCTGGAACAACAGTATATTTACAAATAGAATTTAACAAAAACGGAAAAAATATTTTAAAACAACTAAGTGAAGGAGAATACGCAACAGATCCAAATGCAACAAACAGCACAGGAAACACAAATACAGCAGAAGAAAACAGCACAACTGAAAATACAGAAAACGAAAACAAAAAAGAAGAAAACACAGACACAACAAGCGAAAACAATACAGAAAATAGGGCAACAGACGAAGAAAGTAGCAATACTAAAACACAAAAGAAAATAATATTATCAATAGACAACAACGATATGATAACAACAAGTTTTGATGATCCAATAGAAGATGGAGTAATAGACTTATCTATGAACAAAGCAACAACAGACCAAGACTCAATTTCGACAACATTACAATCTGCATCAACAATATCAGCAGTTGTAAACTCAGGAACAATGCCACTTACATATAAAGTTTCTGAAAATAACTATATAAATACAGACATTTCTCAAGACATAATAAAAAAAGCAATGTATGTAATAGCAGTAATTATTTTAATAGCAATAGCAATAATAATTGTAAAATATAAAATGATGGGACTAATAGCAGGAATTGCATATATAGGATATGTAGGACTAGAACTATTACTTGTAAGATACACAAATGTAGAAATATCACTAGGAAGCATTGTTGCAGGAATTATAGTGTTAGCTATAAATTATATGATAGTATATAGATTACTAAATGTACACGAAACAGACAAAGACCTAAAAAAACAAGTGTATGCAAAAGAATTTAAATCTATAATAATAAAAACACTACCATTATTTATAATATCAGTTATATTTGTATTTATAAAATGGACAAACATATCAACATTTGGAATGTTTATGTTCTGGGGACTACTTTTAAGTATAATTTATAATTATATAATAACAAAAGACATGCTAGATTAATAGAAAGGAAGAAAATAAATGAAGAGTACAAATAAAATAATATATGCAATTATAGCAATTATAATTATTATTGGTGCAGTTATATGTAAAACAAAAGGATTTAATATAGAATTATCATATTCAAATAGACAACAAATAAATATATCTAATAGTACAGAATTAGACACAAAAAAAATAGAAGAAATTGCAAAAAATATTTTAACAGACAGAAAAGTTAGAGTACAAAGATTGGAAAGATTTGGAAATGCTATGCAAATTACAGCAGATTCAATAAGTGAAGAAGAAAAGCAAAATGTAATAAACAAAATAAATGAAGAATGTGGAACAGACATTTCAAATGATGATACAACAATAGTAACAGTACCAAACACAAAAATAAGAGATATTTTAAAACCATACATATTACCAGCAGTAATAACATTTGCAGGAGTATTATTATATTTCTTAATAATGTATCATAAAATAGGCATAAGCAAAGTATTATTAAAAGGAATTTTAACACCAATAATAGCAGAACTTCTATACTACTCAATTATTGCAATTACAAGAGTAGAATTTGGAAGAATTGTAAATAGTATTGCAATTGGGCTATATATAGTAATGATAGGAATTTTAACAATAAGATTCCAAAAAGAAAAGGAAAATTTACCTACAAACATTAACAAAAAGGAGAATGATTAAAATGGAACAACAACCAGAAGTTATATTAACTCAAGAAGGATTCGACAAATTAGAAGCTGAGTTAAATTATTTAAAAACAGAAAAAAGAACAGAAATAGCCGAAAGAATAAAAGTAGCCAGAGGATTTGGAGATTTATCTGAAAACTCTGAATATGACGAGGCAAAAAATGCACAAGCTGAAAATGAACAACAAATTTCAGAATTAGAAATTAAAATAAGACACGCAAAAGTTATAGACAGCAAAGAAATCGATACAAAAACAGTTCAAATTGGAAATACTGTAAAATTGTATGATGAAGAATTTGAAGAAGAAGTTATTTACACAATTGTTGGTTCAACAGAAGTAAACATTGCAGAAAATAAAATTTCGAATGAATCACCAATAGGAAAAGCTTTGCTAGGTAGAAAAAAAGGCGAAGTGGTTAACGTTGAAGCACCAGACGGAATTATAAAATTCAAAATTTTAGCTATAAAAAAATAATTTAAAAACATTAAAATAATAAAACTTGCATATATTTATTTAGGTGAAATATATGCAAGTTTTTTTAATTGAGGAATCATCACAAAAAAGTTTTTTAAAGTCAATTTTTAAAAAAGTACAAATATTAGAAGATAAAATTATTCTTAATTGCGAATGTGATAATATGAAAATAAAGAAGCAAATTAAATTAATAGACAATGTAGCAAATATTTTAAAAATAAATAATGTAAAAAACATAATAATTTCTGAAAAATTAAGTAAAAATAACCAAATAGTAAATCTTTTTTATAGTAAAGGTTTAAACATAATAGAAGGAAAAGGATTATTTAAAAAATTAATAGTGCAAATTATAGATGTTATATGTAGCCAAAATAAAATAAAGCCATACGAAAAGCAAATAAGCATAGCAGTAAATGGAACAAGTATATATTGCATAAATGTTGTTAAAGAATTATCTAAAAAATTTAAAACTTTAAACATTGTAACAAACAATATAAATTTTTTTAAACCACTAAAAGAGCAAATTTGGGAAGAAGATGGAATCATTATAACTCTAACAAATAACAAAAAGAAAGCACTTGCAAAGTCTGACTTAATTTTAAATATAGACTTTCCAGAAGAGCAAATAAATAAATACACAATATATGATGAAGGAATTTTAATAAATTTGGAAGAGAAAATAAAAATAAAGAAAAAAAGGTTTTGTGGCAAAATAATTAATGATTATAAAATACAACCTAAGAAAAATACGATGTTAGAAGAATTTTTAAATGATGAAAAATATGCAAAATTTAACAAAAATGCAATTACAGAAGTGTATATTATGAACCATCCAGAAGAAATTAAAAATATTATATGTAAATAAGAGTATAAATTTCCTTAAAAGGTAAATACTATATTTAGTTTAAATTTTAAGGAGGATTTTATGGGAGTACATTTTAAAGAAAATGAAGATAAAATAACAATAGGTATGATTATATCTGGAGTGGTTATTATTGCTATTTTGGTTACATCATTAATAGTATATTTGATTAATATAAATAATTCGAAAAATCAAGAGGAGATTGCTAAGGAGGAAATGCAAACAGCAGATAGCCAACAAAACGAAGAAGATGATTCGGAAGTTGTAAGTATTGATATTGGTAAGTCTGTAAATGAAGCACAAAATGAGCTTGAAACGAATAATGCTAAAAAAAATACAACAAACAGTTCGGAAAATACTACATCTAACACAACAAATAATACAACAAAAAAATCTACAACATATTCTAACAAAAAAGATGACTCGGCTAATAAAACTAAGGAGAATGAAAATACAGCATCTAGTACAACAGAAAATAAAAAAACAGAAAGCTCATCTAATGAGGTGAAATTTGTTGCTCCTTTAAAAGGTGAGGTTATTAGAGAGTTTGCCAAAGATTCTCTTGTTTATTCTAATACTTTGGAAGAATGGATAACTCATACAGGTGTTGATGTAAAGGCTGATAAAACTTCTGTTGTAAAGGCTTCTGCTAAAGGTACAGTTAGTGCTATAAAAAATGACCCTCGCTATGGTTTAACTGTGATTGTTGAACACGAAGGTGGCTATAAGTCTGTTTATGCTAACCTTTTAACTGCCGAGTTTGTTGTTGAAGGCGAGAGTGTTGAAGAAGGACAAACTATAGGTACTGTTGGTAATAGTAGTTCTTTTGAGATAGCAGATGAATATCATTTACATTTTGAGATTATTAAAGATGGAGAGTATTTGAATCCGGTGAATTTGGTAGAGTTTTAGGAAATTTAGTTGAGCGCTAGGTTGAAAAATTTATATGTAAGTGGAAAATAGAGGAAATGCTTTGAGTTTACTTTTGAACTCGAAGTTTTTTTTCAACAAATATATTCTTTTTTGTAATATGTTTGTAATAAAAATGTAATATAAAACGATTGTAAAAAGATTGCAAACGGATGCGAAGTGTGATAGCATAAAGTAGAAATATTTTGTAAAGGGAGGAAAAAAGATGTTTTATAAAACATTAAAGAGAAACAAAGGTATAACATTGATAGCATTAGTTGTGACAATTATTGTGCTATTGATATTAGCAGGAATTAGCATTATGATGTTAACAGGGCAGAATGGAATTTTAAACAGAGCAAGTGAAGCAAAAGAAAAGACGGAAGATGCACAAAACGACGAATTAGTAAAATTTGCAGTAACGTCATCAATTGGGACAGATGGATTAATAGACCTAAATCAG
>CAKPLD010000040.1 GCA_934167225.1 uncultured Clostridia bacterium | reverse complement strand
ATGGTAAATATGGAACCAGCTGAAGATGGACATACAAAGATAGAATTCAATATTCCAGCAAGAGGATTAATTGGATACAGAACCGAATTCCTTACAGACACAAAAGGTGAAGGAACAATGGCAAGTATGTTTAAAGGATATGAGCCATTTAAAGGAGAAGTTGTAGCAAGAGTTAGAGGAACAATAGTAGCATTTGAAACTGGAAAAGCAGTAACATATGGTTTATATAATGCACAAGAAAAAGGAGACCTATTTATTGGTGCAGGTGTAGATGTTTATGAAGGAATGATAGTTGGTCTAAATTCAAGAGGAGAAGATTTAGCTGTAAATGTATGTAAAGAAAAACACCTAACAAATACACGTTCTTCAGGAGCAGATGATGCACTTCGTTTAGTTCCACCAATCCAAATGAGTTTGGAAAAAGCTATTGAATTTATACAAGATGACGAACTTGTTGAAGTTACTCCAAAATCAATTAGATTAAGAAAGAAGATTTTAAATAATAAAGAAAGAGAAAGAATGGCAAGAAATAATAAATAGTATTGGGAAGAATAAAAATAAAGAAAGAGGCATTTAATGAAGAAAGAAATCCTAAAACAAATAAAAGAAAAAGCCTTAGAAGAACATATTCCTATAATAATGGATGATACATTACAAGAAATTGAAAAAAGAATGATTAAAAATAAACCATTAAAAATACTAGAAATAGGTACAGCAGTTGGATATTCGGCAATATGTTTTTCAGAATTTTTGGCTGAGAATGGAACAATAGATACTATAGAACGTGATGCTCAAAGGGTAGAAGAAGCAAAGAAAAACATAAAAGAAATGGAACTAGAAGAAAAAATTAATATTTATGTTGGAGATGCAGTGGAAATATTACCTACTTTACACGAACAATATGATATGATTTTTATTGATGCGGCAAAGGGAAAATATCCATTTTTCCTAGCCGAATCACTAAGGATGTTAGCTCCAAATGGAACAATATTTGCAGATAATATTTTATACAAAGGTTATGTAATGAGCGATTATAATAAACACAAACAACGTACAGCAGTAAGAAATTTAAGAGAATATATTGCAGAAACAACTAAAAATCCTAATTTAAAAACAGAAATTTTAGAAATAGGAGATGGACTAGCAATAACGAAAAAAAGGAAGGAATAAAATTTAGTATGAAGGAAGTAGAATTATTAGCACCAGCAGGTTCATTTGAAAAAGCAAAAATAGCCTTTTTATATGGAGCAGATGCTGTATATTGTGGAACGGCAAGTTTGTCATTAAGGTCAAGAGCAGCAATAGATGATAATGATTTAATGAAAACAATTGAATATGCACATAAAATAGGAAAGAAAATATATGTAGCAATGAATATATTTGCATTTGATACAGACTATGAAGAAATAAAATCAATGTGTAAAAAATTAGAAGAAATAAAACCAGATGGAATAATTGCATCAGATCCAGGTGTTATAAGCACTATTTTAAAGTATGCACCAAGTGTACCAGTAAATGTTAGTACCCAAAGCAATTTGGTAAGTTTAGAGTCATGCAAATTTTGGTATAACCAAGGTTGTAAAAGAATGATAATGGCAAGAGAAATGGATAAAAATCAACTAAAATACATAATGGAAAACAAGCCAGAAGGCATGGAAGTAGAGATTTTTGTTCATGGTGCAATATGTTTTTCATATTCTGGAAGATGTTTCTTAAGTGATTTTTTATGTGGCAGAAGTGCAAACTATGGAAGTTGTGCACAAAGTTGCAGATGGTCATATAATGTATATTTAGAAGAAAAAAACAATCCAGGAAATTTAATGCCAGTAGAAATGGACGAACATGGAACAAGTATACTTTCTTCAAAAGATTTATGCCTAATACATGAACTTCCTGAAATTATAGATATGGGAATAGATAGCCTAAAAATTGAAGGAAGACTAAAAACAGAATATTATATAGCAAGCATTGTAAGCATATATAGAGCAGCAATAGATGACTACAAAAAAAATCCACAAGAATACAATGCAGATAAATATATGAAAGAAATAGAAAAAATAAAAACAAGAGGTTTAACAACATTTTATTTTAACAGTAGAGAAAATAAAGACATCCAAGAATATGAGGGAAAACAATATAATGCAAATTACGAATTTGGAGGAAAAGTTGTTAAATATTCTTTAGACAAAGCCATAATTGAAATAAGAAATAAACTATCTATTGGTGATGAGTTAGAAATATTGGTTCCTGGAAAATTAGAACCTGAAAAATTTAAAATAGAACAGTTATGGGATGTTGATACAGACGAAGAAATAGAAACTGTCAACCCAGGAAAACAAGGACAACAGGTTAAACTTAAATTACCAATTCAGTGTGACGAAAATTGGATAATAAGAAGAAAAAAATAAGACCCCAAAAGAACGGAGAAAAAATGATTTTGTATAATGAAAAACTAAAACCAATACTAAATGACTTAGAGGATCCCAAAATAGAACTTGCAGGTGGAAGCACTGTTGGAATGATACTTTCGATTATAAATTCTTTAATTTGTTATATATGTAACTTAACTATAGGTAAAGCAAATTATGAAAAAGCGCAAGATGAAGTTATAAAAATAAAGGAACAGACTATTAATTTAAAAGAAAAAATGTTATATACAATTGACCAAGATAAGATTGTATTAGAAAAGATTTTAAGAGCATATAAGGTAAAGAAAAGTAATCCTGAAATGCTAGAATCCGCGAGTAAAGAAAGTGTTATTTTTTGTAAAAATGTTATGGATAATGCTGTTGAAACATTAGAACTTACAAAAAAAATTGCAAATGTTGGAAACAAAATGTTAGCAAGTGATTTTGAAATTGCAAAATTATATGCTTTTTCTTCTATTGAGGCATGTGTTGTAAATATTGAAGTAAATTTAAAATCAGTTCAAGATGCAGAATTTGTAAGAAAAATAAGAAATGAGTATAAGACAAATGTGGCAAATGCAAGAAATTTAATGAAAAATTTTTAATATACTATTGACTTAGAGTATAATAAGGGGAAACATGAAAGAAAAAATAAAAGAATTTATTATAAAAAATTTAAAATGGATTATATTATTTATATGTTTAATTGGATTTTTGGAATTAGCAGAAGATGTATTTAATAAAGAAATAATGAAAGGTGATATAATAGGATATAAGGTGGTGTCAGCGTTTTTAATATCTGCCGTTGTAACTCCAATAGCCCAATTTATTACTAATTTAGGAGGAGCAATATTTCTAGTTGTATTAACAATTTTATTATTTATATTAATAAAAAATAAAAAAATTGGATTATCAATATTTTCAAATTTTGTAATAATTACAATATTGAACCAATTACTAAAAAGAATATTGCAAAGACCTAGACCTACAGAATACCGAATTATCGAAGAAACAGGATATAGTTTTCCGTCTGGGCACTCTATGGTAAGTATGGCTTTTTATGGTTATTTGATATATTTAATTTATAAGTATGTAAAAAACAAATATATTAAATGGACGTTTATTGTACTATTAAGTGCATTAATATGTTCTATAGGAATAAGTAGAATTTATTTAGGAGTACACTATACAAGTGACGTTTTAGGCGGATTTCTTATATCAATATCTTATTTAATTATATATATAAGTGCAATTAATAAATTTTTAATAGAAAAATAATATTTAAAATATAATATGGCAGATAATTGGTTGAATTATCTGTCTTTTGTGCTATAATGTAAAAGCATCAAAAGAATTGTAGAATTTATATATTGCAGCTTTTGTATTTTCTTTATACAAAGCAGAACCAAATGAAATTACTCCAGAAATAGTTAACCAAATGGTAGATGCAGTATTTGATTCTCCTTTTATGATAAAAGCACATAAAAACAAAAAGTGTACTCTATTTTCAGATAAAGTTCAAGATAAAAAAGTAAAAGAAAGTATAGCAAGTCAAAATTCAAAATATGAACTTGATTGGAAATACGATTACAAGAAGGGCAAAGATGAATTTTATAATACATATACAGAATGCGGAATTTGTAAACTTGGATTAAGAGAAAATTGCTTTGAATTTGTGCCATGTCTTTGTAATATGGATGAGAGAAGCTATAGAAATGAAGGTGGACAATTACATAGAACAAAAACACTTGCAAATGGCGATGAATGTTGTAATTTTCATGTGACAAAAATAGAAAAATAAATGAAAAAATAAAGGAGGAATGTTTATGAAAAGGAAAAAGATTTTTAAAATTATAGGGGGAATACTATTAGCGGTTATAGCAATATTTCTAATTCATACAATTAGAAATTATATAATAATTACAGATTTACAAAAGAAAATAGCCCAATATTCGGATAGTACAAATTATCATATAAAATCCATATCAACAACAAAAGAAGGCACTAAAGTAGAAATGGAATATTACAAAAAAGATAATAAACAGGTTGTTTTTATGGAAAGAGACATCGAAGGGGAAATTCAAAAAATGTCAATGTATGATAATGGGGAACGAATAGATATTTTTTATGAAAATGCTGATGGAAAAAGTTGCGATATTAACTCAGAAACATCATTAATGCAAATTAATTTATACAATTTTTTAGAAAATGATACTAAATGGCAAACTTTTATAAGCAGTACAATTGCTAGAGTAAAATCAACTCAATATAATGGTAAAAAATGTTACGCAATAAAGGGATTTTTGTCTTCAACATCATTAACAAGTAAAGATAGTGAAATTGTAATTGACAAGGAAACAGGATTGTTTTTGAAATCAACTGAAACAGGTGATGTTGTGGAAAGAGAATATGAGTTTGATAATGTAGATGATTCTATATTTGCTGAACCTGATATAAGTCAATATACTTTGAAAGAAAATAATTAAGTTTTACATAATGTTAGTTAAAGAGGAGAGTATTTCTCCTCTTTTTTGCGATATTTTTCTAAATAAGTGTAAATTCAAAAGATGTATTTTTATAAAAAACATTCACTTCGCAAAATTAAAAATATTTATTTTTTGCGAAATGAATGCTATAATGTATTTGAGGTGAATTGTTATTATGAAATTAATAAGAAGAGAATATTTCAAACTTAACTTCATACAGAAAAATTGCCAATAGTTTAAATCAAAGTAGTGTAAATACCAATATATGATTTAGCAAATTGGCTTTTGAAGTAAGAAATATTTAATATAAAAATAACTTGGATAAATAGTAAGTTATCGCTGAGATTGAATTTTAATTTTTAAACAAAATACAAGTAAAAAATAAAGGAGAGACATATATGATACATAAAATGAAATTAAATGAAAGCCCATTTGAAAGAATAAAAAATGGAACAAAAACAATTGAATTTAGATTATATGATGAAAAAAGACAACAAATAAAAATTGGAGACCAGATAGAATTTTCAAAATTACCAGATTTACAAGAAAAGTTGTTGGTTGATGTTACTGAATTATATAGAGAAAATACTTTTGAAAATCTGTTTATAAAACTATATACTGATAAATATGAAATAAATAGAAGAACTAAATTAATGGAACAATACTATTCATACGAAAAAGAGAAAGAATATGGAGTTTTAGGTATAAAAATAGCGCTAATCAGTAATAGCTTTAGGTATACATATAACAAACTAGTAAGAGATAAAATTCCAGAAAATATAGATAGTGAGCCGGGTAGAAAAAGCAAATATAGAATTCTTAATGATAGCGAATATTTAACTGAATTAAATAAAAAAGTCTTGGAAGAAGCTAATGAATTTATAGAAGAAAATAGTATTGAAGAACTTGGGGATTTAATGGAAGTTATAAATTCAATAATGAAATTAAAAGGTTATAAAATGGAAGATGTACATAAATCTATGAAAGCTAAGGCGGATAAAAAAGGAACTTTTAATAATAAAATATATTTAGAATATATTGATGAAGATAAAAGAAATATAGAGGAAGAAAAGGAATTAAATAAAGAATTTAGAAAGTAATAATAATCAAGGAGTTGTATATGAGAAAATTAAATTTAATAGTCATATTTAATAAAGATTTAAGTAAAATTCTTTTTTGCATAAGAGCAAAGGAACCATATAAAGGGTTATATAATTTTGTCGGTGGAAAAGTAGAAAATGGAGAATCTAATGATGAAGCAGCATATAGAGAATTGTTCGAAGAAACAGGTATATCTTGTAATGATATAGAATTAGAGCATTTTATGGATTTGAATTATTTTAAATATGAAAATAATTTGCAAGTTTATTATGGAATTTTAAAACATGAAGTAAATTTAGTAGAAGAAAAAAATAAATTAGAATGGGTAACTATAAGCGATAGATTATTAGATAACTCTATATTTGCAGGAAATTATAATATACCTCATATCATAAGACAGATAAAAGTTTATTTAAAAAATGGAACGGAAATTGATAAATATTAAAAAGTTAGAGGTGTGGTAATGAAGATAATAACACTATGTGGAAGTTTGAAATTTCAAAAAGAAATGATGATAGTTGCAGAAAAAATGGCATTAAAAGGTAATTAATAGTAGAAAAAATAAAAAGGTGAGTATATTAGTTTGAATAAAGAAGAAAATATAGTAACAATTGGAATAAAGCCAACATATCCTGCAACTGGTTTTGGATATATAAAATATAATGATGATAATAGTACAGTAATTGCAGTAGTTGGAGTCAAAGACTTAAATATAATAAATAGTAATAATGTTATACTTATTGCAAATAAAGATAAGATGGGCGAACTACCTAATTTAATCGAAAAAATAAAATGTGATAAAGAGTTTAAAAAATATTTATAAGGAGAAAGTTATGAAGTCTGATAATTTTAATGATGCAGCCCAAGAAGGTAGTAGCAGAAAGTATATAGAAAATTTAAAGCAAAATGAACTAATTATCTATTCGCCAACATCAATTGAAAAGAATAATATAAAAAATAATCAATGTTTAATGGTAAATTGGCACAATCTAACAAAAAACATTAATAAAATAGATGAGTTTATTAAAAAAATCATACAATATCTTCAGTAGTGAGCTATGGAGGTGGAAGCACTATTGATATAGGAAAATATATAGCAAATAAGCTGGAGGTTGATTTTATTTGTATTCCAACAATGCTTTCAACAAATTCCTATGCAACAGATAAGGTTGCATTAATAAAAGAAAATAAAAAGATAACTTTAAATGCTAAAATTCCAGACAAAATAATAATAGATAATGAATGAAAGAAAAATTAATATGGAAAAATATGATTTTATACAATATTAAATGATATACCAACATTTAATGAATTGACAGTTGGAAACGATTATAATTATATCTTTAAAAATAATAAAAATGAGTTAAAAAATCATCTATTAAAAATTATAAACAACCAAATATATATAGAAAGAAAATACCATCTGAAAAATGGCAAAAACAATATGATATAAATATGTTTGAAAACTCTTATATTAATATGATAAAATAATAAAAATTTTATAAGGAGATTAGCTATGGAATTAAGAGATTTATATGATGAAAACAAAGAATTAACAGGAGAAACAATTTATAAAGGACAAGATGTACCTAAAGGACGTTATTATATAACTGTAATAGTTTTTATACAAAATAGTAAAAATGAATTTTTGATTCAAAAGAGAGTAAAAAAGAAAGATGGTAAATGGGCTACTACAGGAGGACACCCAGTATCAGGAGAAACAAGTAAACAGGGGATAATAACAGAAATTAAAGAAGAATTAGGTGTTGATATAGTAGAAGAAAATATTAAATTGTTTAAAACAATAAAGACCGAAGATGATTTTGTTGATATTTATTATTTAAAAGAAGATATAGATATAAAGAAAATAAAGATTCAGAAAGAAGAAGTGGAAGATGTAAAATGGGCTACAATAGATGAAATAAATGAATTAATAAAAAATGAAGTTTTTTCTGAAAGTCATACAGAATTTTTTGAGTTATGTTTAGATTATTTAAAATTAAAATAGGAGATAAAAATGTTAGACAAAGCAATTATATTTGATTTAGATGGAACATTATGGGATACATCAATAGAAATTGAACAAGTGTGGAAAGAGGTAGCTGAAAATTATAATATTAAGATTAATCAAGAAAAGATTAAACAAATAATGGGATTTACAAAAGATGAAATAATTGAATATTTATTTAAAGGAAATAGTGAAGAAGGAAATGAATTTATTACTAAATGTCAGGAAAATGAGAATAAATATTTAAAGAAAAATGGGGGGCACATTTATAAAAATACAATTAAAACAATTAAAGATTTATCCAATAATTATAATTTATATATTGTGAGCAATTGTCAATCAGGATATATAGAAGCTTTTTTAGAACATTATTCCATAGAAAAGTATTTTAAAGATTATGAATGTTCAGGTAATACAGGATTAAGCAAAGAAAAAAATATAAAAGAATTAATTAAGAGAAATAAAATTGCAAAAGCTATATATGTTGGAGATACAAAGAAGGATTGTGAATCAGCAAATATGAATGGATTGCACTTTATATGGGCTGAATATGGTTTTGGAAAATGCGATAAGTATTATAAAAAAATTAAGGATATAAGTGAGTTAATAAATATGGAGATATAATATCAGTGGATAATCATCCCTACAAATTATATAAATGATAGGTAGAAATTTAATCCTGCCTATTATTTTTTTCTTCATAAAGATGAGTCTTCTTATATAATTTTTGAATATCTTCTGGCATATCATCAAAACTCATATTTTTAACGAATTTTTCAGAATTGTGGTATTTAGCAGTTGAATAATACCACTGTTTGAAATGAATTAAATCTAAACTTTCTTTTAAAGTTTCAATTTGATTAAGTATATTCGTTTCTTGCTTATTAAACATTTCTAATCTTTTATCTATTGTTTTTTCTCCTTGAGAGCACCATTTCATAAATTCTTTAATTTCTTTTAATTGCATACCAGATGTTTTTAAACACTCAATAATAGTTATAGCTTCTAAGTTTTCTATACTAAATTTCCTAAGACCAGAGGAAGATCTTTTTAAATTAGGAATAAGACCATGTTCATCATAATATCTTAATTTTGATATACTTAGTCCTGTCTTTTCAGATACTTCGCCAATAGTTAATTCCATACAAATTTACCTCCAAAAAATTTAAAAAATTTCAAAAAAACACTTGACCTAAACCAAGGTCGAGGTGGTATATATAATATATATTAAATCATATAGAATGTCAATAAGTGGTGATTTATATTGCAACAAAGGCAATATAGAAAAACAAGGCTTATAAAATGATATACGTGGAGGTAAAAAATATGTATGAAATATTAAAAGACATCAATAGTCCAGATGATGTAAAAAAATTAAATATGGAAGAATTGAAAGTATTGGCAAATGACATTAGAAATGGTCTATTTAATAGACTAACAAAAATAGGTGGACATTTTGGACCAAATTTTGGAATTGTAGAAACTGAAATTGCAATGCATTATGTATTTAATTCACCAGAAGACAAATTTATATTTGATGTATCTCATCAAAGTTATCCACACAAAATGTTAACAGGAAGAAAAACTGGATATATAGATGATAAACATTTTAAAGAAGATTCAGGTTACACAAATCCAGAAGAAAGTAAACATGATTTTTTTTATGTAGGTCATACTTCAACATCTATTTCTTTGGCAACAGGTTTAGCAAAAGCAAGAGATTTATTGGGAAAAAAAGAAAATATTATAGCACTAATTGGAGATGGTTCATTATCAGGTGGAGAGGCATTGGAAGGATTAAATGTTGCAGGTTCTGAATTAAATTCTAATCTAATAATTATAGTAAATGACAATCAACAATCTATATCAGAAACACATGGAGGGATTTATAAAAATTTAAAAGAACTAAGAGAAACAAAAGGAAAAGCTACAAATAACATGTTTAAAGCAATTGGACTAGACTATATATATGAAGAAAACGGAAATGACATTGAATCAATGATTAAAATATTTGAAAAAGTAAAAGATATTGATCATCCAATAGTTGTTCATATTAATACTCAAAAAGGAAAAGGCTATAAATTAGCAGAAGAAAATAAGGAAAATTGGCATTGGACAGTTCCATTTGATAAAGAAACAGGCTTACCAACCATTGATTTTGGTACAGAAGAAAATTATACAGGAATAGCAAGAAAATATATTTTAAATAAAGCTAAAGAAGATAAAGAATTTATAGTTGTAACACCTAATATGCCAGGAAGTTTTGGTTTGAATCAAAATGATAGAAATGAACTAGGAAAACAATTTGTGGATGTTGGAATTGCAGAAGAACAAGCTGTTGCAATGGCAGCAGGCATGGCAAAGGAAGGTGCAAAACCATTAGTTATAACAAATGTAACATTTATGCAAAGATGTTATGATCAAATTTCACATGATGTTTGTATAAATAATAGTCCAGTTACAATACTTTTAAATTATGCAAATTTTGATGGTTTAACAGATGTAACACACTTGGGGATTTTTGGTATTTCTGCATTTTCAAATATACCAAATTTAATTATGCTATGTCCTTCTTCAAAAGACGAATTACTAAATATGTTAGATTGGTCAATTAATCAAAAAGAACATCCTGTAATGATATTACTTCCAGGAAATGAAGTTGATTATAGAAAAGCTGATAAAAATTACAATGAAATTAATACATACAAGATAGAACAAGAAGGAGAAAAAGTTGCAATAATTGCATTAGGAGATTTTTACCAAAGAGGAAAAAAAGTTGCAGAAAATATTAAAGAAAACTTAGGATTTAAGCCTACTTTAATCAATCCAAGATTTGCTACAGGCTTAGATACAAAATTATTAAATAAATTAAAAGATAATTATAATATAGTAATAACATTAGAAGACGGAATACTAGATGGTGGATTTGGTCAAAAAATTGCATCATATTTTGGAGATACAAATATCAAAGTTAAAAACTGTGGATTGCAAAAGAAATTTTATGATAGATATAATCCAGAAGAATTACTAAAAGAAGAAAATATGGACATAGAATCTATAATTGAGTATATAAACAATAATTTACAAAGGTAAAATGAAATTATAAAAAAATATTAAAATTAAAGAGAGGAATGATGAGATATGGTAAAACAAACAGCTGGAAAGGAAAAATTAGGGGATTTTGCACCAAAATTTGCTGAAATAAATGATGATTATTGCAAATGTTACATTTGAGCCTAAATGTAGAAACAATTGGCATATTCATAAAGCAAGCAAAAATGGAGGACAAATTTTAATCTGTGTTGATGGAGAAGGATGGTATCAAGAAGAAGGTAAAAAGCCTCAAAGTTTAAAAATAGGAGATGTAGTAACCATTCCAGCCAATGTTAAACATTGGCACGGTGCAAAAAAAGATAAATGGTTTAGTCATTTAGCGATAGAAGTACCAGGAGAAAATACAAGTAATGAATGGTGCGAAAAGGTTACGAATGAGGAATATGATAAACTATGAAAAAATCAGGAGGAAATACTTTCAACTATTTACAATATTGCAATTGGTTATATAGATACAATATTTTGGTGGCTTATTTATGCTTTCTTAAGTA
>CAKPLD010000039.1 GCA_934167225.1 uncultured Clostridia bacterium | reverse complement strand
AGCCAAAATGGATTATTTATTGCTATGCCTAGCAAAAAAACTCCAACAGGAGAATTCAAAGATATAGCTCATCCAATTAACCCAGAAACAAGGGAAAAAATTCAAAATGCTATATTAGAAGCTTACAATGCTCCTGAAACAGAGGAAACAGCTGAATAATAATAGTAAATCAACAATTCAGACTTTTTAGGAATGTAATTCCGAAAAAGTCTGGATTTTTTTCTTAAAATAGAGTATAATGAATAGCAAGAGGTGATAAAAATGCCAAAATATCAACACAGAACAATTGAAAAATCACTAAATGATTCAATAGGAAATTGGCCAGTTATAATGATTACAGGACCAAGACAAGTTGGAAAAACAACATTATTAAATCATTTAGTAGAAACATCCAACGAAAAAATAAATTATATATCTTTAGACAATATGCTAATTAGAGCGCAAGCAAAAGAAGACCCAGAGTTATTTTTAAGAACATATGAAACACCACTTATAATAGACGAATTTCAATATGCGCCAGAATTGCTATCATACATAAAAATTAAAATAGATGAAGCACGAAAAAAAGAAATGTTCGAAGATGGAAAAAATGTTGGAACACTATATTATTTAACAGGTTCACAAGTATTTCAAACAATGAAAAATGTTAGTGAATCTCTTGCAGGAAGGGTTAGAATTTTTGACCTTTATGGATTTTCAGAAAGAGAAAACGAACAGATAGATGAACCAATTTTTATTCCAGACATCAAAAAAATAAAAGAAAAAAAACAAGTTGATACTAAATCGACAAGAGAAATATTTAAAATAATTCTAGATGGGAGTTATCCAATTGTAAAAAACAATAATGGAAAAAATAGAGAAGAGTTTTACGAAACATATATAAGGACATATATTGAAAGAGATGTAAGACAAATAATAAATATAAAAGACGAAACAAAGTTTATAAAATTTATTTCATCAATAGCTGCAAGAACCGCGCAGGAATATAATGCATTTGACATTGCAAATGACATAGGAGTAGACTCTAAAACAGTTGATGAATGGGTATCTATTTTAAAAAATACAAATCTAATATATATGTTAAATGCATACTCAAATAATAACATAAAAAAAGCAATAAAAAGACCTAAAATATATTTTATGGATACAGGACTTGCTTGTTATTTAACAGGCTATCTAAATGCAGAAACTTTAGAAAAAAGTGCATATAATGGAGCAATATTTGAAACTTTTATTGTAAGTGAAATAATAAAATCTTATACAAACAATGGAAAAGACCCAAGAACAAGACTTTATTATTATAGAGATAAAAATCAAAAAGAAATTGATTTATTAATATTTTATGATAATACTGTATATCCAATAGAAATAAAAAAGAGCGCAAACCCAGGAAATACAGCAATAAAAAACTTTGATGCAATAAAAAACATCGAAGCAAAAGCCGGAAATGGAATTGTGCTTTGTATGATGGAAAATATAATTGCTATTGATGAAAACAATTATTATGTACCAATAGAATATGTATAATGTGAAAGGAAGAGATAAATGGAAAATAAAGCAATAAAATTTTTAGCCTACAATAAAAAAGTATCAGTAATGTGTATAGATACAACAGAACTTGTAGAACAAATAAGAAAAATACATGATCTAACGCCAACAGCTACTGCTACAGCAGGAAGAGTGGCAACTGTTGCAGCAATGATGGCATACCTAGAAATAAAAGAAATAACAGATAGTATAACAATCCAAATAAAAGGAACAGGACCAATAGGAAGCATAGTAGCTATAACAAGCCTAGAAAATAAAAAATTAGCAAATGTAAAATTATATGTACAAAATCCACATGTAGAATTACCTCTAAAACCAAATGGAAAAATAGATGTAGGAGGAGCAGTAGGAGCACAAGGGTACTTAAATGTAATAAAGCAAAATGAATTGACAAATAGCAATTATAATGGTTTAATACCACTAGTATCAGGAGAAATAGCAGAAGATTTTACAGAATTTTTTGCAAAATCAGAACAAAAACCAACAGCTTTAGCACTAGGAGTTCTTGTGAATAAAGACGGAGTAAAAAGAGCAGGAGGATACATAATAAACCCAATGCCAGATGCAATAGATGAAGAAATATCAAAAATAGAAGAAGCAATAAAAAAATCTAAACCAATTTCAGAAATGCTAGATGAAGGAATAAGTTTAGAAGAAATTGCCAAAATAGTAACAGGAGATAAGTCCATAGAAATAATAGAACATGACCTAGATGTTACATATAAATGCAATTGTAGTAAGGAAAAAATAGAAAGAGGAATAATCTCACTAGGAAAAGAAGAAATATCAAAAATAATAGAAGAAGATGGAAAGCTAGAAGCAGAGTGCCATTTCTGTCATCAAAAATATAACTTTTCATTAGAAGAGTTAAAGGAAATAGAAAAAGGAGCGAAATAAAATGATAGTAGATAAAATAGAAGAATTTTGCCTAAAAATACTAGAAAAAATAGGACTAAAAGGACTAGCCAATTGGTACAGAAAACACCAAGAAGGAATGAGATACCTAGTATTTGGAGCACTAACAACAATAGTAAATATTCTAGTATATACAATATTTTCAGCCCTAATTTTAAAAGGACTAACAAATGACTCTTTAAGAGTAAACATAAGCGAAATAATAGCATTTATAGCAGGTGTAATATTTGCTTACATAACAAACAAACTATATGTATTTGGTAGCAAAACAACAGGAAAAAAGGATTTGCTACGTGAAATAACCTCATTTTTTAGTTGCAGAATATTTACAGAAATAATAAGTATCCTAATGATGAATATGGCAGTATGGCTAAGCATAAATGATATTTTAATGAAAGTAATCTCAAACATCGTAGTAATAATCCTAAACTTTGTCTTCAGCAAAATTTTAATATTTAAAGGTAAAGGAAACAAATAAATAAAAAATAATAAAAAAACTCAAATTAATTACTGCACCAGCAAATAAATAGTGATTGGTAGCATTTCATAAAATTAATCGACAGTTCCAATCACTTCGCAGGTTCAAAACCGATAACAAGCTTCGAAGGGAGGGACATAAGGTTTTGAAATGACCCGGCTATGGAGATTAATTTTATGAAATGCTACCAATCACTATTTATTTGCGGTTTGCAAAAGAAAGAAGGAAAAATCTATGAAAAATAACTGGTTCAATAAAACAGTCCAAGAAACAGAAAAAAATCTTGAGACAAATATTCAAACAGGTCTAACCCAAGAACAACAAAACAAAAATCTAGCCAATTACGGGCTAAACGAACTACAAGCCCAAAAGAAAAAATCATTATTTATAAAATTTTTAGAGCAATTTAAAGACTTTATGATAATAGTTCTAATATTTGCAGCAATAATATCAGGGGCGATATCAATAGCGCAAGGAGAGGCAATAACAGATTCAATAATAATACTAATTGTAGTAATATTAAACAGCATAATAGGAGTTGCCCAAGAAGCAAAAGCAGAAAAATCTTTAGAAGCACTTCAAAAACTAAGTGGACATGAAGCAAAAGTAATAAGAGACGGAAATTTGCAAACAGTGCCAGCAAAAGATTTAGTGCCAGGAGACATAGTAGTACTAGAAACAGGAGACTATGTGCCAGCAGATTTAAGAATAGTAGAAGCAGTAAACTTAAAAGCCCAAGAAGCATCACTAACTCGGAGAATCTGTACCAGTTGAAAAACAAGCAAGTAAAATAGAAGACGAAGAAGTACCAATTGGAGACAGAACAAATATGCTATTTTCTTCAAGTTTAATAACATATGGAAGAGGAAAAGCAATAGTTGTTGAAACTGGAATGAACACAGAAGTAGGAAAAATAGCTGGAATGTTATCAAATCAAGAAGAAAAAGAAACACCACTTCAGGAAAAGTTAAATAATTTAGGAAAAACACTAGGCATTACAGCAATAGTTATATGTATAATAATTTTTGCGGTAGGTTTAATACAAGGAAAACCAGCAGTTTCGATGTTTATGACAGCTGTAAGTTTAGCTGTTGCAGCAATTCCAGAAGGATTAGCTGCTGTATCTACAATAGTTTTAGCAATAGGTGTACAAAAAATGGTAAAGAAAAATGCTATTGTAAAACATTTGCCAGCAGTAGAAACATTAGGAAGTAGTTCAGTTATATGTTCAGATAAAACAGGAACATTAACACAAAACAAAATGACAGTACAAAAAATGTATGTAAATGATGTAACATATGATATGACAAATATTGAAGACATAACAAAATATGAAAATGCGAACCAAGAAATAAAATTATTAGTATATAATGGGATGTTATGTAATGACACAAAAATATCAGAAGATGGAGAGTTAAAAGGAGATCCAACAGAAACAGCACTTGTTGATATAGCTTTAAAATTAGGCTTTACCAAAAACATATATGATGATATGCCAAGAGTAGATGAAATACCATTTGATTCAGAAAGAAAATTAATGACAACAGTACACAAAGTAAATAACAAATATATTGTATTTACAAAAGGTGGAATAGATGAATTACTTTCAATTTGTAACTCATATATACAAAATGGAGAACAAAAAACAGATTTACAAAACTATAAATACAGAATCAACGAAATAAACGAAACAATGGCAAAAGATGCATTAAGAGTTTTAGGATTTGCCTATAAAGAATTAGACTATAAGCCAAAAGTAGAAGAATTAGAAAATAATTTAATTTTTGTTGGTATGTATGGAATGATTGATCCACCAAGAGAAGAAGCAAAACTAGCGGTGGAAAAATGTAAATCTGCAGGAATAAAAACTGTTATGATTACAGGAGACCACAAAATTACAGCAACAGCAATTGCAAAAAAACTAGGAATATTAGAAAAAGAAGATGAAGCAATAACAGGAACAGAACTTGATAAAATATCTGATGAACAATTAGAAAAAGACATTAAAAAATATTCTGTATATGCAAGAGTTGCACCTGAACACAAAGTAAGAATTGTAAAAGCATGGCAAAAAAATGGCGAAATTGTTGCAATGACAGGAGATGGAGTAAATGATAGCCCTGCTTTAAAACAAGCTGATATTGGTTGTGCAATGGGAATTGTTGGAACAGATGTAGCAAAAGAAGCGGCAGACGTAATACTAACAGACGATAACTTTGCAACAGTAGTATCGGCTGTAGAAGAAGGAAGAAGAATATATGATAATATATTAAAAGTAATCCAATTTTTGTTATCAAGCAATATTGGTGAAATTGTAGTACTATTGTTAGCAACACTTGGAACAACATTTTTTGCAAAATGGTTTGGAATTACAGACATAGCAAATCTCGAAATATTAATGCCAATTCATATTTTATGGATAAACCTAGTGACAGACTCGCTTCCAGCACTAGCACTAGCATTTGATCCAGCTAATAAAGGAATAATGGAAAGAAAACCATTAAAAACAACTAAAGGAATATTTACAAAATCAATGACATTTAGAATTATTTACCAAGGAATAATGATAGGAATTCTAACATTAATAGCATTTATGATAGGTTTAGCAACAACAAATACACCAATAGATGGCTTATCACTTGATGACTCTAAAATAGAAGTTGGTCAAACAATGGCATTTATTGTATTAGCATTATCAGAACTTGTTCATGTATTTAATGTTAGAGATAACAAAAAATCAATATTTAAAACAGGAATTTTTGATAACAAAACACTTATTGGAGCAATTCTAATATCAGCAATATTAATGCTTGTAATATTATTTGTTCCAGCATTAAGAACAATATTTAGCATACCAATTTTACCAACAGGAAACATTATAGAAGTAATTTGTTTAGTATTTGCACCAATTGTAATTGTTGAAATATTTAAATTATTTAAAGTAAACTCCTTTGATGATGAAATGTAATAAAAAAATGAGAAAAAAGGTACGAAATATGGAAATATTGCATATAAATAGTAAAAACCAAGATTAAATTGGTTGACAAATTTTGTGAAAAAGTATATACTAGCACATGTCGAAAAAATAAAAATAGGAGAAGATTATGAACAAAAAAGCAAAAGTAGGGCTGATTATAATAGCCTTAATAATATCAATAATTACAACAAAGGCATATGCTACTACCCGGAAAAGTAAACCAAGAAACAATAAGAATGAGAAAAGAAGCATCAACAGACTCAAATATATTAACACTAATTTCATTAAATGAAGAAGTAGAAATTCTATCAGAAGAAAATGAATGGTACAAAATAAAATATAAAACATACACAGGATATATAAGAAAAGATATGTTAGATGTTCAAGGTCAAGAAGAAAACAAAAACAACGAAACAGCACAAAACACAGCAAGTGAAAATACTCAAACATCAGAAAACACAACAAGTGAAAATGTCCAAGAAACTTCAAATGAAGTGGCAACCGAAAGTGCTCCATCAGAAGAAAATCAAAATAATGATGAAGAAAATCAAAACCAAACAGGTTTGGCAACATCAGAAGAAGAACAAAACACAGTAAGTGTAGGTTATACAGGAAAAATATCATCAAAATTAGACCTAAAAATAATACCATCAATAACATCAAGCAATATAAACACAGTTGACGAAAACACAGAAATTACAATAAAAGACATAATAAACAAATGGAGCTATGTAGAAACAGAAGGAAAAGCAGGATGGGTATTAACAAGTAAAATAAAAGTAGAAGAGCAAAAAACAGAAGAAGCAAAACAAGAAGAAAAAGTAGAAGAAAAAACAGATAGTACTAGTCAAGAAGAAAAGCAAGAACAAACAAATAAAGAGCAAGAAACAACTAAAAAAGAAGAAAGCAAAACAAAAACAGCAGAGGCAACAAAATATATATCTACAGAAACACTAAACATGAGAGAAACAGCAGACAATAATGCAAAATTAGTTAGTCAGCTAAAAATAAACACAAAGGTAACAGTAGTAGAAACATCAGGAACATGGTCAAAAATAAAAGTAAATGGAAAAACAGGCTATGTTGCAAGTAAATATTTATCAGACAAAAAAGTAGATGTAACTTCAAGAAGTGAAGAATTAGATAGAGGTACTAATAATTCACAAAAAGAAGAAAAAACAGAAAACAAAGAAAGTACAAAGCAAGAAACAACAACAAGTTCAAGCTCATCATCAGGAAATGCAATAGTTGCATGTGCTAAAAAATATTTGGGTTGTAGATATGTATCTGGAGGATCATCACCATCTACAGGGTTTGATTGTTCAGGGTTCACATCATATGTATACAAACAATGTGGAATAAGTATAAGCAGATCATCAGGAGCACAAGCATCAAATGGAACAGCAGTATCTAAGGCAAACCTGCAACCAGGAGATTTAGTATTATTTAATAACAGATCAAATACATCAGTTGGTCATGTAGGAATATATATTGGAGGAAATACATTTATACATGCCGGAAATTCTGGAACAGGTGTTATTACAACATCATTATCAGATAGTTACTATCAATCTAGATATGTAACAGGAAGAAGAATAATAAATTAAGGAGGATTATGCTAGAAAATAGAAAAATTTTAATAGCAGTAATCGGATATATTATAGGAATATTAATGGGGCTATATTGTAAAATCAGTATAGTCCTATTTTATATATTAATTTTTTTATTATATTGGATTATTAAAAAGAAGGAAAAAAAGAACAATTTTAAATTATTTTCATTAAAAAGATATTTTAGATATGTAAAAATTTTATTCAACAAAAGGGTAATTAAAATTATAGTAATTTTTTCTATTATATCAAATACAATTGTTTTAATACAGAACAATCAATATGAAAATTTATATAAAAATCTAGATGGAAAAAATTGTAAGCTTCAAGGTATTGTTTTAAGTGTAGCAAAAGATAGGGCAAAAGTAAAAATAATAGATGGAAAATATAAAAACACAAATTTATATATGTATTCCAAAAATATAAATTTTGAATATGGGGATAAAATAAAATTTGAAGGGACTTTTGCTAGACCAGAAAAACGCAGAAATTATAAGGGATTTGATAAATTCGAATATTATAAAACTGTAAAAATTTATGGAAGCATAAAGGCAAACAAATGTAATCTTATATCAAAAAATAATGGAAATATTATAAAAAAACATACAAATATATTATCAAATAAAATAAAGGAAAAAATAGAAAAAACAGAATTATCAAAAGATGAAAAATCATTATTAGTAGGAATTTTATTAGGAGATAAAGAAGAAATATCAGACGAAATAATCGAAAATTTTTCGGAAAGTAATATATCACATATATTAGCTGTTTCTGGAATGCATATAGGATATATTGTTTTAGCAATAAGTTTTGTATTTAATAAATTTATAGGAAAGCATTATTCAAAACCAATATGTAGCATTATAGTTTTAGTTTACATGTGTATGGTGAATTTTATCCCATCTGTTGTAAGAGCTGGTATTACAGCAATTATTGCAATTATGGCTAATTTTGTTTATAGAAAAAATGACATAGCAGAATCTTTAAGTATAGCTGTATTTTTAATATTAATAAATAATCCATTTTCGGTAAAAGACATAGGTTTGCAACTTTCATTTTTTGCAACTATTGGAATTATTGTATTTGGTAGAACAATGAAAAAAATATATTGTACTAAATTAGATAATGTAAATAGGAGAGCAATAAGGAAAAATAAGAAAAATATACAAAAAATTGTGAATTTATTAAATACAAAAATTGCAGAAAACATCATAAATGCCAGTATTCTAACATTTTCAGCCACAATAACAATTATTCCAATAATGGCTTTAAATTTTAATCGTATTTCAATTTTAAGTTTAGCAATAAGTGTAATTGCAGGAGTTTTGGTGGCACCTATAATAATTATAGGTATAATATTTATCTTTATAAAGTTTAGTTTTTTAGAGTTATTACTAAGTTTATTGTTAAAAATGTTACTAAAAATTTCATATATTGGAGGTACGTGCATATTAAATCAAATATATGTAATAACACCTAATATACCAATCGTATTAATTTATTATATATGTATATTTATAATCAATTTTATATTATCTATAAATATGAAAAAAAATCCAAGTATATTTGAGCAAAGAGTAAAAGATATTTTTAGTGTTTTAAAATATAAAATTAAATCAAATTTAAAAAAAGTTGTTTCAATTATATTAATAGTTTGTATTTTAAATGTATTTTATATATTTATTCCAAAAAATTTGAAAATTCATTTTGTAGATGTAGGACAAGGCGATTGTACATTAATTATAACACCAAAGAATAAAACAATTTTAATAGATGGAGGAGGCCAAGAAAATCCATTCTCAGACTTTAATGTCGGAAAGAGCATTTTAATGCCATATTTGTTAGATAGAAAAATTTATGTTATAGATTATGTGATTTTTAGCCATATGGATTCAGATCACGCCCAAGGTTTGTTATATATTTTGGAAAATATGAAAGTTAAAAATGTTGTTATTGGTAAGCAATATGAAAAAAGTAGTAACTATGAAAAATTTACTGAAATTGTTAAACAAAAAAAGTTTAACATAAAATCTGTAAATTCTGGTGATAGAATTAATATCGAAAAAAAATTATATTTTGATGTTTTATGGCCAGATGAAAATAACATGATTTCACAAAACAGCATTAATAACAATTCTTTGGTTTGCAAATTAGTATATAAAAATTTTTCAATGCTTTTTACAGGAGATATTGAAGAGATAGCAGAAAACGCAATTTTAAATTTATATAAAAACAGACAAGATTTGCTTAATGCAGATTTTTTAAAAGTTGCCCATCATGGCTCCAAAACTTCTTCAACATTGGATTTTTTAACTGCTGTAAAACCAAATTTTGCTTTAATTGGAGTAGGGAAGAACAATAATTTTGGACATCCATCGGATTTGACACTGGATCATTTAGAAAAATTAAAATGCCAAATTTATAGAACTGACGAGATGGGGGAAATCAGTATAAAAAGTAATGGAGATTGGAAAAAAATAAATTATATGAATAAAAAATGATAAATATGCCAAAATATGTAAGAGGTGTATTATTATGTGGAAAAAAATTTTAACATCAATAGGATTAATAATAATTTTGGTAGCAGGAATAGAAATATTTAATATATCAAAGAAAAACAAAGTAGACGAAAGCAACGAAATAGTAAAAAATGAAACAGAATTATCATCAAGCGAATATGTTCAAGATGACTGTTTAAATGAATGGGAAGATTATAGTAAAACCGTGCAAAGTGAAATAAAAGAAACTAGCGGAATTTTGAATGATGAAAACAGGCATTATATACTAAGAGAAACAGATGGAAAAATAAATGTATATTATATAAATGAAAATGGAGAAGAAATTTTATATAAAGTTACAGACATAAGCACTAGTTATTTAGGCGAAGAAGATATTCAAGAATTAAAAGAAGGAATAGAAGTAATAGGAATTCAAAATTTAAACCAATTGTTAGAAGACTTTGAATAAAAAATTTGAACCAATTACTAGAATACTTTGAATAAAAAATTTGAACCAATTACTAGAATACTTTGAATAAAAAATTTGAACCAATTACTAGAAGACTTTGAATAAAAAATTGAGTGATTTTATTTATCACTCAATTTTTTACTCTTTAAAATCCTTACAAACAATATTTTTTCCATACATAATTCCTGCAAATAAAGTCATACCAATAGCAATATAAAAAGCATAAATAGTAATAACAGAAAGTTCCGGAATACCCTTAGATAGCAAAGAAAGTACAATAGCAACAAAAAACAAAATAGTTGCCACTTTGCCATACCACATGCTATGAACTGTTACAATTTTTTTCTTATAAAGAACAAAAGCAACAGTAATCATAATAAGCTCTTTCAAAGTTAAAATCACTAAAATCCAAAAAGGAATAATATCTTTAATAATAAGAGCTGTAATTGTACTAATTTGTGTAATCTTATCTGCCAAAGGATCCATAAGTTTTCCCCAATCTGTAATCAGATTATACTTTCTTGCAATTCTTCCATCTAATACATCAGTAATATTAGCAATCACAAAAAAAGCAAATGCAGTCCAATAGTGTTCTAGCAAAATAAGTGCAAATATGATTGGTACGAGTATTAATCTTATTATTGTTAAATAATTTGGTATATTTCTTTTTTCAAATTTTGGCATATGTTCCTCCTTCTTTTACCCACTAGAGAACCTCCTCAACAAAGAACCGTCCCCAAATGAGGAATCCCCAACAAAGAACCGTCCCCAAATGGGGAATCCCCAACAGAGAACCGTCCCCAAATAGGGAGTTCCCTATTTGGTAAACACTAATTTATCTCCATCTCTAGAAACTTTAATATTATCTCCATCAACAATATCGCCTCTTAAAATTCTTTCAGAAATTTCATCTTCAACATATCTTTGAATGGCTCTACGAAGAGGTCTAGCACCAAATTTAAGATTTGTTCCTTTTTCAAGTAAGAAATCTTTGGCTTCTTTAGAAACTTCCATTGTTATGTTTTTATCAAGTAGGGCAGATGATGTATCTTTAAGCATAAGGTCAATGATATCAATTAATTGCTCATTAGTTAGGCTATTAAATGCAACAATTTCATCAACTCTGTTTAAAAATTCAGGTCTAAAGACATCTTTTAATCTTTCTTCGATTTTATATTTATCAAC
>CAKPLD010000038.1 GCA_934167225.1 uncultured Clostridia bacterium | reverse complement strand
CACATTAATCCCCCAAAAATTAATAATTATTCTAATTCGAACCTACTCTACAATTTTAAAGCTGTGATTTGTAACATTTAATTGTAGAAGGAATGTGAAAAATGGGAAAAAAGGTTGACAATGGAGATAAATAGCAATAAAATAAAACAAAAAAACAGGAGGTAAAGAATATGTTAGTAACAACGAAGGAAATGTTTGAAAAAGCAATGAAAGGAAATTATGCCATTGGTGCATTTAATGTAAACAATATGGAAATAGTACAAGCAATAGTAGATGCAGCTGCAAATGAAAAATCACCAGTTATATTGCAAGCATCATCAAGTGCGATAAAATATGCTAGAATAAATTATTTAATGAAAATGGTGGAAGCTGCAACTGAGGAGCATCCAGAAATACCAGTTGCAATACACTTAGATCATGGACCAGATTTTGAAACAGCTAAAATGTGTATAGATAATGGTTTTACATCTGTAATGATAGATGGATCAAAATACAGTTTTGAAGAAAATGTAGCATTAACAAAAAAAGTTGTAGAATATGCGCATTCAAAAGGTGTAATGGTTGAAGCAGAGATTGGTAAACTTGCAGGAATTGAAGATGATGTAAATGTATCAAGTGATGATGCAATTTATACAGATCCAGCAGATGCCGAAAGATTTGTTAAAGAAACAGGATGTGATTCTTTAGCTATTGCTATTGGAACAAGCCACGGAGCTTATAAATTTAAAGGAGAAGCAAAATTACGTTTTGATATTTTAAAAGAAGTAAAAAACAGAATTCCAAATACTCCAATTGTACTTCATGGAGCTTCAACAGTAATTCCAGAATTAGTTGAACAATGTAATAAATATGGAGCAAATATTCCAGGAGCAAAAGGTGTTCCAGACGATATTTTGCATACAGCAGCAACTTCTGGTGTTTCTAAAATTAATGTCGATACAGACCTAAGACTTGCCATGACTGCAGGAATAAGAAAAGTATTTGTAGAAGAACCAGCAGCTTTTGATCCACGTAAATATTTAACACCAGCAAGAGATTTAATTAGAGAAACAGTTGAACATAAAATAAGAGACGTTTTTGGATCAAGCAATAAAGCATAGTATAAAATAAAATATAATATGATAAAGAAGAAAGGCTAATAATATCCAAAATCTACAAGTTTATTCATTATGGTTTGAGCCTTAAGAAGGGATGGAATTAAAAATGAAGAAAAAAATAGTGTTAGTTTTAATAATTATAATTGCATTAATATTTATAGGTGATATATATATATCAAAAAATAAACAAGAAAACGACCAGAAAACAGAAACAACAAACAATATAGAAGAAAATATAAGCTTAGAAGATACAAATCAAGTGGAACCAGAAAATACTATGAATACAACCAACAAAGAAGAACAAAATAAAATATCTAACAACAATCAAAATAATCAAAACAAGCAAAGTGAACAAGTTGTAACAGAGAAAAAAGTAGAAAATGAGGATTTAAAAATAGAAAAACAGGTTGCACCAAGAGGATTTATGGGAAGTTCTGCATATAAGGTAAATTTGTATTCTAATGGCGATGTATATATAATAACATATGATGGAAATGGATATGAAGATAATAATATTATTTCAAAAGATATTATTGCAAAAAAAGCCCAAGACATTGAAGTAGCTGAGGATGAAGAGCAAGAAGGAGCAGTAATTGTAAAAGGTGGAGAAGTTATTAATAATAAGTTTGGATGGATTAGTTTTTCTAAATAAAAAAATAGCTTTAAAGGGAGTTAATAATTGCCCTTTAAAGCTATTTGCATTCTTCTTTCTGCATCTTTTTTTGCAATATCAGCACGTTTATCATATAGTTTTTTACCCTTTCCAATACCTAATTCTAATTTAACAAGACTACCTTTAAAATATAGGCTAATAGGTACAAGAGAAAAGCCTTTAGTTTGAATTTTACCAATTAATTTATTTATTTCAGATTTATTAAGGAGCAGTTTTCTATCTCTTAAAGGATCTTTATTATAAATATTCCCAAATTCATAAGGACTAATATGGATTCCAATTGCAAAACATTCACCATTTTTAATGTTTGCAAAAGAATCTTTTAAATTCACTTTACCATTTCGAATAGATTTTATTTCAGTTCCGTGTTAGCACAATTCCACATTCTATTTTATCAACAATATCATAATTATGATATGCGTTAGGATTTTTAGCAATTAATTTTGTATTATTAGACATAATTTTCAAGACCTCTCGTAAAAATTTCAAATAAAATTATAACATTAAAAAATAAAAAAGTCAAAAACATTGATAAATTTGGAAAAATGTGCTTTAATAGATAGAGTTGAAAAAATATATAGTAGAAAAGAAGGAGTTTTAAATGTCAAAAAATATTGTATCAAATTTTTTTAAACATATCGAATTAGTATGTAAACACAGATGGCTAGTATTTAGATTTAGCCTAAAATTAGGAATCCCATTTAGAGGGTTCATGCATGATTTTTCCAAATTTTCATATGATGAATTTTGGGAAAGTGTAAAATATTATGATGGAAAAATAAGTCCAATAACAAGATGTAAACAAACAGAAGGATATTCTAAAGCATGGTTACATCATAAAGGAAGAAATAAGCATCATTTTCAATATTGGGTAGACTTAGGAACAAAAGGAGTGGCACCTGTAATACCATATAAATATATGGCAGAAATGATATGTGATAAGCTATCTGCAAGTATTACATATAATGGAAAAAATTGGAATAATAGCTCGGAATATGAATACTGGAAACATGAAAAAACAAGAACAATAATCAACCCAAAAATAGAAAATTTTTTAGAAGAAGTATTTTTAGAAATAAAAGACAAAGGAATAGATAAAACAATAAACAAAAAACATATAAAAGCTTTATATAAAAGACATTGCATAGACGATAAAACAGAATATGTTTACGAATTTCATGGTGAATGGAAAAAAGCCAATTAGGAGGAAAATAAAAATATGAAAGAAGAAAAAAAAGCTACAAGGCAAAGTTATGGGGAAACACTAGAAAAAATAGGAGAAAAATATAAAGACATCGTAGTACTAGATGCAGATTTATCATCTGCAACAAAAACAATCAACTTTGCAAAAAAATTTCCAGAAAGATTTTTCGACATAGGAATAGCAGAAGCAGACATGATGAGTACATCAGCAGGCTTTGCAACAACAGGAAAAGTACCATATGTAAGCACATTTGCAGTATTTGCAGTAGGAAGAGGATATGACCAAATTAGAAACAGTATATGTTATCCAAACCTAAATGTAAAAATATGTAGTACACATGCAGGAATAACAGTAGGAGAAGATGGAGCAACACATCAAATGTTAGAAGATATAAGCATAATGAGAACACTACCAAACATGAAAGTACTAAGTCCAGCAGATGATACTCAAACAAGATGGGCAATTGAAGAAGCATATAAACAAAAAGGACCTGTATATGTAAGATTATCAAGACTTGCAAGACCTATTATATACGATGAAAATCAAAAATTTGAATTTGGAAAAATGATTCAAATAGGAGAGGGAACAGAAGCAACAATTTTTGCAACAGGAGACATATTAGTAGAAGCAATAAAAGCAAAAGAAGAACTAGAAAAACAAGGAATAAATATAAGAGTTGTAGATGTTCATACAATAAAACCAATCGATGAAGAAATGATTATAAAATGTGCTAAAGAAACAAAAAGACTAATATCAATAGAAGATCATAGTATAATTGGAGGTCTAGGTTCTGCAATTTCGGAGGTTTTAACAAGCAAATACCCGGCAAAATTAGAAAGAATAGGAATAAAAGACGAATTTGGAAGATCGGGAAAAGCAGAAGAACTTATAAAATACTACAAATTAGATGCAGAATCAATTATAAAAATGTTTAAATAATAAAAAAGGAAGGAATAAAAAAATGGAAAAAGTAAGAGGATTTGAAATAGCAAAAGGATTTGAAAATAAAGGAATAAATTTACCAGAAAGAAAAACAAAATGTTCAGCAGCTTATGATGTAGAATCAGCAGAAGACATAATTATACCAAGTTTTAAAAAAGGAATGAAACCAACACTTGTAGCAACAGGTTTAAAGGCATATATGCAAGAAGACGAAGTTTTATATTTATATGCAAAAAGTTCAGGATTTCCAAAAAAAGGAATAATGTTATCAAATTGTGTTGGAGTAATAGATGGAGATTATTACGAAAACGAATCAAATGATGGACATATAATGTTCTCAATAATAAATTTAAAAGATGAAGATTTACACATAAAAAAAGGAGATAGCATAGGACAAGCAATGTTTTCAAAATACTTAGTAGTAGATAATGACAATGCTACAGGAGTAAGAAAAGGCGGATTTGGCTCTACAAGTGAAAGGTAGTTAAAGATTTACACACATAAAAAATTGTGTGTAAATCATTTTATAATTAGAAAGGATAAAATTCTATGAAAGAAATTATTAATAAGATACTAAAAAGGAAAAATATAATTTTGGAAGTAATAATTATAGCACTAATAGCTATGTTTAGTTTTAGTGTAGCACCTAAAACACTTCAAAATGATACATATTATACAGTTTCTATAGGAAATTTAATTATGGAAAATGGAATAGATATGAAAGACCATTTTTCATGGCATGAAGACTTACCATATACATATCCCCATTGGTTATATGATGTATTTATGAGTCTAATATATAATATAGGAAATTGGGATGGAGTATATATATCAGTTTGTGTAATGTCAATACTTTTAGGTTTATCAATATATATAGTAAACAAAAAAATGAACCAAAATCAGTTCGTATCTTTTGCAATTACAATTGGCGCCATGTATTTACTAAAAGATTACATAGCAGCAAGAGCACAGCTTGTTACATTCATAATATATGTATGGGTAATCTTTTTTATAGAAAAATTTATCCAAAACCCGAAAAAAATCCAGTATGCAATAGGAATAATATTATCGTCTATACTAATTGCAAACTTACATGTGGCTGTATGGCCATTTATATTTATTATAAGTTTACCTTATATTGCAGAATATATAATATGTCTTATGTCAGATATAATAATATATAGAAAAGTAACAATATTTATAAAAAAAATTCTTCTAAAAAAATACAAAAAAAATGAAGAAAAAACAAAAATAATACAAAAACAAATAAATAATATAACAGCTCAAAACGAAAAAATAAAAAAAGTAAGAGAAACAGAAGAGCCATACAAAATAAAAATGAAACTAAACAAAAATGTTAAATGGCTTATTTTAGTAATGGCAATTTGTGGTTTAACAGGATTTTTAACACCACTTGGAACAACACCATACACATATTTAATAAAAACAATGAATGGAAATACAGTAGGCAACATAAACGAACATTTACCATTAACACTTATAAACAATATTCCAATTATGTGCACAATAGTAATAATTTTATCACTTTTAATATTTACAAAAGTAAAAATAAGACTATCAGATCTGTTTATGATAGGAGGACTTACATATTTAATGTTCTCATCTAGAAGACAATCAACAATGTTTGTTTTACTTGGGTCAATTATTTTAAACAGAATAATTATAGAAGCTATAAAAACATATAGCAAAGAAAAAATGGAAATGATTTTAAGACCAATGATAGGAGCTATAACCCTACTGGTTATGTGTTTATCAATATTTTATGGTTTAAAATTTATAGACAAAAAGAAAGATAATAGCTATGTAAATGAAAATTCTTATCCAGTAGAAGCGGCAAATTGGATGTTAAAAAATTTGAATGTAAATGAAATAAAACTATTTAATGAATACAACTATGGAAGTTATTTATTATATAGAGGAATACCAGTATTTATAGACTCAAGAGCCGATTTATATGCACCAGAATTTAATGGAAAAAAAGACATATTTATGGACTTTATAAACACATCGAACTTAGGAACATATTATGGAAAAACATTTAAGGAATACGGAATAACACATGTAATTCTATACAAAAATTCAAAAATTAGAATGATAATTGACGAAACAGAACCAGAAAATTACAACAAAATATATTCAGACAAAAACTTTGTAATTTATGAGGTTGTATAGCTTGACATTACTAGATTTAACGAATATAATATTTGTATAAAAAAACAAAACAAAAGGAGCAATAAATGTCAGACATAAACAATAAGTTTTTTGATGAAAAATATAATCAAATGACAGACGAAAAACTATTACAAGAAATATCACAAAATCAAAACAATACAGCATTAGACTGTTTAATAGATAGATATAAAGATATTGTAGGAATAAAAGCCAACAAATTTTTCATGATTGGCTCGGAAAAAGAGGATATGCTACAAGAAGGATATATTGGGCTTTATAAAGCAGTAAAATCATATGATGAGAAAAAACAAAATTCATTTAAAACATTTGCAGGGCTTTGTATAGAAAGGCAAATGATAACAGCGGTAAAAAACTCAAACAGACAAAAACACATACCACTAAATTCATCCTTATCTTTAAATTCAGGAGCATATGACGAAAATGACAACACAGAAGTACTAGACGTACTAGACACAAGAAGAACAGGAGAAGACCCATTAGACATAATAACTAAAAAAGAATATTTTACTGTAGTAGAAACAGCAATAAATGAAAGCTTAAGTGACTTTGAAAAAAAAGTACTAAGCCATTACAAAAATGGAGAAAGCTATGCAGAAATAGCCCAAAAACTTCAAAGTAAAGTTAAATCAGTAGACACAGCAATACAAAGAATAAGAAAGAAAGCAATAAAGATAAAGCAAAAGATAGAAGAAGGAGAAAAAGAGAAATGAAAGAAGAATTTTTAAATCTACTTAAAAGTACAAACAGAGAAAACATAGATGAATTAATAGATTTTATAAAAAAAACAGACTTTTTTAATGCACCAGCAAGTACTCGTTTCCACGGAAGTAGAGAACATGGGCTAGTAGAACACAGTTTAAAAGTATATGAAATATTAAAAGAAAAAGTAAAAACAGCATGTATAGAAATAAAAACGCCACCAGAATCTGTAATACTAATAGCTTTATTACACGATTTATGCAAAGCAAACTATTACAAAATAGACTATAGAAATGCCAAAAATGCGTTAGGAATATGGGAAAAAGTACCATACTATACAGTAGATGACACAATTCCATATGGACATGGAGAAAAATCAGTAATGATGATAACAGAATACATAAAACTAACTCCAGAAGAAAAATACGCAATTCGTTGGCATATGGGATATACAGAACCAAAAGAACAATATAACACAATTGGTTTAGCATTTAGTAAATATCCAATTGCATTATTAACACATGAGGCAGATTTAGAAGCAACTTATTTTTTTGATACATAAATATTCATTTGTTGTTCATTTGGAACCGGTTCTTCTTCACAAAATGCATGTTGGTGACCGGTTCATTTTTGTACAAAAAGAAAGGAATGGAATTTTATATGAACAAAACAAAACCACGTACACTTCCAGGATTTATGGAATTATTACCACAAGATCAAATATTATTTAATCAAATAAAAGAAACAATACAAAGAAACTACGAAAAATTTGGATTTTTACCATTAGACACACCAATAATAGAGGACTCAAAAGTATTACTTGCAAAAGCAGGAGGAGAAACAGAAAAACAGATATATAGGTTTAATAAAGGAGATAGTGACCTAAGTTTAAGATTTGATTTAACAGTTCCACTTGCAAAATATGTAGCGAAAAACTATGGCAATTTAGCATTTCCATTTAGAAGATATCAAATTGGAAAAGTCTATAGAGGAGAAAGACAACAAAAAGGAAGATATAGAGAATTTTATCAATGCGATATAGATATAATAGGAGATGGAGAACTAAATATAATAAATGATGCAGAACTTCCAAACATTATTTACAGTACTTTTTCAGAATTAGGATTTGGAGATTTTACAATATGTATAAATAATAGAAAAATATTAAATGGTTTATTTGAAAGTTTAAATTTAAACAATGAATCAGCTGATATTTTAAGAATTATAGATAAAATTGAAAAAATAGGTGAAGAAGCAGTAATAGAAGAATTACAAAAATTAAATATTGAGAAAGAAAAAATTAATAAAATAATGAGTTTTATTGCAATTAATGGTTCAAATGATGAAAAAATAAAATCATTAAATGAACTTGGTATTCTAAACGAAAAATTTGGTAAAGGTTTAGAAGAACTAACAGAAGTTGTTAAATATATGAGAATATTTGGGATTCCAGAGCAAAATTTCAAAATAGATTTAACAATAGCAAGGGGACTAGATTACTACACAGGCACTGTTTATGAGACTTTTTTAAATGAATATAAAAGTTTAGGAAGTATTTGTTCAGGTGGCAGATATGAAAATTTAGCAGAATATTATACAGAAAAAAAACTTCCAGGTGTTGGAATATCTATTGGACTTACTAGATTATTTTATCAATTAAGTGAAATAGGCCTAATAAAATCAGAGAAAAAAGCTATTTCAGATGTTCTTGTAATTTCTATGACAGATAATTTTGAGTATGTTTCTAAGGTTGCAAGTAAACTGAGAGCTGAGGGGAAAAATGTGCAGATTTATTATGAGGATAAGAAGGTTAAGGCTAAATTTAAGTATGCAGATAAACTTGAAATTCCTTATGTTGTTGTTATTGGTGATGATGAGGTTAAGAGTGGAAGCTACAGCTTGAAAAATATGAGTAGTGGAGAGCAAGAAAATTTTAAATTGTAATTTGAGATAATTAATTCAGCAAATTAAGATATTGTTGAACTAACTCTATAATTTTGGTGTATTAAAATAAAAAAGTTGATTGAAAAAGTAAATTCTAGTACAATGTACATAAAGAAAAATGGGGGAAATAAAATGGATAGAATAAAAACATTTAGAAAATATATAATATGGATAATACTGTTTTACATATTTACAATGATAATGACATATGTAGGCTTAAATTCCACATATAGGAATATGACACCAAAAGAAGAAATAGGAAATCCTTTAAAGATAGATATTGCACAATCTACAAAAGTAAATGGAAGGATAATGGGAGAAGTAACAAGCACAGAAGAGAACCAATTAGATGGAAAATATATAAAAATACAAATTTACAATAAAAGAGACGACCTCATGGGAGTAAAATACCTAAAAATAGAAAATACAAAAATAAATGAACCTAAAAAATTCGTTGCATATTTTACAGCAGAAGATGTAGAATATTACGATATAGAAATAATAAACGACAGTGAAGAGGCAAGAAAAGAAATGGACTCTATCGCAGAAAGATTTAAAGATGTATTTAATGAAAAAGAATTACAAAAAGGCATAATATGGACATTTGTACTATGGGCACTTTTTACATAATTATAAAAACCGTATCTACGAGAAGATACGGTTTTTATAATTATTGATTATTTTCATTATTACTGTTAGTATTATTTTTGTTTTTATTTTTTTTACCCTTAGACATATTAAACACCTCCGTTTAATAATATTATGGACTAAAAATAAAAAAACATACATGAAGCTTGTAAAAATAAAAAAAATGTGCTAATATGAACGCAAATGAAAAACAGAACATAAAATAAAAAAAGTAATAAGGAAAGGAAGAATTCAAATTGGAATATAAAAACGAAAAATTAATTGAATTTGAAGAATATATAAAAAACAGAAAAGTAGCAATAATAGGACTAGGTGTAAGTAACATACCATTAATAGACTATTTTCATGAAAAAAAAGCACAAGTAACAGTATTTGATTCTAGAGAAATAGGAGAAATACCAAAAGAAATAATAGACAAAATTACAAACTATGCAATGGAAATGTCATTAGGAAAAGGATATTTATCAAAACTTACAAATTACAATTTAATACTTCGCAGTCCAAGTTGTTTACCAACAATACCAGAGTTAGAAGAAGAAGCCAAAAGAGGGGCAATAATAACAACAGAAGTAGAACTACTTATGAAAATGTGCCCATGTCAAGTAATAGGAGTAACGGGAAGTGACGGAAAAACAACGACAACAACACTAATATCTGAAATTATAAAAGAGGGAGGATATACTTGCCATGTAGGAGGAAATATAGGAACACCATTATTTACAAAATTACACAAAATAAAACCAGAAGATAAAGTAGTATTAGAATTAAGCAGTTTCCAATTAATGGGAATGGAAGTTAGCCCAAGTATATCTGTTATAACAAATATAACACCAAACCATTTAAATGTACATAAAGATTACGAAGAATATATAGAAGCTAAAAAGAACATTTTTAAATATCAAAATAGAGATGGAGTTTTAATTGTAAATTACGACAATGAAATAACAAAAAAATGTTCAGCGGAAGCAAAGGGAAAAGTAATATATTTTAGTAGCAAAGAAAAATTAGATAATGGATATATTGTTGATGATGATGTTATAAAAGAATGTGACGACAAATTAAGAAAACACATAGTAAGTGCAAAAGAGCTTACAATAAGAGGAAGACATAACTATGAAAATATATGCTGTGCACTTGCGGCAACAAAAACATTGGTAGACCTTGAAACAGCAGTAAAAGTAATAAAAAAATTCCCAGGAGTCGAACACAGAATTGAATTTGTAAAAGAAATAAATGAAGTAAAATGGTATAATGACTCTGCAAGCTCTACTCCATCTAGAACAATATCTGGTTTAAATGCGTTTCATGAAGAAATAATATTAATAGCAGGAGGAGCAGACAAAAATTTAGACTATACACCACTTGCAAAACCAATACTAAGTAAAGTAAAAACACTAATACTTATGGGGCAAACAGCAGGAAAAATATTCGATAGTGTAAAAGCAGAAGAAGAAAAAGAAAATAAGGAAATAAACATCTACATGGTAAAAAGCTTATCACAAGCAGTAACACTTGCAAAACGTTATGCTACACCAGGTCAAATTGTACTATTTTCGCCAGCTAGCACAAGTTTTGATATGTTCAAAAATATGTATGATAGAGGACATAGATTTAAAGATATTGTAAATAAAATGTAACAGAAAAATCTCTCTTGAATAAAATATACCAAATTGAGATTTTTCCATTATGATACATCTTTGGAAAAATAATTTTCTAAAGATGTTTTTTGATGCGAAAAATTTAAGGAGGTTAAAATATGTACGAAGAGTATATGCAAAATTTTTATGGTTATCCATTAAATGGGTACAAAAATACATACGAACAAGGTGGATACGAAAATCAGCAAATAAGGTATGAACCAAGATATGAATATGGATTTGTAGAAAATTATCCATATAGTTACAATAATTTAAACTATAATTCTGTTTTTTTTCAAAAAAGAAATATAGAACAAGAATTAGAAAATTCATATCCAGAAATATACAAAATAGTATATCCAATGGTTAGGAAAGTTTGTGCCCAAAATAATAGAGGATATGGAAAAGCTGAAATTGATAGAATGGTAGAAGAAGTATATAGCAATATTGAAGTAAATAATGGAGCTCAATTAAACATTACCTTAAATAATGATGTTAGAGGAGGAGATAAAGAAAAAGAATCAAAAGATGAAGAAAGAGAAAATAGGCAAGCAGGAAGAAATAATATGCTAAATGATTTAATTAGAATATTAATTTTAAGAGAATTACTAGGAAGACCACGGATGTATGAGACCAAATTGCAGACCACCTATGCCACCAAGACCTCCATTTCCAAGGTATGAGTAAAAAAACAGCCAAAACACTTGCAATTTGTTAAAAAAAGGTGTATACTATAACAAGCATAAAGAGAGAGGAAGAGCGGGAACAAAAATCTCGCTCTTAATTCTTGTAAAATAGGAGGTAAAATTTGGCAAAAATTGAAGAAAAAGTTGAAAAATTAGTTAAAGACCAAATAGAAAAAATTGGGTACGAATTATATGACGTATTATATATAAAGGAAGGATCAAACAAAATACTAAGAATAGTAATAGATAGCCCCAAAGGGATTTCTTTAGACGATTGTGAAAAAGTAAATAACGAAATAAAAGAAATAATTGACGAGGCAAATCCAATAGAAGAACAATACTTTTTAGAAATATCATCACCAGGAATAGAAAGACTACTAAGAAAAGATTGGCA
>CAKPLD010000037.1 GCA_934167225.1 uncultured Clostridia bacterium | reverse complement strand
TATTGATCAAATGTATGTAGACAAATTAAACAATAAAATAAGTGAAGAAATGTATGAAAGATTATTGAAAAAATTTAAGGATGAAATAGGAGAAAAAGAAAGCAAATATATAGAAATTAAACAGCAAAGAGAAGAAGCAAAACAAGATAATACAGAAAAAATAAAAAGTGTTGTACAGGATTTTCTAAGTCTAAATAAACCAACATCAGAAATTATGAAAGTAATTATTAATAGAATTGAAATCCACCAAGACAAACAAGTAGATATTATATTTAATTTTCGAAATTTAAACAAAATAGTTGACAGCATATAAAAAAGCGACTATAATAATATTGAATATTATAACGGTCGAAAGGAGAATAGGATCATGAAATATATAAAAAGAAGTGCGGAAAGCACAATAAAAAAACAAGAAAAAATGTTTAAAGCCATTTTGGTTACTGGAGCAAGGCAAGTAGGGAAAACTACAATGCTAAAAAATTTAAAATCTAATACAAATTATATTACATTAGATGATATGATATTAAATCAAGCAGCTATAGAGGATCCAAATTTATTCTTAAAATCAAATAAGCCACCAATTATCATTGATGAAATACAATATGCTCCAGATTTATTGCGTTATATTAAGATAGAAATAGATAACAGTGAAGAAAAAGCAATGTTTTATCTAACTGGGTCACAGCAATTTCATTTAATGAAAAATGTAAGTGAAAGTTTAGCTGGAAGAATAGGAATTTTAAACTTACTAGGGTTAAGTCTAAGAGAAATAAAGAATATAGACTTTAATAAAGTCTTTGTTCCTACCGAAGATTATATTGCAGAAAAGGGAAAATATGATATGAAAATTTCATACGATGAAATTTGGGATATTATTCATAAAGGAACAATGCCAGCTTTATATCAAGAAAATATAGATTTTGAAATGTATTATTCAATGTATGTAAATACATATATTGAAAGAGATGTTAGAAATTTAACACAGGTTGGAGATACATTAACATTCTTAAAATTTATGACAGCTCTAGCAAGTAGAATAGGACAACTTTTGAATTTAAATAATGTAGCAAATGAAGTTGGAATAACTATACCAACAGCACAAAGGTGGTTATCAATTTTAGTGTCATCAAACATTGTTTATTTATTGGAACCATATTATAACAATATTATGAAAAGAGCTATTAAAACACCTAAAATATATTTTTTAGATACAGGATTGGTTGCGTATTTAACAAAATGGAAAAACAAAGAAGTTCTAGAAGCAGGGAATATGGCAGGAAGTTTTTTTGAGAATTTTGTCATAATTGAAATAATAAAGAGTTATTACAATAATGGAGAATTAAGACCACCACTATATTTTTATAGAGATAAAGAAAAAAACGAAATTGATTTAATTATAGAGCAAAACGGTCAACTACACCCAATAGAGATAAAGAAATCTGCAACTCCTACAAAAGAGATGATATCAAATTTTAAAGTACTAGAAAAATTAGGAAATGTTGGAGAAGGTGGACTTATTTGTATGTATGATAAAGTTATTAATTTTAACGAAAAAAATAAGGTTATACCATATAATTATCTATAAAGTATTGTATTAGAAAATTGGGTGCTGACATTTAGGAAAGAGTTTATAAAAGTATGCAAAAATAGCACTGTCTAATTGATAATCAACCAGAAGGGATGTCAATTGGCGTGGCTTTTGGAGGAATAGCAAGTGGAGTACCTGGGATGACCTTAATTGGAGCAGTAATGTTAGCATTTGGAATTGGAATTCAAAATTTTCCAGAAGGTGCAGCTGTAGCTTTGCCACTTAGAAATGAAGGATTTTCAAGGTTTAAAAGCTTTATGTTAGGGCAAGGTTCGGCTCTAGTTGAACCAATATCTGCTGTAATAGGTGTATTATTAGTTATGACAATAAGAAGTATTTTGCCAGTATTACTTAGCTTTGCAGCAGGAGCAATGATTGCTGTTGCAGCACGTGAGTTATTACCTGAGTCTATAATAGAAAATAAGAATTTGGCAACTTTGGGGTTAATTGTAGGATTTGTGTTGATGATGGTTTTAGATGTTGCCTTAGGGTAAAATATGATATTAATAATACTGTAATGTTAAAAACGTTACAGTATTATATTTTGGCTTGATTGCAAAAGTAAATTCTACTTTTGCATTTAAATGTATTACATTTGTGCCATTATAAAGTTGTATTTTAGCTTATAATATGTTAAAATAAAAAAAGTTATAAATAGTATAGGAGGTAAAAAATGAACTATCAAGAAAAAATATTGTTGATTACAAAAAAAATAAAAAGTAAAGAATTCACTTCGGCAGAACAAGATTTATTAAAAATTATTGAAGATGAGGAAATAAAAAACGTAGAAGATAAAGAAAACGTATATTATAATTTTACAAATTATCCTGAAAGTCTGGTAGCTACATTGTATGGAATACGGAACAAATAAAAAAATGATTGCAACTAAAAATAATATGTCATATACATATTTTTTATTGGGATTTATAAATGTTGAAAAAAAAGAATTTGAAAAAGCAATTCAATATCTTAATAAAGCAATTGCATGGAATCCTATAAGTCCAGACAATAGATTCGAAAAGGCAAATGTATATAGAAAGCTTGGGCAATTTGATAGATACAGAGTAGAGGTTGAAAAAACATATCCATGTATTTATAGTAGCAGATATATGGCAGCATATTATAGACATTTAGGATGGTATTATACAGAAAGAAGAATATTTGACCTAGCAAATGCATTATATACACAGAGTATTAAATTTGAAAATATAAACTTAGCACATGTAGAATTAGGGTATATTGCAAAACAAGAAAAGAGAGAAAAAAGACTTTCGACAAATGAAGAAATAAAAATACTCCTAACAGAGTACAATATTCCACAAGGAATAAGCTATGAAATAATAAAAATGTTTTTGGAAGTCGCACAATTGCAATTAAAAGCAAATAATATTCAATCGGTAATTTATGTATATAAAGCATTGTATGATATTACACGTGATAAAAAATATTTAGAATATATAAAAGAAAATGAGAAAAATCAAAGTGAACAGATATAAAATGTTAAAACTTTATGACGAAAAATAGGAATATAGAAACCAAAAAATCAAGAAAAAATGCCAAAGCAATAGACATAATGCCTTCGAGATGGTATAATCTTTAAAGAAAAAAGCAAAAATCTAAAAATGGAGGGATAAACATTGGAATATTCAAAAAAAACAGATGCCAAATGGCAAAAAAATTGGAAAGAAAAAAATGTATATAAATATGATATGAACAGCAAAAAAGAAAAATTTTATACACTAGAAATGTTTTCATATCCATCAGGAGCAAAATTACACTTAGGACACTGGTTCAACTATGCACCATCAGATTCATTTGCAAGATACAAAAAAATGAATGGATATAATGTATTCCATCCAATGGGATTTGATGCATTCGGACTTCCAGCAGAAAACTATGCAATAAAAACAGGAATACATCCAGAAGAATCAACATTAAAAAATATAGAAACAATGAAAAAGCAATTAGAAGAAATGGGCGGAAGTTATGATTGGGACTATTCAGTAGAAACATGTATGCCAGATTACTATAAATGGACACAATGGCTATTTTTAAAGTTATATAAAGCAGGACTAGCTTATAAAAAAGAAGCACCTGTTAACTGGTGTGATAGTTGTAAAACAGTTCTAGCAAATGAGCAAGTAATAGGCGGAAAATGTGAAAGATGTGGATCAGAGGTAAAAAGAAAAAAATTATCACAATGGTTTTTCAAAATTACAAATTATGCAGAAGAATTATTACAAGGCTTAGAAACTATAGATTGGCCAGAATCAACAAAAAAAGTACAAATAAACTGGATAGGAAAATCAGAAGGAAGCGAAATAAAGTTTAAATGCGAAAGCAATGGAAAAGAAATAACTGTATTTACAACAAGACCAGATACATTAAATGGTGTTACATATGTAGTTATTGCCCCTGAAAGTGATTTAGTTCAAGAAATAACTACACCAGAATATAAAGAAAATGTAGAAAATTATATAAAGGAAACATCAAAATTAAGTGAAATTGAAAGATTATCTACAGACAAAGAAAAAACAGGAGTATTTACAGGAGCATATGCAATAAATCCAATAAATGGAGACAAAGTTCCAATTTGGATAGCAGACTATGTACTAGAAGACTATGGAACAGGAGCAGTAATGGCAGTTCCAGCACATGATACAAGAGACTTTGAATTTGCTAGTAAATATAATTTACCAATAAAACAAGTAATAAAAAGTAAATCTAATGAAGAAATAACTTTGCCTTATACCGAATATGGAATATTGACAAATAGCGGAAAATATGATGGTTTAGAATCAAGTGTTGCTAAAAAAACAATCACAGAAGATTTAAGCAAAACACAACAAGGAAACAAAACTATAAATTACAGACTAAAAGACTGGTTAATATCAAGACAAAGATATTGGGGAGCACCTATTCCAATTATATATTGCGACAAATGTGGAACTGTGCCAGTACCAGAAAAAGATTTGCCAGTAGTATTACCACACAATGTAGAATTTAAGCCAGATGGAGAATCACCACTAAAGAAATCAAGTGAATTTATGAATTGTACTTGTCCAAAATGTGGAGGAAAGGCTAAGAGAGAAGCAGATACTTTAGATACATTTGTATGTTCATCATGGTACTACTTAAGATACCCAGATGCGAAAAATGATAAAGAAGCATTTAGAAAAGAAATAGTAGATAAAATGTTACCAGTTGATGTATATGTAGGTGGAAAAGAGCATGCTGCAATGCACTTAATTTATGCAAGATTTATAACTAAAGCATTAAGAGATTTAGGATACTTAGACTTTGATGAACCATTCAAAAAACTAATACATCAAGGTATGATTCTAGGACCAGATGGAAACAAAATGAGCAAAAGCAAAGGAAACACTGTTTCTCCAGAAGAATACATAGAAAAATATGGCTCTGATGTATTTAGAATGTATATAATGTTTGGATTTGAATATAGACAAGGTGGACCTTGGAACGAAAAAGGTATAGAATCAATGGTAAAATATTTTTCTAGAATTGAAAGATTAATTGAAAAATATAACGAATTAAAAAATATCCAAAATTCTAAAGAAATTGGATCTAAAGAAAAAGAATTACTTAGATGGAAAAACCAAACAATCAAAGCAATGGGAAATGATATTAATGATTACAGATTTAATACAGCTATTGCAAGAAGTATGGAATTATCTAATAAAATTGGGGACTATATTAGAGACGAAAATATAAATATAGATGTTTTACAAAATGTTATAGAGATTTTTATTACATTGCTTTCTCCTCTTGCACCTCATTTTACACAAGAATTGTGGGAGAAAATCGGAAAAGAAGGATTTGTTTACAACGAAAAATGGCCTGAAATTGTAGAAAGTGAAATGAATGGTGGAACTAAAAAGATTCCTGTTCAAGTTAACGGAAAATTAAAGCTTTGCGTTATTGTGAATGCAGACGATTCTGAAGATGTAATTCTTGAAAAAGTTAAGGATGACAAACAAGTCCAAGATATTTTTGAGAAAAACGAGGTTGTTAAAGAGATTTATGTACCTGGTAAAATTTTTAATATAGTTGTAAAAAAATAATAGTTAGTTTGAAGAGTATCATTAATTGGTACTCTTTTCATAACTTACAAATTGCAATTATAAAAAACAATGTATTGTATAAATCTATTTTATATGATAAGATGAAGAAAATTTAAGAAAAGAGATAATTATAATAGATTATAAGAAAAGCAAGCAGAAAGGATTGTAAATGATAGCAGAAATAATAATAGATAGCAAAGCAAAAAGCCTAAATAGAAAATTTGACTACGAAATACCGAAAGAAATAGAAGATATAGTAGACGTAGGAAGTAGAGTACTAGTACCATTTGGCAATTTCAAAACACTTGAACAAGGCTATATTATAAAGATAAAAGAAAAAACAGAATATAAAGTAAAGCCTATAGCAGGATTAGAAGAAAATTTACCGCCAGACAGGATAAACTTGGCAAGATGGATGGCTAGAAAATATTTTTGCAATGTATCTGAATGTATAAAGTTAATGTTAACACCTGGAACTAGAGCAAAAAACAAAGATGATAGAGTGCAAGACAAAAATATAAATTTTGTATACTTAAATGTTCCGTATCAAGATATAAATATAGATGAGTTAAAAGGAGAAAAGCAAAAAAAATTAATAGAATTTATAAAGAACAATGAAGGTCTTACAATCCCAGAAATAGAAAATTTTGCCGAAATTTCAAGGAGTACTGTAAATTCACTTGTAAAAAAAGAAATTTTAAAAATTGTAAATAAAAAGATTGATAGAAATCCATTAATAAATAAAAAAGTAAATAATAACCAAAAACTAGAATTTACAGAGGAGCAACAAAAGGCGTATTTAAAAGTATCACAAGCAATGGAAGAAACTAGATTTGAAGAATTTTTACTATATGGAATAACAGGCTCTGGAAAAACAGAAGTATATTTACAATTAATAGAAAAAGCTTTAAATGAAGGAAAATCATCGATTTGTTTGGTACCGGAAATATCTTTAACTCCACAAATGTTGGACAGATTTATAGGAAGATTTGGAAAAGAAAAAATTGCAGTATTACATAGCAAATTATCCATAGGAGAAAGGCATGATGAATGGGAAAGAATAAAAAAGGATGAAGCAAAAATTGTAATAGGTGCAAGATCTGCAATATTTGCACCATGTAATAATTTAGGATTAATAATAATTGATGAAGAGCATGATAGCTCATATAAATCTGAAGCAAGCCCAAGATATTCGGCAAAAGAGGTAGCATTTAAGATTGCAAAAGAACAGAAAATTCCATTAATACTTGGAAGTGCAACACCAGATTTAAGAACATTTTATAGGGCTCAAAATCAAGAAATATCAACATTAAAATTGACCAAAAGAGCTAATAATTCTAATTTGCCAGAAGTACAAATTGTGGATTTAAAAACGGAATTGGCAACAGGAAATAAGTCAATGGTAAGTGGTTTGTTATATTCGGAAATGGAAAAAAATCTAAAGGAAAAAAGACAAACAATATTATTTTTAAATAGAAGAGGATACTCAACATTTATAATGTGTAGAGATTGTGGATATACCTTAAAATGCCCAAATTGCAATATAAGCTTAACATATCATATAACTAAAAATATATTAAAATGTCACTATTGTGGACATACTGAAAGACCAGTAAGCATTTGTCCAGAATGCAAAAGCACGAAAATAAGATATTTTGGGACAGGAACACAAAAACTAGAACAAGAAATAAATAAGTTGTTTCCAAGTGCATCCACTATAAGAATGGATGTAGATACTGTAACGAAAAAGAATTCGCATGAGGAGATATTAAGAAAGTTTAAAGAAGACAATATAGATATTTTAATAGGAACACAAATGGTAGTAAAAGGACATCATTTCCCAAAAGTTACTCTGGTTGGTGTAATTGCAGCAGATGGTTCTTTAAACCAAGACGATTACAGAGCAAATGAAAGGACTTTCCAAATACTTACACAGGTCGCAGGAAGAGCAGGGCGTGAGAATTTGCCAGGAAAAGTTGTAATACAAACATATAATCCAGATAGTTTTCCAATTGAATATTCTAAAACACAAGATTATAATTTATTTTATGATACAGAAATCAAACTAAGAAAACAGTTGAAATATCCACCATTTTGCGATATAATATTAATTGGATTTTCGGGAGAAAATTTAAAAGAAATACAAGATGTAAGTTTATATATGTTTAATATGCTTAAAACAAACTTAGAAAAATATGAAATAAATGTGTTTCAGCCTATGCCAGCACCGATAGATAAAATTCAAAATAAAATTAGATGGAGAATTATTGCAAAAGGTGTTGTAAGTGAAGAGGTTACAATTATTTTAAATAAATGTTTACAAAATGTATATGGGATGAATTTAAAACACACCAAGGTGAGTATAGACATAAATCCTAATAACATGATGTAACTATTGTTTCGGGGAAACAGTTCTTAAAAGAACAGATACCAATGGAGGAAAAGAAAGGAAGATAAGAATGGCACTAAGAAAAATAAGAGAACAAGGAGACGAAATATTAAGAAAAAAATCAAGAGAAGTAAATATCGATGACATAACAGCAGAAAAAAACCAAAGTTTAATAGATGATATGCTAGAAACAATGTATCATTTTAATGGAGTAGGCTTAGCTGCTGTACAGGTGGGAATATTAAAACAAATTATTGTAATTGATATAGAAGATGAAAAAGGACCATATATTTTAATAAATCCAAAAATATTAAAAACAAAAGGTTCAAAAGAATGTGAAGAAGGTTGTTTAAGTTTCCCTAACGAATTTGGAAAAGTAGTTAGACCAACTGAGGTTGTTGTAGAATTTTATAATAGAGAAGCAGAAAAGGTTAAATTAAAAGCAAAAGATTTATTGGCACAAGCTGTATGCCATGAGGTAGACCATTTAAATGGAGTTCTATTTGTGGATTTAGTTGAGCCAGGTACTTTGGAGTATGTTTCTCCTAAAGATTAGGACAAGGCAATTCCCCATTTGGGGACGGTTCTCTGTTGGGGATTCCCCATTTGGGGACGGTTCTTTATTGGGGAAGGGACAGTTCTCTATTGTCCAGAAAGGATTGAATAATATGAATATAATTTTTATGGGAACACCAGATTTTGCGGCTGAATCGCTAAAAGCAATTATAGAAAAAGGGCATAACATAATGGCAGTTGTAACAAACCCGGATAGACCAAAAGGCCGTGGTATGAAAATGATTGCAACACCTGTAAAGGAAGTGGCTATCGAAAAAAATATACCGGTATATCAACCACTAAAAGTAAAAGAAAATGAAGAATTTGTAGAAGAATTAAAATGTTTAAATCCAGATGTTATATGTGTTGTGGCATATGGAAAAATTTTGCCAAAGGCAATTTTAGACATTCCTAAATATGGTTGTATAAATGTGCATGCTTCACTTCTTCCTAAATATAGAGGTGCTGCACCTATTCAATGGGCTGTGCTTAATGGAGATAAGACAACAGGTGTTACAACAATGTATATGGATATTGGAATGGATACAGGTGATATGATTTTAAAAGAGGAAGTTCAAATTGGAGAAGATGAGACAACAGGAGAACTTTGGGATAGGTTGTCTATAATTGGCGGAAATCTTTTGGTTAAAACTTTGGACGAAATTGAAAATGGAACAGTAAAGAGGATTCCACAAGGAGAGAATTTTACAGTTGCTCCTATGCTTTCTAAGGATATGGCTAAAATTGATTGGCAAAGTAAGAATGCTAGAGAAATTAAAAATTTGGTTAGAGGTTTAAATCCTATTATGGGAGCCTATGCTATGTTTAATGGTAAGAAGATTAAATTTTGGAAAGTTAGGGCTTTTGATGAAGGTGCAGAGCTTAAGGAGGCTTTAGGCGAGTTTGATTTTTCTGGAAAGAAAGCAGGAGAAGTTATTTTGGCTGATAGTAAAAAAGGATTGTTTATTAAGACTATTGATGGTGTGATTTCAGTGGAGGAAATTCAAGGAGAGAATGCGAAGAGGATGAATGTGGGAGATTTTTTGAGAGGATTTTCTATTGGAGACGGTTGTTTTTGTTAGAAAAATTGAAAAAATGGAGGAGTTAAAAAATGATAGATTTACATTTACATACAAATCACTAAGATGGAACAGATTCAGTAGAAGAATTATTGGAGAATGCGGAAAAACAGAAAATTGAAATAATTTCAATTACTGATCATAATTCTGTTGGAGCATATTTCGAATTAGAAAAAAATCCGGAAATAAGAAAAAAATTTAATGGGAAAATTGTAGTTGGTTCAGAAATAAAAACAACATTCAATGATACTAATATAGAGATTTTAGCATATGGAATCGATTACGAAAACATAGATATAAAAAAAGAAAATATGCTGCAGGTTCAAAGTGATATTTTGAAACACTTTATAAAAGTTGCTAAAAAACTCGGAATGAAGGTAGATGAAAATATAAAAGTAAATGTTGAGGACAAAAATAAAACATATGCGAGTTGGGTATTTTGTGATAATATAATGAAATATCGAGAAAATGAAGAAATAATAGGACCATTCAATAGAACAACCTTTTATAGAGAACATGAAGGAAATAAAAATAGTCCTTTTTATTATAATACTTCAAAATATTATGATGATTGCCAAACACTTATAAATAAAATACATAAAGCAGGCGGATTAGCTTTTTTAGCACATGGATTAATATATCCATTTGATGATAAGAGAAAAACAATAGAAGAAATATTAAAAACAACAAATATTGATGGACTAGAATGTATATATCCATTATTTAATGAAGAAGAAAGAAAATTTATGATAGGTTTATGTGAAAAATATAATAGATTTATGTCAGGAGGCTCTGACTATCATGCCAAAAATAAACCTACAACGTTTATGGGAACCGGAATAAATAATAATATACTTATTCAAAAAGATTTTGTGGGAGATTGGATAAATACGGTAAGAAAAGTTTAAAAATATATATTTAGGAGGATTAATGAAACAATTTGTTATATTGTTTATGAGAAATTGTAAATTATCTTTAATAAAAAAATATTGTCGTTTTAATTCGTAATTAATATAAAAGTTATGAACTAAAACGGCAATTTTTTTAAAATTTTGTTAAAAGGATTGAATATATTAAAATAACATGATACAATACAAATGTTCGTAAATACTTATAATAAAAAATAAGGAGGTGATTAAATGAAACTAGAAGAATACAAATCAGGTGAATATGTAAAAATGAATGACTACAAAGCATTTATTCCAAGCAAAATAAATTACAATTGGGGATGGGATGACACAAAATTGGACAAACTATTATCGGAAGCAAATAGACAAATTGGAGAATTAAATGCATATTCATTATTAATACCAAATGTAGATTTATATATAAAAATGCATGTAAAAATCGAAGCAAACAAATCAAGCAGAATCGAAGGAACAAGAACAACTGTAGAAGAAGATTTATTAGATGTAACCGACATTAATCCAGAAAAAAGAGATGACTGGGAAGAAGTACAAAACTATGTAAAAGCTACGAATTACGGAGTAGAAAGAATAAAAGAAGGTTTTCCGGTATGTACAAGATTAATAAGAGAAATTCATGGAATATTAATGCAAGGAGTTCGTGGTGAACACAAAACGCCTGGAGAGTTTAGAACATCACAAAACTGGATAGGAGGAAGTATGCCATCAACTGCAGTTTATGTTCCACCACCACATACAGAAATTGCAGAATGTTTATCTGATTTTGAAAAATTTATAAACAATGAAGAAATAGATACGCCAGATTTAATAAAAATTGCAATTTTACATTATCAATTTGAATCAATCCATCCATTTTTAGATGGTAATGGAAGAATAGGAAGATTACTTATTCCATTGTATATTCAGAGTAAAGGAATGTTAGAAAAATCGTGTTTATATATTTCTGATTATATTGAAAGAAATAAAAATACATATTATGATATGCTTACAAGAGTAAGAACTCATAATGATATGATAGGATGGATTAAATTTTTCTTAGAAGCGGTTATTGAGACATCAAAAACGGCAAAAGAAAAATTTAGAAGTGTTGTTGAACTAACTATGGAAATGGATAAAGTTATAATGGAATTACCGGTAAAATCAGAAAATGCACGAAAAGTATTAGATGTTCTATATAATGAACCAGTTGTTTCAAGAAAGAAAATAATTGAAAATACTGGAATGAAATTTACAACGTTAGTTGGAGTGATAAATGCTTTTCTGGAAAAAGAAATTTTAGTAGAAACTACTGGATTTAGCAGAAACCAAATTTTTGCATTTCAAAAATATATAGATTTATTTTTAAAGTAATTAGCTTTGAATACAAAAACCATATTACGAAAAAAGCAAAAAATTCGTAATATGAAATTTTATATTACGAAAAAAGCAAAAAAATCGTAATACGAAATTTTATAGTTACAATTCACAGCTTTAAAATTGTAGAGTAGGTTCGAATTAGAACAATTAATAATTATTCTAATTCGAACCGGTTTTAATAGCTGTGAATAGTAACATTTTATATTACGAAAAACTAAAAAAATTAATAAAAAGCTTGACAAATAAACAAAAAAAGTGTAAACTATATTCGTATTACAGATATAGCTTACAAAATATCTGTT
>CAKPLD010000036.1 GCA_934167225.1 uncultured Clostridia bacterium | reverse complement strand
TTTTTAGATGGTAAAAACTCAAGTAAATTTTACGGTTTAGGTCTGGTTGAATTTCTCTATTCTCTACTATATATTACTACATAGCCGTTTCCATTTAAAGGGAACATCTAAATTAATCTTTAGACACCAGATCGCCACTTAAGTCCGTACCTTAATCCTTAAGTTTCCTTGCCTGTTAATTCTGGCAAACATTCTAGAAGTTTTCCTTGACATACTTTTATTTATTGCTAGTCTCTTTTGCAAATGCAATTTCATAAATGATAAAATAATCCCAATACATTCACTCAAGACAGGCTACTCTATGTATTTCGTGTCTTGGCACTCACCATAGGTTTTACTTAAAATTTATTTAAGTTTCAGCGAAACAAGGGTAAACAAATATATGCCATTATATTCTTCCCTTACCTCTTTCTTCCTACTCACACACAAAACTGGCATTTCGCGCACAAACAAGAAGCCCTAATTCATATGCCCTTTAGTGGATTTTTAGCCCCACCCTCACAATAAAAAAGTACGACTAGAATAATGCACCATCGCGTTATATTATACCAAATTTTTCCAATATTTCAAATCTTTTTTCGTCACTTTGCCATTACTTTTTATTCTCTTTTTGTTCGTTAATTTTCATATTTTTATTCTTTCTCATTATATCTTGTTTTTTCTCTTGTTTTCTTTGATTTTTATATTGCAATATAGGCATAGTCACATTTTCTTTTACTATGCCTATATACTTAAATATGTTTTTTTACTTCATTGTAAATTTCTTCATGAATGTCTTCTATTGTTCTTAAATTTCCCTCTTTGATACATTTTATTTCATACCAATTATAATCCTTTGCTACATCACATGCTGCACGATATGCATCTATTAAATGTTGTGTGTCGCTTTCATGTATATCTTTTGCCTGATTATGTGTAAATTTATTTTCTCTGTTCTTCATTAATTCAATAGATTTTTCAACTGGCATGTTTAAGAAAAATACTTCACTTGGAATAGGTAGACCGTATAGATTGAATTCAAAATCCCATAGCCAATCTAAAAATTTTTTTCTTTCCTCTTTATTATATATTTTTCCTGCCTGATGTACCATATTGGCAGTTGTATATCTGTCTGCTAAAATTATTCCACCGTTATCATAATATTCTTGATATCCTGTTTTAAATGTTGCATATCTATCTGCTGCATAAAATGTTGATGCAATATATGGACTTACATCTTTTGCATTTTTTCCAAATTCTCCTGATAAATACATCTTAACTAGTGAAGAACTTGGGCTATCATAGTTTGGAAAGCTTACTGTTTTATATTCTATTCCATCTTCTGTTAATCTTTCTTGTAGTTTTTGAAATTGTGTTTGTTTTCCACTTCCATCTGTTCCATCTATAACAAATAATTTTCCCATTTTTATTGTGTTCCTTTCTTTTTGTTTGACAAAATTAGTATAACACAGTTAAAATTAAATTGCTAGTTTTTTCAAAAAAAATCCATTTATATTATATTTTGTGTTACTATTCACGGCTTTAAAATTATAGAGTAGGTTCGAATTAGCTCTTTTCCTAATAAACATAATTTTGCGGATTAACACAATTTCCATTAATTCTAATTTCAAAATGTAAATGTGGACCAGTTGAATTACCAGTAGAACCTACTGCTGAAATAACATCTCCTGCATTTACCTTGTCTCCTACTTTAGCATATAATTTACTACAATGTCCATACCAAGTTTCAACACCATTTCCGTGATCTACAATTATTAAATTACCATAAGAACCTTTTTTACCAGAAAATGTAACTGTACCATTTGATACTACTTTTATATCAGTTCCTGTAGTACATGCAATATCAAGACCTGTATGGGTACTTCTTCTTAATGAACTTCTTTCTCCAAATCTTGATGTAATTCTTCCTGTAACTGGTAATACAGATAATTTAATATTATTTACAGTAGCAATAGCATCTTCCTCTTTGCTTTTATTTTCATTTTCTTCTTTCATCTCTTTTGCTGCATTTTCGACACTAGCAGTTGCAACTTCTAAATTATTTGTAGTAACGCTTTCTATGCTTTCTGTATATTTTTCATTAATTTGAAGGTCTAATTCTAAATTATCCTCTGAAAATTCTTTCTTTATTTCATTTACAACCTTTTCTGCTTCTTCAAGTGTTTTTACATAAGATTTGGTTTCATTATTTAGTGCTACTTCGTAATATTTATATGTTATTACTGTATCTGCTGTCTTTAATTTTTCAATTACCTCATCTGTATTTAAATTACTTGTTCTTTTTAATAGTTTGAAACTATATTCTGGTTCTTGAATTAAGGAAATATTTTCTATATATTCACCTTCTTGATTAATTATTTTTTCTTCTATTAAATTTTTAAATTCGTCTACTTTTTCAATATATCCTAGTTTTTCTCCTGCAATTGTTACTTCATATACTGGTTTATATTTTATAAATATAATCGCTAAAATTAATAAAAAACCTGTTATTATTATTAACATAACCTTTGCTATTTCTTTTGTAAGATGTAATAAATTTGGTTTTAAAATAAATATTCACTCTCCTTCAATTGTTATTTTTAGCGAAACCGTTCTCCATTATACCACATATTTCGACATTTTGCAAATTTTGGAGTCTTGTGATTTTTTTAAAAAGCCAAAAAAGCTGAAAAATTGCTAACTTCAAGCAATTTTTCAGCTATAAAATTTACATATATTACTAAGCTTCTGGTTCAACTATTCCATAATTTTTACCATCTTTTAATTTATAAATAACACAAACTTTATTTGTTTCAATATTTATAAATGGTAAGAAATTATGTGTTGGTCTTTCTTGTAATTCAAGCATTGCATCTTCTGGTGCAAGTGGTTTTATTTCATAATAACCATATTTTAAAATTTCATTTTTAATTTCATTTTTTTCTGATGCTGTTTGGTTCATATCTTTTAAAGAACCTTCTCTCATCATTTTTTCTTTTTTAGTTTTTGTTTTTCTTATTTGTCCTTCCAATATATCTATAACTTTGTCTATTGATGCATATAAATCTTTTTCTTCAGCTTCTGCTCTGTAATTTTCTCCGTTTGCCATTACTGTAACTTCTGCTATTTGTTCATTTTTTTCCGCTCTTACTGTTACTTCTGCGCTAGCTGTTTCAAAATATTTGTCAATTCTATCTAGCTTTTTTTCTACATATTCCTTAATTGCTTCTGTGACTTTTATTTCCTTTCCTAAAACTTTTATTTCCATAGTAATTCCTCCTTCTTGTCCACTTAGGGACTTTCCTTTTGTATTCCCACTGTGGTTTTACCCCTTTTGTGGTTTATATCCACATTATATACGTTATTTTTGCTTTTGGCAAGTGTTTTTTCATATTCTCTTTTCCAAAGTGCAATTTTTGCACTTTGAAACGCAAAAATTGCACTTTGGATTCCTATTCAAACAAATTCATAATCTCATCTCTACTAAATTTACTAATAAACGACGTCTTTGTAGAAAGCATATTATCCACCAATTCCGACTTTTTCTGTTGAAGTTCATAAATCTTTTCTTCAATAGAATTACTGGTAATTAATTTATAAACCTGAACATTATTTTTTTGTCCAATTCTATAAGCTCTATCTGTTGCCTGATTTTCGGCAGATGCATTCCACCAAGGATCATAGTGAATAACCATATCTGCACCTGTAAGGTTAAGACCAGTTCCACCTGCTTTAAGTGAAATTAAAAATATTTTAATATCTGGATTAGTATTAAAATCATCAACAAGTTGTATTCTTTCGCTAACCTTTGTACTACCTGTTAATTTAAAATATTTTATATTTCTTATAGTCAATTCTTTTTGAATTATATCAAACATTGATGTATAACCAGAAAATAGTAAAATTTTATGTCCTGCACTTACAGCATCTTCTATTATTTCCATACATTGACTTAACTTGCTACTTTCACCTTTGTAGTCTGAAATAAATAGCCCTGGATGGCAACAAATTTGTCTTAGTCTTGTAAGAGCTGCAAGTATCATAATTTGACTTTTTTCAAATCCATTTACTTTTATTTGATCTGCAACTTCTTGTTTTGCCTTTGCTAAATATGACATATATATCTTTTCTTGTTCATCATCCATTGTGTTATTTAAAACTGTAATTGTTTTTTCTGGAAGTTCTGTTAATACTTCTTTTTTAGTTCTTCTAAGTACAAATGGCTCTATTAGCATTTTTAATTTTGCCATTGCATCCTGATTTTCTTCTTTTACAATAGGTGTTTCATACATTGTTTTGAACTTTTTATATTGGAACAAATATCCTGGCATTATATAATCAAATATAGACCATAATTCTGCTAGTGAATTTTCTATTGGTGTTCCTGTTAAGGCATATCTTGTTTCTGCCTTTAGCTCTTTTATTGCCTTAGCATTTTGTGTATTACTATTTTTTAAGTATTGTGCCTCATCTGCTATGATATATTTAAATGTATAATCTAAATCTTTGTATTTGTCTATATCTCTTTTTAGTAAATCATATGATGTTATTACTAAATCGTAATTTTTTATGTCTGTAATTTTTTTTCTTCTTTCATTTGCATTTCCTGAAATTACCTGAACATTAAGGTTAGGCGTAAATTTTTTGGCTTCTGCCATCCAGTTTAATGCAAGTGAACTTGGTGATATTACTATGCTTGCCATTTTGTTTTCAGAACTTTTTTCTGTATAAGATTCTATTACAGTTAAAAGTTGAAGTGTTTTTCCAAGTCCCATGTCATCTGCTAGGATACCACCAAATTTATAGTTTTCAAGTGTTTTAAGCCAGCTATATCCTATTTTTTGATAATCTCTTAAATCTGCTTTTACTTCTTTTGGAAGCTCAATTTCTTCATCTATGTTGTCTTTTTCTAAGTTCTCAACAATTTTCTTATATTCACTATTTTTTGTGGTTTTGGTATTACTAAATTTCTTTAGCAGTTCATTTAAATATAATGTTCTGTTCACTGGTAATTTTATTACATTATTTTTTAAATCTTTATAATTTACATCTGTTCCAGAAGAAAGCTTATCTAAAAATTCTATATCTTCGTTTTCGTTCAAATTTAAAAAGCTTCCATCTTTTAGTCTATAAAATTTCTTTTTTATTTTATATTTATCCATTACCTCTTGTATTTCTTCTGGTGAAATACTTAACTTACTTAAGTCTATATTTAATAGGTTATTTTCAACTTTTACACCAATAGAACCAAGTTTTGGCTCTTTTATTTCCTTTGTTTTAAAGTTATCTGTAACCATTACTTCAAATTTTTGCATATAGTAATTTATGTCATTTGTTAAAAATTCATATATTTGTTCATCATTTGGTATGATAAATCTTAAATTTCTTACATCTAACATAAAACCAGATTTCTTTATTATATTTAGATTTCTATTTTCTTGTAATTCATTTCTTAAAGCCTTTATTTTAGCGTTTTCATCTAGTGGGTTAAATTCTTCATCTCCATAGCAAAATTTAACATCTGCAACTAAATAGTTATTGTCATCATAATCTAAAAATACTTTAACTGCTAATTTTTCTGGCTGATATTTTTCTATTTCTTCTTCATTAAGTCCTTCTACTTTTATGTTATTTTCTATTTTAGGCATTATTACCGAATAAAAATCTTTTAAGTCTTTTGTTTGTAATAACATTTCTGATGTATAGTTTTCTCTAAATGCTTTTATTACTTTTAATGTGGAATCTGAAAACTCTTTGTCACATCTGTAAAGTCTATTTTCTATAAGTAAATAATCATATTTATGGCCATTAAATATTGCTACCTTAAATACATCTATATTTGGTTTTAACAGTAATTCATTTTCACTTATTTTTGTTAGCTCAAATTTTATCTCAGGATTTTTTTCTATAAATTCTAGCTTACAATTTGTATAATCATATGTAAAATTTACTTTTTTGTTTTTTAGTAAATCATACATTTCATCTATTATTCCTTCTCCAAGTGTTATTTCTGCTTTGTTTATTGATGATGAATAATAATAGCCATATCTATCACTCGAATTTGAATATTTCATTATTTCGGCATATTTTAGTATAAAGTCTAAAAGTGGTTTTGCTTCATCTGCAAAATTTTCTCTATTATGTATAAATTCTAACTTTTCGCCATATTTAAAATATTCGTTGTTTATCATTCTTGTGTAAAATTCTGGTAGGTCTTTTATTTTGTACATTCTTTTGTTTCCTATTTTTAATTCCAGTTTCATTGTGTTTGTAAATTTATCGTAATCTATCTTTGGTTCAAATTTTACTTTGTCTTTGGCAGGTAACATTACAGCTTCGTCTTCGCTTAATATTCTTAGTTCTTCATTGTAAAATGTGCTTATTAGGTTGTTAAAGCTTCTATATTTATATTCTTCATTTTTATGAATATGTTTTTCTCTTTCTTCTATTTGAGCGTCTTTGTCCCAGTATTTTGTTTGCTCAAATTTCATTAATGTTGCTACTATGTGTTTACATATATTGTAGTTTGCTTCATAGTCTGGACACTCACATGATGCTATTTCTAGCTCTCCTTTTTGTACTTCTATATTTACTTGATATTCGTCTAAGCTTCCTGATACTATTGATGTTATACTAAAGTTGTTTGGGTCTTCGTAGTTTGTTTTTATGATGTTTACTTTTCCTTGATTTATGTACCTTTTTGCCTTTGTTGTTCTTGCTTCTCCTGCGTCTTGGTATAGTTCTTGTGATAGATTTTTATTTACTTGCATTTGGCTCTCCTTTTGATTTTTTCTAGCAAGTTATTATATATTATTTTTTGTTTTTTTTCAAGGTTTTTGCTTATTTTTCATGTAATTCGAATAGAATAGAATGGGTTGTTTTTAATTTTAAATCTTCCATACCTACAACATTAAATACTAAATATCAATTTCAAATGTCTAATTCCATCTTTTATAGTATTTAAATGTGACCTGCCATTTCTCTTATCATTATAAAAATTTATTGGAATTTCTTTTATCTTTAGTCCTTCCATTTTTGCTCTTATAAGCATTTCGGTCGCGTATTCCATACCATCAGATACACAATTCAAATTTATAATTTTTTCATTATCATATCCTCTTAATCCACAATTAGCATCATATATTTTAGCTCCGAATTTTATTCTTATAAGCCACGAAATAATTGGCGTACCTATATATTTATGTGAAAACTTAATTGCACCTTTTTCCATTTTACCTTTATATCTGTTTCCAATTACTAGGTCATTTCCATTTTTTATTTCTTTTATTATTGGCATTATTTCTAAAATATTGTAGCTATCATCTGCGTCAACCATTATTACATATTTTCCGTAATGCTTCTTTTGTTCCATATCTTAGGGCATTTCCATAGCCTTGTTTTTCTACTTTAAATACTCTTGCTCCATACTCCTTAGCTATTTTTATAGAATTATCTTCACAGCCATTATCTATAACCAATATTTCTGCATCTAAATTTTCTTGTTTAATTAATTCTTTTGCCTTTTTTAAACAAATTCCTATTGTCTTTTCCTCATTTAAGCAAGGAATTAATATTGTTATATCTTTTTGGGAATTTAATTTTATTTTTTTTCCTAGATTTTGACTAGATTTTTTCTTTATATTTTGTATAAAAAATATTATTGCAAGCATACTAAATAAAATTTGTATTCCATAAGTATTAGCTAAATACATGGTGTTTAAAGCTTCTGTATACATAGTTGTATATGTAAATGTTATTATAAAGATTCTGCATAAATATAGTCCCATAAGACCTAATAAAATTAAAATTTCATTGTAGATTTTGTTATGATTTATAATTGAACATAATATCAATCCTATTACACAAATAAGGGAAATCTTAAATATTATAGGATTTACATTTGCATATATGTTTTTTATTTGTTTCAAAACTTGTAATTTAATCTTATTTTCTGTTCCACTATAAGCAATTTTGTAGTCTATTTCTTCTCTAGTTATGTTCCTCCATTTTTCATTTACATCCTCATTTTCACTTAATTTACTATAAATAACTAATTTAAATAAATAAAAACTCGTTTCCATTCTTATAGTATCTTTACATTTTTTTACAGAATTTATTATATCATCAAAAGTAAATCTTGGTACATTTGTTACTCTTTTATTTTTGTATCCTTCAATTTTTCCTTCATCTATCGCATTATTTATTTCATTTGCCAATTCTTTATAATATTGATTAGCTGTTTTTGCATCTTTATAATATCCTTTTTCCTCAACACCTTTTATTATAGCCCAATGTATCCATCCGCCTTGGATTTCTACTTCTTGTCCATCTCCACTTTTAGCCCATTTATCTGCTTCTTCTCCAGTTATATATTCTTCTATTTCTTTAAGTTTAGGACTTATTTCACATATTCTTTTTATTGTTTCTTGAGTTACTGGTACTCTTTTATATGTTTCTTTTGGTATTACTCTTGTTAATGCTCCATATGCTTCTTTAAATTCTTTGGACCAATATTGGTTTAATTCAAAGATTCCATAATTTTTATAATTTAACGTACATATTATTAAATTGTTTATTATGAATATCGCTATCGGAATTGCATACATTCCAATTAATAATTTCTTTTTATTTATTTCTTTGTCTTTTATTATAAATATTATTGTTATAATTACAGAAATTAAACAAAATGGTAATAACCAAATGCTTTCTTCTCTGCATAAATAAAGTGCCGATATTGTTATTCCTAGACCTATAAAATATTTTATTTGTTTTTTTATGCTATATTTTCTATTGAAAAATATACTATATGAAAATGCTGCTAATAACATTGTTAAACTTGTGTATATTCCATCTCTATATACTCTGCATATTTCACTTGAAAATGTTATTGGATTATATAATAATATAGTAAATATTAGATAAATAATTTTTTTGTTTTTTATCGTTTTACTAATTGACTGTACCAGAAATAAACAAGAAATATCATAAAATATTTCTTGCCCTAATAAAAACGGAATATGTAATTTGCTTAAAATTGCTATAAATATTGGTGTTACAGGACCTTTTACAAGGGTTAGGGAGTTGTATTTTCCTAACCATTTTCCTTGTAATATACTGTCTGCTTGCTCTAGCATTAGCGCATCATCATATATGTTTTCTGGTATGTAGTTTATTGGTTGTACTGATATTAGATATATTTTTAGTAATATTAGTATTAATATTATGGCTAATTTTATTATTTTCTTTTTCATTTTTATTCCTTTATGGTTGTAATTGTTTATGTTGGTTTGCTTTTATCGTTGATTGTTACATGTTGACCTTCCATGTTATTGTGGCATCACAGTATGAATTCCATCCATAATCCCAACCTGATGGTTTACCTGGTGCTTGACAATTAATAGTTTGTGATGATTTCCAATAAGCAAAAACATCCTCTCCCATACTGGTTACACTTGTTGGTATATTTATACTTGTTAATCCGGTACAACTATCAAACGCACATGATCCTATGCTTGTTACACTTGTCGGTATATTTATACTTGTTAATCCTGTACAATCTCTAAATGCACTTGAGCCTATACTTGTTACACTTGTCGGTATATTTATACTTGTTAATCCCGTACAACCACAAAACGCCCATGATTCTATACTTGTTATGCTTGTTGGTATATTTATACTTGTTAATTCCTTTCCTGCACTCCCAAATGCACTTGAGCCTATACTTGTTACACTTGTTGGTATCACTGTTGTTTTACATGCAATTGCTAATTTGTTTGTACTTGTTTCTATTACAGCATTACAATTATCTCTACTATCATATACAGTATTACCATTTTCTACATTTATACTTGTCAATCCTGAACAACCATCAAACACATCATTATCAATATTTTTTATGTGTGCTGGAATAGTTATACTTGTTAATCCTGTACAGCCTTTAAATGCTTGACATTCTAAACTTGTTACTGTACTTGGTATCTCGGGAATACTCGTTATACACGTATTTCCACAAAATGCCCAACTTATATCCTCTACTTCCTCAAATTCATTTGTTTTTGTCGAATAAATATATTGTGGCATTTTTCCAACTATTTTACCTTGCTCATCTATCGCTCCTGTATACGCTGGTTTCCCGTCCATAACTTGTAGTTACAGACATGAGTTTCCAACCTTTTTTTCCACCTTTGTATGGTCTCCACAAATCCATGTTAACAGGCTCCCCATCAGTTCCTATTCCTATATATTCGCTACTAACTTGTTCAGGGTGCTTCATAGACTCTGGATTTTCATTTGCCTTTTCTAAAATTTTATTCCAATTTATTGTCTCTGATACATTTCCTGTTTTTCCAATTTTATACGATTTTTCGTCTTTTGTTACTATCCATCCATTTGATTCATCTTCTGTTATTTCGTATTTTCCAACACCAATATTATTATCTAATGCTTTTCTTAAATTTGCATCTGTTATATTTCCTTGTCCTTGTGTAATTACATCTGTTACTGATAATTTTATCAGCTCTTCTGTTTGTGCAATTCCCATATTCTCCTTTGCTTGGTTTGCCCTAGTTAAAATTCCATTTTGACCTGTTAACATCATAATACTTATTCCGTGCTAATATTAAAAGCACTATAATTGTGACTACTAAAGCTATTAGCGTTATACCTTTGTTCATTTTAAATTTTTCTTTCAAACTCATTTTTCCTCCCCTTCTTAGGTATTCTATGCTCCTTTTAAAAAACGTCAAAAAAGCGACACAAATAGACCCATCAAAATTTACATTTCTTTAGGTTTATTTGTATCGCTTTATTTAATTTATTTTTTCTTGTTACTAGATTATCCGTGTACACTCCCCCAAGGGTTTCAGTGTTTTTTATCATTTGCATTTTCCATACCTCTTTTTTGTTTTATTTTTATGAATTTATTTTATCCTATTTTATGTGTTTTATCAAGTGTTTTTTTTGCAACTTTTATTTAGTGCTATATTTTGCATTCAATAGATGAACTCATCTTATTTTTTATTTGTTTTTTTCTTTATTTTAGCAATAGATTTTTCAAATTTCCTCCATATAAATCTCACTTGGCGTAACTACCAATGTGTATTTTCTTAAACCTTCTATATCTTTTATATCCTCAAATTCACTATATCTCTCTATCTGTTCTCTTGCCTCTTTTTGCTTATCTTTTACTTTTGCTTTTTCTCCTTTTTTTATATACTTAAATTCCACCATTATCGCTTTATAGCCCTTTGTTCTATCTCTTGGCACCAATAAAATATCTGGATAATTTCTGTTTACTTCCATTTCTGATTTTGTAGAATATGATTTTATATTCATTGCTATACAATAAAATATTAGTTTAATATATTTCTCATCAAATTTTATTAAATCACGATTCGAAAGATTGTTTAGATAAATTCTTAATACTTCTACTATTTTATCAATTCTTCCTTCCATTGCTAGTTGTATTAATATTTCTTGATTTGTACTACTATCTATTCTAAATTCTGCACTTTGATTTATTAGTTGCATAAAGTAGCTTGCATATATTTCTTTCATTACTTTATTTGGTATTACAAGCTCTGGTATCCCTGCTAAATCTCTTGATATTGTTAAATATCCTAGGTAATACAACATTGATATCATATCTACTTCTGTAAATTCTATTGCTGGATTAAATTTTTTTACTATTTCGTTTGTTATTGGCTCTCCTTGGACTGTTTTTCTTAATATTTCTAATCTGTTTTCTCCTTTGCATAAATCTAGCATTTTTCCTACTTTGCTGTAATCACTTGCTATGTTCATATCTATTAAATCGTCTGGTATTCTTTTTAACCTAATATAATCCGATAAAAAGTATAAACACATATTTGAATTATATATATGATTTTCTGCACTTAGGCAAAATTTGTATCCATCATAATTTTCCTTCATTATTGGTAAGATTTCTTCTTGTTTTTCTTTTGGTATTTCTTGATCGTCTAGGATTTCTACTAACTCTTTTAAGGTAAATCCCATCATATCGTTGAAATCCTCATCTTGGGTTATATCTTTTCCTATATTAAATCCACTTGTTAAACTATCTAATGTTATTGGGGCTACTCCTGTTATAAATATTCTATCTACTACTGTTTCTGTTCCTTCTTTTAATACTTCATACCATTTTCTTACTCTTCCATTTTTAGATACCAAATTTTTAAAATTTTCTGGGTAAAATCCTAATAGTTCATTTGCAAAATGGTCATATTCGTCTATTATTACATATATTTTTTCATCTGATTTTTGAGTATAAAAAGCTTTAAATATATCATTTAATATATCTTCTGCTTCTCTTTCTTCATTTATGTAGAAATCTATTCCATATCTTTCTGCAAATAGCTTTATAGAAGCCATGGTTTTATTTTTGAAACCTTTCATTGTTGTTTCTTCTGTTTCTGTGTTTATTCCAGAAAAATTAAATCTTAAAATACTATAACTGTTTTTTAG
>CAKPLD010000035.1 GCA_934167225.1 uncultured Clostridia bacterium | reverse complement strand
TAATAACAAAAGGAACATCTTTAAAACCAAGAAATGGAAATAAACCATCAAGAGTATGTGAAACACCAAGTGGAATGCTAAATAGTATAGGATTACAAAATCCAGGAGTAGAATATTTTGCACAAAATGATTTACCATTTTTAAGAAAATTCGATACAAAAATTATTGTAAATGCTTGTGGTAATACAGTTGAAGATTATGTCGAACTTTGTAGAGTGTTAAATTCTTTAGACATAGATGCAGTTGAGCTTAACCTTTCTTGCCCAAATGTAAAACAGGGTTGCCTAGCTTTTGGTACAACATATGAAGGAGTTAAAAATGTAACTAGTCAGTGTAGAAAAGTTTTAGATAAACCTTTAATTGTAAAACTAACACCAAATGTAACAGATATAACAGAAACTGCAAAAGCGGTTGAAGATGCTGGAGCAGACGGAGTTTCTTTAATTAATACATTACTTGGAATGAGTATTGACATAGAAAAACAAAGACCATTTTTGGCAAATAACACAGGCGGGCTTTCTGGTCCTGCAATTAAACCTGTTGCTGTTAGAATGGTATATCAGGTTGCTCAAAAAGTTACTATTCCAGTTCTAGGATTGGGTGGAATTATAAATGGAAATGATGCAGTCGAATTTATGCTTGCAGGTGCAAAGGCTATTTCTATTGGATGCGGAAATTTTATTGATCCTTATGCTGGTCCAAAAACTGTAGAGGGAATTGAAGATTATTTGAAGAGACATAATATTGAGGATGTAAATGATATTGTTGGAAAAGTTAGGATGAATTAAATTCACCTTTTGTAGTAGAAGTAAAGAATACAGGAATAAAGGTGGCGTAAGAGCTGAAAATAATAATTAATTATAAGAGAAAAGCAGATTAAGACTAAAAATCTTAATCTGCTATTTGGTCTTTTATTATATATGGCTTTATTTCAATCCCAATCCATACAAATCTTCATCAATCAAAGTATGAACTCTAGTCAAAGTTCTCTCATTATCAGACTTCAAGCTATTTTCAACAAACTCAGGATGATTAACCAAAAATTCCCTCATAGTATTATCAGGATTATCAAAATATCTATTAATAAAATCTAACTGTTCTGCATTAATAGCACCATGAGCCAAAGCTTCCTTAAATAAATCTTTATTAACAGTAGCCAAAGCATGGGCTGTAACACCAACTTCTTTCAAATTATCAAATCCACCTTGATTTCTATCAATAACAACTAAAGTATGTTCCATAATACCATTTAAATTTTTAATAATAGGAACCCATCTTTTAATATAACTAGAAGCAGTAGTAATTAAATCAGATAAATGTAAAACTTTATCTCCATTTAAATCTGATATAGGTTCTGTTGAAGTGAAATCAGAAGTGCTTAAAATTGCAGACATATCTTTAAAAATAGTTAAATGTGGTTTATTAAGTAAATAAGCCAAAATAACAGAGAAATACCAGTCTCTTCTTTCACCGCCAGAAATATATTTAAAATTGTCTGTTCCTATATTCTTTTCAATGTATTCTCTCATTTGATTTATAACATCTTGATAAATTTTATTAGAATTATATTCTGCTAAAACTTTATCAAAAAGTTTTTTTGGTAAATCTAACTTATTTGCTTGATTATTATTAATTAATGCTAATTCTTCTGTTATGTAGTTTAGAAATTCTGTTGATTCTTTTTCTCCTCCGTATACATATTGGCTGTTAAAAAAATATGGAGAAAGTTTTCCTGATGTTAGCCAAAATGGTTCGTTTTCTTTACAAAATTTTATTGCATTTGATTCAAATAAATATGATAATATTTTATTAGACATAATTAATCTAACCTCCCTTTAAATTTAGGTATATATTATTACAGTTCTACTAAAATGTCAATAGAGGAAATTTAATATACTATTTTCGCGGTTACTATTCACAGTTATTAAAACCAGTTCGAATTAGAATAATTATTAATTTTTTGGGGATTAACGGCTCAATACGGACTTTAAGAGCTTATAAGCATTATTTTTGGCACCCTTCCATGGCGGAGCATGAACTCTTTCCAAAAATTCTGCTAATAAGCTCTAAAAGTCCTTCAATCACACATTAATCCCCAAAAAATTAATAATTATTCTAATTCGAACCTACTCTACAATTTTAAAGCTGTGATTTGTAACTTTTCGCAATAAAAAAACGGAAAAATTGCAAAAAACTATTTACAATTTTCAATTAGTTTGATATAACATATAAAGACCTTATGTAAATGTATTATTGCATAAAATATAGAAAAGATGGAGAACGCAAATGGAAAAACAATTAAAACAATTTTATAAATTTCTTGAAGTAGATAAAAAAGTTTCAAATAACACACTTCAATCATACAAAAGAGATCTAAAGCAATTTTTAGAATACATAAATGAAAAAGATATAAAATACAACAAAATGACAGAAGAACAAGTAAAAGAATACTTAGACTATTTAGAAGAAGAAGGAAAAAAGCCATCAACAATATCAAGAACAATTGCTTCAATAAGAGCTTTTTACCAATATGAAGTAAAAAACAAAAAAACAATGCAAAATCCAACAGAAAACATACAATCACCAAGAATAGAAAAGAGAAAACCATGTATATTAACATCAGAAGAAGTAGAACTACTACTTGAGCAACCAAAAGATATCGACCTAAAAGGAACAAGAGATAAAGCAATGCTAGAATTTGCATATGCAACAGGAATGAGAGTTACAGAAATAATATCTTTAAATGTTGAAGATGTAGATTTAAAAGAAGGAAAAGTTAGGTGCAAAAATGCAATTAGAACAAGAACAATACCTTTAGGAAAGATGTCACTAGATGCTTTAAAAGAATATATGGAAGATGCTCGTAATATATTGGTAAAAACAGAGGAAGAAACTGCATTATTTGTAAATTTAAATGGAAAAAGATTAACAAGACAGGGATTTTGGAAAATAATAAAATATTATCAAGAACAGGCCAACATCACAAAAGACATAACACCACACACATTAAGACATTCATTTGCAACACATTTATTACAAAATGGTGCAGATTTAAAATCAATTCAAATGATGTTAGGTCACTCAGATATATCATCAACGCAAGTATATATGCAATTTCAAAATGATGGGTTAAATGATGTTTACAAAAAAACACATCCAAGGGCATAATATTGCAATCGTAAAAGATTAAATAATAAAAATCCATTTCGTCCTAGTGTTGTAGGCGAGGTGGATTTTTTCTACATTCCAAAAAATGGAAACCAAAAGAAAGGAAGGAAAAATAGGAATGAAAGAGCAAATAGAACAAATAAAACAAAACGCTGTTAACGAAATAAAAAATTCGACAGATTTAAAAAATCTAGAAGAATTAAGAATAAAATATTTAGGCAAAAAAGGAGAATTAACGGCAGTACTAAGAGGAATGAAAGACTTATCACCAGAAGAAAGACCAGTAATAGGAAATTTTGTAAACGAAGCAAAAGCAGAAGTAGAAAATTTAATTGAAGAAAAAGAAACACAATTCAAAAAAGAGGAATTAGACAAAAAGTTAGAATCAGAAAAAATAGATATTACATTACCAGGAAGCAAAATAAAAAGAGGAAGCATGCATCCTGTAAACAGAATAATTGAAGATATAGAAGATTTATTTGTATCAATGGGGTATGATGTAGTAGAAGGGCCAGAACTAGAAACAGATGAATTTTGTTTCGAAAGATTAAACTTACCAAAAGGCCATCCAGCAAGAGACATGCAAGATAGCTTCTATATTACAGACGAATATTTATTAAGAACACAAACATCAGCAGTTCAAGCAAGAACAATGGTTGCAAATACAGAAAAAAGTCCAATAAGAATAATCACAGCAGGAAAGACATACCGTAGAGAAGATGATGCAACACATTCACATCAATTTAATCAAATAGAAGGTTTAGTAATTGATAAAAAAGAAAGAAACGTATCATTAGCAGATCTTAAGGGAACATTAGAAGTATTTGTTAGAAAAATAATAGGAGCAAATTTAGACTTAAGATTTAGACCTAGTTATTTCCCATTTACAGAACCATCTTATGAAGTTGATGTAACATGCTTTAAATGTGGAGGAAAAGGTTGTAATCTATGCAAACAAACAGGCTGGATAGAAGTCCTAGGTAGCGGAATCGTTCATCCAAATGTTTTAAAGATGAATGGCTATGATCCAGAAAAGTATAGTGGATTCGCTTTTGGAACAGGTATCGATAGATTAGCTATGTTCAGATATGGTATTACAGATATGAGATACCTTTATGCAAACGATGTAAGATTTTTGAAGCAGTTTGATAGAAAAGACGAGGAGTAGTGAGTAGTAACTATCTCTCTCTCCCCATTTGGGGACGGTTCTCTATTGGGGATTCCCCAATAGAGAACCGTCCCCAAATGGGGAGGAAAAAAGAAAGGAAGAACAAAAATGAAATTAAGTACAAATTTTCTAAAAGAATATGTAAAAATAGATGACAACTTAGATGTGAAAACTCTAGCAGAAGATATGACAAGAGTAGGAAATGAATATGATGAAGCAGAAAAACTAATAAATGCAACTAATCTAATAATAGGAGAAGTAGTAGAATGTGAAAAGCATCCAGACTCAGACCATCTACATATTTGCAAAGTAAATATAGGAACAGAGGTCCTAGATATTGTTTGCGGAGCACCAAATGTAAGAAAAGGGTTAAAAGTTATTGTAGCACAAGTTGGAGCTGAATTACCAGGAAATTTTAAAATAAAAAAAGGAGTTATAAGAGGTCAAGTTTCAAATGGAATGTTGTGTGCATTGTACGAAATTGGAATTGATAAAAAATTTTTATCAGAAGCAGATAAAAATGGAATTGCTGAGCTTCCAGAAAATGCACCAGTAGGAGGAGATCCTATTAAATTTTTAAATCTTGATGATAGTGTTATAGATTTTGAATTAACAGCTAATAGAGGAGATTTATTAAGTGTTTTAGGAATGGCATATGAAGTATCTAGCATATATGATAAAGAAGTAGCTATTCCTGATATGAGTCATACAGAGCCTGAAAATGATATATCAAAGGAATTTGAAACTAAGGTAGAAACAGATAATTGTACAGTATTTTTAACAAGAAAAGTTAAAGATGTTACAATTAAAGAAAGTCCGGAATTTATAAGAAATAGACTAATTGCATCTGGAATTAGACCAATCAACAATGTAGTAGATATAAGTAATTATGTAATGTTAGAACTTGGCCAACCACTTCATTTTTATGATGCAGATAATTTAGGAGATAAAATAGTTGTAAGAATGGCAAATGATGGCGAAAAATTAACAACTTTAGATAGCCAAGAAAGAACTTTAACTAAAGATGATATAGTAATTACAGATGGTAAAAAAGCGGTAGGATTAGCAGGTGTTATGGGTGGTTTAAATACCGAAGTTGAAGAAAATACAAAAAATGTAATAATCGAATCTGCTATTTTTGATTCGGTAAAGGTAAGAAAAACATCAAACAAAATATTAAGAAGCGAAGCAAGCAATAGATTTGAAAAAGGTTTAGACCCTGCAAGAACTTATATGGCAATAGAAAGAGCATGCCATTTACTAGAAAAATATGCAGGAGCAAAAGTATGCAAAGGAATGCTTAAATATGATGTAACAGACAACAAGGAAAAGCAAATTGAAATAGAATACAAATTTATAAATGATGTTTTAGGAACAAACATTTCAAATGATGACATAAATGACACATTTAGAAGACTAAAATTTGAAATAAAGCCAAATGAAAAATCAGTAATAGTTACAGTTCCAACAAGAAGAATAGATATAGACATAAAAGAAGATTTAGTAGAAGAAGTTGGAAGAATTTATGGCGTAAATAACATAGAAGGAAAACTACCAGTCGTTCCAATGAAAATGGGATATGTGGATAAAACAATAAGAAAAATCAGACATAAAATGAGTGATTTAGGTTTAAGTGAAACTTTATCTTACATTTTAATAAATGATAAAGATGTAAAGAAATTTACAACAGATGAGTTTGAACCATTAAAATTACTAGATCCAATAACAGAAGATAGAAATACTTTAAGATATAGCATAATTCCATCATTATATAAAATATATGAATACAACAACGCTCGTGAAAATAAAGATGTTTGTTTATTTGAAATTGGAAAAGGTTTCTGGAACAAAAATGGAGAATTTGGAGAAAACAAAAAAATTTGTGTTTTAATGACAGGAAAATATTATAACAAAATTGGATATAATGAACAAATCAATTTCTATGATATAAAAGGCGTAACAGAAGAATTACTAGACTTTTTAGGATATAATGGAAGATATAGCTTTGTAAATCCAAAACAAATGCCAAAAGAATTCCATCCAGGTCAAACAGCCGAAATTTCAGTAAATAATGATATTGTAGGAATTATAGGCAGAATACACCCAGAAATAGAAAAAGAAAATGTATTTGTGATGGAAATTAATTTAGACAAATTACTAGCAAAAAGAGTTGGAAAAATGAAATTTAAAGAAATTTCAAAATTCCCAGTAATAAAAAAAGATTTATCAATTTTAGTAGATAAAAATATTACATCAAATGAAATTGCAATGAAAATAAAGAAAAAAGCAGGCAAACTTTTAATTGATATAAATGTTTTCGATTTATACGAGGGTAAAAATATTGAACAAAATAAGAAAAGTTTAGCATATTCGTTAACATTTGGTGACAATAATAGGACATTAAATGATGACGAAATAAATAGCATTATGGATAAAATAATAGCAGATTTGGAAAAAGACGGAATGAAACTTAGAAAATAATTGAAAAAATAGCGATTTTTGCTTGACAACTACACAAAAAAATAATATAATAACAGATGTTGCAAGAAGAAGTATTCCACTTCTCACCTTAACCAAACAGGAAAAAGGTAAGAAAAATAAAATAATTAACTAAGTTTTTGACGTGGATTAATTGGCTTATCTTGTAACAAAGAAAAGTCAATTTTTTATTGTTTTAGGAGGTGTTTTTTATAAAACAAGAATTACCAATAAATGGTCAAATAAGAGCAAGAGAAGTACAATTAATAGGAGACGAAGGAGAAAAATTAGGAGTTGTTTCATTAAAAGAAGCACTAGAAGTAGCGGAAGAAAAAAAGCTAGATCTAGTACTAGTTGCGCCAAATTCAAAGCCACCAGTTTGTAAGATAATGAACTATGGAAAATATAAATTTGAGCAAACAAAAAAAGAAAAAGAAGCAAAGAAAAAACAAAAAATAGCAGAAGTAAAAGAAATTAGAATAACTCCAAATATAGAAGAGCACGACTTCGGATTTAAAGCAAAAAATGCTAGAAAATTCATAGAAGACGGAAACAAAGTAAAAATAACAGTAAGATTTAAGGGAAGAGAAGTAAACAATTCTAAATTAGGAGAAGATGTGTTAAACAAATTCATCGAAAATTTATCAGACATTGCAAATGTAGATAGAAAACCTAAATTAGAAGGAAGAAACATGTTTATTATGCTATCTAAAAAAGCGTAAAATATATAAAAATCAAAAATTGAAAGGAGTTTTAATCATGCCTAAAATGAAAACAAATAAAGCTGCAAAGAAAAGATACTCTTTAACAGCTACAGGAAAAGTAAAAAGAACAACATCAGGAAGAAGACACTTATTAGCAAATAAAACAAAAAGACAAAAATTAAATAGCAGACGCCCAGGTGCTTATGCAGACAAAACATGTGAAAATACAATAAAGAAATTATTACCATATGGTAACTAAAAAGTAGAAAGGAGAATAAAAGAAAATGGCAAGAGTAAAAACAGCAAAAATAACAAGAAGAAGACATAAAAAAGTTTTAAAACAAGCTAAAGGATACTTTGGTGCAAAACATTATAGATTCAGAAATGCAAACCAAGCAGTATTAAAATCATTATCTTATGCATATGTAGGAAGAAAAGATAGAAAAAGCGATTTCAGAAAATTATGGATAGCTAGAATAAACGCTGCTGCAAGAATGAATGGTTTAACATATAGCAAATTAATCGCAGGATTAAAGAAAGCTAATGTTACAATCAACAGAAAAATGTTAGCAGAAATAGCTGTAAATGATGAAAAAGCATTTACTGAAATAGCAAATATCGCTAAAAATGCGTAAAATATAAATAATTAATTGAGGCAACCTTTGCGAAAACGAAGGTTGTTTTTTTAGTACTAAATTATAATTATGATGGAAATAGGTTTATAGGTAGATCCTTTGCTAAAAAACCTAAATATATTATACAAGGAATGTAGGAAAAAATGAAAAAGATACTAATAATATCAGCAATGGCAGATGTAGAGCTAAACTACCTAATAGAAAAATTGGAAGAAAGGCAAATAAAAGAACACAATCTATGCAAATTTTATACAGGGAAAATACAAGGAAAAGAGATAATACTATGTGATTCAAAAGTAGGATTAATAAATAATGCATCTGCAACAACATTAGGAATAGAAAAATTTAAACCTGATTACATAATAAATCAAGGATGTGCAGGAGCAACATCTAGAAAAGTACATAAGTCAGATATAGTTATAGGAACAGAATGTATAAATATAACATCTATAAAGACCAAATTTAAAAAAGAAGGAGAGGGTTATAATTTAAATGACTGGGAATTAATAAATTTTGTTGCAGGAGAAGAAGATAGATTAATTCCGCAAAAAGGAAGTAAAGAATTGATAGAAAAAATTAAAAAAGTTGAAAATAAATATCAATATGGACAAATTCATTATGGAAGAATTGGAAGTGGAGATATTTGGAATTCTGAATGTGATTGGATAACTAAAATGAATGAAAAATATGGAATTTTGTGTGAAGAAATGGAAGGAATAGCAGTATATACAGTGGCAAATCAGTATAAAATCCCAGTAATTGACGTAAGAGTAATATCAGATAATGCATTATTAGGAGAAGATTATGATAGAAAAGTAAGCATAAAAGCACAGGAATTTACTATGGAATTATTAAAAGAAATGTTCTAATTTGTAGAATATTTCTTTTTTTCTACAATAAGAAAAGACAAATTTTTTAAAGGATAAGAGTTATAATATAAACCAAGGTGAGATAATGACAATTTATATAGATGTTATTTTTATGGAAAATCTTATATTAAATTTTATAATACTATATGCCACAGCATTGATAAGCAAAACAAAAGTCAAATTTGTAAAAATTTTAGTTCGGCGCGATAATAGGAGCACTTTATGTAATTGTATATTACTATATGAAATTACAGCAAAATATTTTAAACTTAATATTTAAGCTTATTTTATCAATTGTAATGATATATGTGTCATTTAAGCCAAAAAATATGAAAGAATTTTTAAGACAAATTACATTTTTTTATCTTACATCATTTGTATTTGGGGGAGCGGCACTTGGAGTGATTTATATGGTAAATGCTGGAAAAATATCAATACAAAATGGGATTCTTATAGGAAATTATACATTAAAAACTATTTTTATGGGAATTATTTTAGCATTTATAATAATTGTTGTAGCATTCAAATTTATAAAAACAAAAATATCTAAGAACGATTTATTTTGCAATATCACTATAAAAATTAATAGAAAAAGCGTGAAAACAAAGGCAATGGTCGATACAGGAAATTTGTTAAAAGAACCAATTACAAATATACCGGTTGCAGTTGTAGAACACAAAATATTATATAATGTAGTTCCAACAGAAATTTTAGAAAATATAGAAAATATATTAGGAGGTGATTTTAGTAACATATCAGAAAATGTAAAAAAAGAGTATATGTCAAAATTAAAAGTAATACCATTTTCGTCATTAGGCAGGCAAAATGGGATGCTTCTTGGATTGAAGGCAGATGCATTAGAAATTGAAGAAAGTGATGGAACTAAAATTGTAGATAGAATTATAATAGGAATTTACAACAAAAAATTAAGCAAAAGAGGAGAATACGGAGCCTTACTGGGAATTGACATAATTTAGAAAGGAGGCAGCTTTGTTTAAGTTAAGAGGTTATTTAACAAAATTGAAACAAAGCAAAAGAAAAATGAATATCATAGAGATTTTAAAGGAAAATGTAAATTCGCTATATGTAAAATACATAAGAAATGATGAAATAATAGAAGAACCAATCTTCTACATTGCAGGAGCACAAACGCTTCCGCCACCACTTCCAGAAGAAGAGGAAAAATACTTTATACAAAAATTATCAGATGAAGATAATTTAGAAGCTAGGCAAGTCCTAATAGAAAGAAATTTAAGGTTAGTTGTTTATATCGCAAAAAAATTCGAAAACACAGGGATCGGAATAGAGGATTTAATATCAATAGGAACAATAGGTCTGGCAAAAGGGGTAAATACATTTAAAGCAGAGAAAAATATAAAACTTGCAACATATGCCTCAAGATGCATCGAAAACGAAATTCTTATGTACCTTAGAAGAACAAACAAACTTAAAGGTGAAATATCCTTAGATGAACCATTAAATAAAGATGCCGACGGAAATGAGCTACTTCTATCAGATATTCTAGGAACAGATTATGATGTTACTTCTAAAGACATAGAAGATGAGGTCGATAAAAAACTTCTTAAAATTTCTATAGATAAACTAAACAGTAGAGAACGTAATATTATGGAAATGAGATTTGGGCTTAAAAATGGCGGAAAAGAAAAAACTCAAAAGGAAGTTGCTGACGAGCTTCGGCATTTCGCAGAGCTATATTTCGAGACTTGAGAAAAAGATTATTAAGAAGATGAAGAAGGAAATTATGAGCAAGACAGGGTAACTCCCCATTTGGGGACGGTTCTCTGTTGGGGATTCCCCATTTGGGGACGGTTCTTGAATGGGGAATTAATCATTGTTCCATATTTTGGTGATGGTTTTTCTATCAACACGTATAATTCTTGAGAGTTGGTTTTTGGTTATACCATTAATGTTTTTAAAATCTTTTAGTGTATATTTATTTTCTACTTGTTTAAAAAAAGAGATAATTTCGGTTAGAGATGTTAGATTGTATTTTTCTTGTATTATATTGATAACGGCTTCATCAGATAGATGAGGAATTAATTCGAAATCTGCGAGGTTAAGCAATTCTGTTTTATTTTCAGGTTTATTAGTGTAAGATATAAAATTGTCTAAATTATTATCCAAATAATAAAGAAGGACATGTTTGTCTATTATTTTTTCTTTATTTAAATATTCTTTATAGCTACTCCAATCATATTCAAAAGTTTTAGCTATTCCAGCTTTTTCGGGATTTCTATGGACATATCTGCAAACAGATAAAAAATAATCTTGATTTTCAACATTTTTACTATAAAATCGGTTTTGAAATAATGGCCCTTTACGTTGATAAGTTTTATTAAAGTAATATACATAACGAATCAGTAAACTTTTCATAGATTTAGATAACATATTGCTTTCAGCTTCTATAATAAGATGAACATGATTATTCATTAAACAATATGCATAAATTTTAAAAGGAAATTCTTTTTTAGATAATTTAATTTTTTCAAGAAATGTAGATTTGTCTTCAGATGTATAAAAAATATTGGTATCATCAATACCTTTGAAAATAATATGATAAATTTTAGATGAACTAAGTGTTCTAAATTGTCTTGGCAAAAATATGCCTCCTTTCATGATTATATTTTGTTTTTAGATATATTGCATTATACCATAGTGAAATGAATTTGTCTAGATGTGCATTCGCATTCCCCATTCAAGAACCGTCCCCAAATGGGGAATCCCCAACAGAGAACCGTCCCCAAATGGGGAGTTGCGAAAAATGTAAAAATGTAGTAAAATATACACGTAAAAACCGAAAAGAAAGGAAATACCAAAATGAAATTAGAAGAGTTTGATTATAACTTACCAGAAGAACTAATAGCGCAAGTGCCAATACAAAAAAGAGACGAATCGCGATTAATGATAGTAGATAGAAAAAATAGAACAATAGAAGACAAAGTTTTTAAAGATATAATAGATTACTTAGAGCCAGGAGATTGTCTAGTAAGAAATAACACAAAAGTAATACCAGCGAGATTATATGGGAAAAAAGATACAGGAGCAAATGTAGAATTTGTATTATTAAAACAAATAGAAGGAGACGTGTGGGAGAGTATAGTAAGGCCAGGAAATAAATTAAAGCCAGGAGCGAGAGTTATATTTGGAGACGGACTTTTAAAAGCCGAAATTTTAGAAATATTAGATGATGGAACAAGAAAAGTCAAATTTGAGTATGATGGAATTTTTAATGAAATATTAGATAAAATTGGTTTAATGCCATTGCCACCATATATACATGAAAGCCTAAAAGAAAATAACAGATACCAAACAGTTTATGCTAAATATGAGGGTTCGGCAGCAGCACCAACGGCAGGTTTGCACTTTACCCCAGAGCTTTTAAAGAAAATAGAGGAAAAAGGAATAAAAATTGCAAATGTTACCTTACATGTAGGAATAGGAACTTTTAGACCAGTAAAAGAAGAAAATATAGAAGAACATAAAATGCATACAGAGCATTTTTATATTAAACAAGAAGATGT
>CAKPLD010000034.1 GCA_934167225.1 uncultured Clostridia bacterium | reverse complement strand
ATGTCTTTTTCTTTCCATAGCTCAGCTACTTCTTTTTCCATACCTACATAGCCTTCTTTTGGTAATTCTACTTTTTTATACATAAAATCAAATCCTCCTCCTCATTTGGGGACGGTTCTCTATTGAGGAACTCGCCCTTTAATTTTCTATTTCCCCATTTGGGGACGGTTCTCTATTGGGGAATCCCCATTTGGGGACGGTTCTCTATTGGGGAAGCCGTCCTAATATGTTGTAGTTCAAATCTGTATTTTTGTGTTACATTTGGATATTTTTGATGATCTACTTCTGATAAAAACATATTTTTTGGTCTTACCCATAAGCCTCCATCACCATACAATTTTCTATATAACACCATTTCCTCTTGTGTTTCAGAATGTTTTGCTATTCCTTCTACTAAGTAGTAATTTCCTTTGAAGTGTTTGTAAATTCCATTGATTTGTAATTTATTCGTTTTTTGCACCTCCTTTAAATAATAAAAAACAATCCATTTTCCTATATTTTAGGACGAAATGGATTGTTTCCGCGGTACCACCTAAGTTAGTAACCTTTTTATATTTTTCTAATAATTTTGTTACTCTCTTTGTTTTCTTTTAACGCAAGAATTACGACATAACTTACTGTTGGTTCTGCTATGCAACTATTAAGGTGATAATTAAGATTTTTTAATCTTATGGCTATGCCAAAATAATTTTTACTTACTTTGCTTTCAGCTTTTGCAAAGCTCTCTGGAAGATATTGTATTATTTATTTTGTCCTTAATTTTGTTTTTCATTTATTTTTATGTTTAATATATTAGCACATTTTTTTTGTTTTTGCAATAGGTATTTTTAATTTTTTCTTACTCCCAAATACTCTTTTAATGCTGTTTGCAAAACTCTCGAGAAATTAACATTTTTGGCCTCTGCCATTTTGTTCAACCATTGAGGAATTGTTAAAGTCTTTTTTACAGCTTGCTCATCTAATTCATTCCTTATTAACGGCATCCATACAGATACTGGTATAGCCTTTTGATTTCCTTGTATTTTAACATTTTCCAATGATGTTGCTTCTGGTATTTCTTTGTTGTCATATTCCATATCATATAACACCAATCCCAAAACTTCTTCTGCATTTTTTATGGCTTCTTTCGTTGTATCTGCACAAGATATCGCCTCTGGAATATCTGGAAATGTTATATTAATTCCATCTTCTGCATAATCCAAAACTGCTACAAATTCATAACTATCATTTTTCATTTAATAATACCTCCTATTTAAACTTTATATCTGATTGCTTTTCTATATTTTTTAATGTTCCAATTGGTACAATCTTCTTACTTGTTGGTACTACTACTATTTTTGAATTATCTTTATTTGCAAAAATATGGTGACTTCCTCTTACACGTTTTTCGTACCAGTTATTTTCTTGTAATATTTTTATTACTTCTTTTGGTGAATATCCTTTCATTATTATTTTCAACCTCCTTATATTATATACGTATTTTTTACACGTGTCAATATTTTTTTACAAAAAATATGACAACCAAAAAGAGCCCTCCACAACTCTTTTCGATTGCCCCCTATTTAATTTTATTCTTCTACATCCTCGTCATCATCTTCTGGCATCTCTTCGCCTAAGCTTTGCTCAAATGCCTTTTCGAAATTGTCTCTTACTTTCTTTTCGATTTCAGCCATCATATCTGGATTATCTGTTAAATACTTTTTAACATTTTCTCTACCTTGGCAAAGTTTTTCGCCTTTGTAACTAAACCAAGATCCACTTTTTACTATTATGTCTAGATTTACAGCCATGTCTACTATGTTTCCTACTTTAGATATTCCTTCATTGTAAACTAAGTCGAATTCTGCTTCTCTAAATGGTGGTGCAACTTTGTTTTTTACAACTTTTACTCTTACTCTGTGTCCTGTTACTTCTCCATTTTGTTTTATTTGTTCTATTCTTCTTATATCTAGTCTTACAGATGAATAAAATTTTAATGCACGTCCACCTGTTGTTGTTTCTGGATTTCCAAACATTACTCCTATTTTTTCTCTTAATTGGTTTATAAATATTAGTACTGTTTTTGATTTGTTTATTGCTCCAGCTAGTTTACGAAGTGCTTGTGACATAAGTCTTGCTTGAAGTCCCATATGTGAGTCTCCCATATCTCCATCTATTTCTGCTTTTGGAACTAGGGCTGCAACTGAGTCTACTACTACTACATCTATTGCTCCACTTCTTACTAAACTTTCTGTTATTTCTAGTGCCTGTTCTCCTGTATCTGGTTGTGATACTATTAAGTTATCTATATCTACTCCTAATTTTTTGGCATGTACTGGGTCTAAAGCATGTTCTGCATCTATAAATGCTGCTTCTCCTCCTAGCTTTTGTGCTTCTGCTACTACTGATAATGCTAGTGTTGTTTTTCCTGATGATTCAGGTCCATATATTTCTATTATTCTTCCTCTTGGTAATCCACCTATTCCTAAAGCTATGTCTAGGCTTAGTGAACCAGTTGGAATTGATTCTATTTCCATTGCTTTATAATCTCCAAGTCTCATTACTGAGCCTTTTCCAAATTGTTTTTCTATTTGGCTTAATGCAACATCTAATGCTTTTTTTCTTTCATTATTTTCTGCCATTTATTTTTCCTCCTTATTTTTGCAAATTTCTGTTTGCTGTGATTATTATATACAGCAAACATTTTTTTGTCAATACTTTTTTTAATTTATTTTGAAATATACCATTCTTTTATATTGTAAAACATATTATACCAATTTGCTTTAATGTCTCCAACTAATTCCGTGTTTTTTACTGCTATAATTTTGTTTCTTCCTATACCAATATAAGGCACTTCGTCATTATATATTTCATATAATCTTTGATATTTTGATTTTAACTCATCTTTGTCTGTTGAATTTTTTACTGCATTCATATTATCATTCACTTCTGAATTATCATATTGTGCTAAATTGTTGTTTCCGAAATATGTTGTTAAATCCGGTGCAATTGATTGCTTAATGTCTCCAAGTAACATATCATAATTTACATTATTTAAATATGAATTATAGCTATTATCATCTGCATATATTATATTTACCAAAATTCCTTGTTCTTGAAGTTGATTTTTTATGTCTTCTCCTGCTTTACACCTTGCTTCGTCACTTGCTCTAACTACTAAATTTAATTCCAATGCTTTTGCTCTGTAATTTTCCATTTTTTGCCATACACCGTTTTTTAGCTCCCACCCAGATGATGTTAAAAGATTATTTTTTTCATCTATATTATAAAAATTTTCTTCCTGCTCATTTATTAAATAACTACCTGTATTTAAAGGAAAATTAGCACTTTTATACATGCTTCCATATGAGTTAGACAAAACTCTATCTTTGTCTAATGCTGATCTTATTGCTTTTCTTACATTTACATCTGACAAAATCGAGCTTTTTGTGTTTAATGCTAAAAATATATATTCTCTTCCTTCTATTTCAGATGTGTCATATCCGATAGTTCCTATATAATCTTGGTATGAACCGTTTTCTGTAGATATTAAGTCCAAACTTCCCATTTTAAAGGCATTATAAAGTTCTGCAACTGTTGAATATAAGTTTATTGTAACTTTTTCTATTATTGTTGTATCTTTTTTTATATTCCACCAGTTTTCATTTTTTCCTAATACTATTGTGTTATTGTTAACTTCTGTAATTTTAAATTGTCCTGTTGTAACTGGAGCTTGGTTTTTATCTGTATTCCAAAAGTCTGTATCTAAATAATATTTACTACTTAAAATTGGAAAATTTAGGTAATATTCAAAATTAGCTACTTCTTCAGATAATATTACTCTTAATGTATAGTTGTCTATTATATCTACTTCTTTTATAGGGTTTACGTTTTGAGCATATACAGAATTTTGATTTTCTTTTAGTTTATCTATTGTGTATTTTACATCATCACTCGTAAATTTAGTGCCATCTGACCATTTTACTCCTTGTCTTAGCTTTATTATATAAACATTGTTGGAATTCTTTGCACATTCTTGTGCTAATGTATATTCTATGTTATAGTCTTCTGTGATATTTACAAGTGGCTCATATATTAATTTATCTATATCTTGAACTTTTTTATTTGAAGTAATTATTGGGTTTATATTATCAAATTCCGATATTCCTAATGTTATTTCTTTTCCTTTTTCAATTTCTTGACTATTTGAACTTCCTGCTCCTGTTTCTGTGTCTTCTCCTTTGTCTTGAAATTTTACTTTATACACCGCAAAACCCATTATAACTATTATGAATAAAATAAATACGTATCCAAAAAAATTGTTTTTCATGTGCACCTCTTCTTAAATTAAAAACTATATTTGTAATTATATAGCATTTTTTACAATTGTCAAGGGGAATTTTGTCGAAAAACACAGGTTTTATGATTCATTTATGATAATGTCTTAAGTAGTAGGATATGAAAATGTCCCAAACAATAAAAAATAATTGATTTGTATCTCTAACTTTTGTAAAATATAAAAGTTGAAATTAAGGATGTACAAATGAGAAAGGTAGAACTTAGAATGAATGAAGAATATAAATATAAAATTATAAAAAAATTAGTAGAAACCAACGGAAACAAAAAACGTGCAGAAATTGAATATCAAAATATTGGGACTGCAATTATAGATTTTTCTCAGAATTGCTAAACAAACACGAAAATATAAATGTTTCAGAAAGCACTGTTAGAAAAATTTTAATTGATGAATACTTAATTTCTCCTAAATGCCAAAGAAAAACAAAATGTTCTTATTTGCTCTAATTTGGTTATTGCATCTTCTTTTGTTTTTACAATTGCTATCATGTCGTCCATGTATCGATACCAGTATTTCAGCTTCAATTCATTTTTTGCATATTGGTCCATTTCGTTTAAGTATATATTTGCAAAGCATTGGCTTGTATAGTTTCCGAATTGGCAAACCTTTATCCAAACCATTTGAATATAATATTTCTTTTGTAAGCCATTGTAATTTTTTATCTTTTATTTTTCGTTCTAGCAATTTATACAATATCTTTTTATCTATATTTTGAAAATATTTTGCTACATCCATTTTTTTCCAATTTATCCGTATATTTTATACAATTTTGTATTGGTATTCCTACTTTACATATACTTGGCTTTATACATGTTACATTTAAACCTAGAATTTCATGGAGCAGTATTGCATCTCTTCCAATTGCTACAAAAAATACTCCACATTTGACTAGTATTATTTTATTTTTATTTTTTTCTTCTTGTTGCAAAGCCTCTACCATTTCTAAAAATTTCATTTTTACCATCCTTTCAATTTCATTCGTCTTCTTTATTATTTTTTATTTACATAACGCAAAAAAAGACGAACCCGGTAGGACTCGCCCGGTAGGGGGTCGAAAAGTTTTGAAAAATTAAAATGTAACTTTTCTCCCCCTACCTATTCTAATTATATTAATTTGACACTGGTCTTCTACCTATCCAGTTTATCGCTAGCAGGACTCAGTGCTAATAAAGTGAAACACGAAAACCGACGTAGTCGTAACTGTCGGACGTAAAGTAGTCATTGCGGTAACTTGCCGGAGTGTCAGAGCCAACGCTAGCGTAGCTCCCTCCCCTGTAGGCACAAGGATAGATAGTGTCAGAAGTCTTCTCTAATGTCCATTCCCATACATTTCCTGCTATATCATATATATTTTGTAAATTTGTTGCTTCTGCTGCTCCTGTTGTTAATAATATTCTATGGTTTTGTTGCTTTATACCTCCTTTTACTAAACTTTTTTTATTCTCACTATTAAAATCATACCAACTTGATAATGCTCCATATTGTGCAAATTTTCCTCTATTTAATGTAAAACTTGAATCATAATAATTTCCAATTGGTGTACTGTTAGAATTTAATTTGTTTTGTATATCTTCAATTGTAGAAGATTTTTTTGTTTCAATATATTTTAATACTAAATCCCACTGCACTCCAAACATTAAACTACTTGTATAACTTCCAGATTCAACTTGCTCTGCTAATACTTTTGCTTGTGTTCTTGTTACATAAATATATGGATATAAATTCTCTTTAGATAGAGGCATAATTGTGGCATTTCCTTCCTCTGTTCTATTTTTTTCAATTCCTGCTTCATATCTTCCTACCCAAAATCCTCCATTTTGGTACACGCTTTTTAACATCTTTTTCTTTGCTGTATCATATGCATTACTATCTGCAAACCATCCAGCTGTACTATCTGCATAATAAACATCACTATATTTTGTATTATTTCTATAAACCTTTGTATATTCATGTAAATCATTTTCTATTTTGGTATAATTATCATCAAAATTTGTTACACTTAATCCTGCTGTTGAATAAACTGCCTTTGTTTTAGGCACTTCTACCCAAACATACTCACTTCCTGTTGCTGTTTCTTGTATTACTAGTCCTGTAGTTAAATCTGTTCCTTTTACTCTTTCAAACTTTGTGTTATCTGGTAAGTATGGTTTTGTTTCATTTGTTTGATAAGCACTTAAATCTTTTAAATTTTCTCCTCCTGTTGTATCTCCTGTTATATTTCCTGTTGCATCTACTTTAAATTCTTTTCCATCTACAGTTATTGTCCATCCATTTTCAGCATCTCCTGTAATTTGGTATTTTCCTGCTCCTAGATTATTATCTAAAGCTGCTTTTAAATTTGTGTCTGTTAAACTTCCTAGTCCTTGTGTTAATGCATCTGTTACTGATAATTTTACAAGTTCTTTTGTTTGTGATGTTCCTGTGTTTTCTTTTGCCTCGCTTGCTCTGTTTAATATTCCATTTTGGCCTGTTAGCATCATTATGCTTATTCCTGCTAATATTAGTAGCACTATTATTGTGACCACTAATGCTATCAGTGTAATACCTTTGTTTCTCTTTAATGTATTTCTTAACATTTTTTCCTCCTAGTATTTTAAATTTCTTTATATAAATTTAGCCTTTTTTATATACATCTCTATTGTTGCCATTTGCAGACTTTTTATCCAAATTTCACATTATTCAATTTTCAATGTACATAAATTTTCGGCTAATCTTTTTATATGCTTATATGTTATCATATTGTACATCGTTTTGCAATCGTTTTCGATTATGTTTTATATTACATTTTTATTACATAATTATTATAAAAGACGTAACAAAAAAAGCACTGATCTTAATGACCAATGCTTCTTAAAATAATTCATAATAATTCCTATAAAAATAATTTACTTTCTAGACTCCACAATAAGTTTAATACCAGTTCTATCTTCTCCTTCGACTTCAACTTCTGCAAATGCTGGTATACAAACAAGGTCTACTCCTGCTGGTGCTACAAACCCTCTTGCTATTGCTACTGCCTTTACTGCTTGATTTAGAGCTCCTGCTCCTATTGCCTGCATTTCTGCTTTTTGTGATTCTTTTATCAATCCTGCAATAGCTCCTGCTACTGAATTTGGATTTGATTTTGATGAAATTTTAAGAACTTCCATTCTTTTTTGCCTCCTATAATTTTATTTTTTTTGTTGCAACTTTTACATTCTGTATTCTACAACTTTTAAGTAAATTTGTCTATAGTTTTTGGAAATTTTTTCCATTTTCTTGTCGCGCTATTCGACATTTTTCGACCTTTCATCCAATATAGTATAAACCGTATCTTTAATAAATTTAGCCGATGAACTTGGGGCAATTCTTCCTGGAAGTGATAGTGCCCATATAAAATTTAAGCCCATACTTGTTGCCATTTTTCCATCAATTCCACCAGGGCTAGAAGCTAAATCTATAAGTAAAGCCTCTGAATCCACATGTTTTAACTCTTTTTCTTTCAAAATTGTTTGAGGAACGGTATTTATTATAATATCAAATTCTTTTAAATCATATAGCATATCATGTATATTTAAACTATTATACCCATATGCTTTTATCCAAGCCAAATCAGATACTTTCCTTGCTGCACAGGTAACAAACGCTGACATTTTGCTGAATTTATTTGCTACAATTTTGCCAACTCTTCCAAATCCTAAAACTAAAACACGACTTCCCTGTAAAATTTTATCCGTATTTTTTATAGCAACCTCTATAGTACCTTCTGCGGTTGCAATTGTATTTAAAATGGCTAAATCGTCCCTTTTCATAATGTCTATTACATCCATATATTTTTCATCTAAAAGGCTTTTTATATTATCTTTTATGCTTCCTGTAATCAATATTTTGTCTTTATTAGTTTTCATTAAATCTTTTATAAGTATTTTATCATGTGAAAACGGCGTATTTATAAACTCTTCATTGCTTGCAAATGGTACAGGTCCTACTATAATTTGTGCATTTTCAAAAGCCGTTTTTAATGAATTACATTTTTCAATTCTTCCATCATCTAAAATTTCGTCTGATCTATCTTGACCAAATGAAAAAACTCTATTTCCATCGTCTGCTAACATCTCTGCTAACTTTACATTTCGTAAATCTCCACCTAAAACTAAATATTTGTGTTTCATGCCTTTCCTCCCAATAACTATTATTAATATAATTGTATTATTTTATCCCAAATTTATGCAAAAGTATAAAAAAAGAAGAAGATTTTACTCTTCCCCTAATTTTAATATATATTTTTCTATTATCTCCTTAACTCTATCATATTTTTTGCACAAATAAAGATACCCAATTAGTCCCTCAAAAGCTGTTGAATACATATATTCGTGAACATTGGAATTTTTTGGCAAATGATGATTGTTTGCATTTCTTCCTCTTCTTACAATTTCTTTTTCTTCATCTGTTAAATTTTCGTAAAATTCGTTTAGAGCTTTCGCTTGTGCACCTGCTTTTACATATTTTATTGATTCTATGTGTAGTTTATGTGGTTTTAATTTTGTATTATCAACTAAATATGTTCTTATGTATAATTCGTATACACAGTCTCCTATATATGCCCATATTAGAGGTGACATTTGATTAATTTGTGATTCGTCTTTGTTTATTGGTATAAATTCTTCTATATTCAATTTTGTTTTCCTTCCTTTTTATTGATAAAATTTCTATCTTTCTTGGGTGTTATTGTTGGTTTTATTGTCTTTCCTTATATCTGGTGGTGTTTCAGCTTTTCGAGAAACTAGTTCTTTATGTGTTTCCAAATCATACGCAATTACTCTCGTGGGATACATGCTAGTTATTTTATCATCTATATCAAATGGATTATTAGCTCCTCTTATGATTTTAATGTAATAACCTTCTTCTGGCGTTACTATTGACATTGGTACCGTTGGAGCATAGTTACCGTACATTTAATTGAAACATTAAATATAAAGATGGGTCTTCCTTGATCCCTTCTTCTCTTGCTGGAAATTTTGCTTTATATAAGTTGTTCAAAGCTTCATAAGCTTCATTGTTCCATTTTTCAAGTTGTTTAGAATCAGAATTATGATAATTAATCATACCTAATAAAGATTCTACTTTTTTTAAGTTATAGAGACCCCATTTTGGATCTATTGTTTTTGCTTCGTCTTCCAGCACTTTCATTGAATGACTGAACATAGCTTCAACGACTTTTTCTCTTGGGAATATTTCTACTAATACATATGCAAAAGGAAGTATGCCTGAATAACCACTAGAAAAAACTTCATCACTCCAAACATACTCAGGAAAGTATGATGAACTAAATGCTTCTACTAAAATTTCATACATCGAGTGATTTCCTAAGCTCTCATTTGTTGGAGAACTGATACTAAACCAATGAGTAAACTCATGATAAAAATTATGCATCAATTGATCTGATAATTCCCCTTCCTTATTTTCTATAATTTTAAGTTTTATTAAATCTTTATAGCAAAGCCCTCCAGTTGTTTCTTTGTCCAATTTCGGTGCCATCTCTATTTTAAGCTTTTTTAGATCTCCTAAATTTCTATTTATGTACGGTCTATTCTTATAAATCATCTCTATAACTTTAGCATTTAATATCCAACCTTTTTGTTCTTCCGTTAAATATGGATTTTCATTTAACGCTAAAGTTATTTGCTCTGCAATTTCTACATATGTAAAATTCCCCAAATTGTTATCTGCAACTAATGTTATATTTGACTCTATTTCTTGACTCTCTTTAGATTGTGCATATGTAATACTTGGCAAACTAGAAAAAACCATCGAAGCACAAAGAAACGCTATAATTGTTTTATTGGCAATACTACCAATTACTTTTCTAAAGTATGGTGTTTTCTCGCTTTTCTGACCACTCTTGTCTCCTCCATTTTTAGATTCCCAATACTCTTTCTCATTGTTAAAAATCATATTTAACGTTATTAAATCATCTTTACTTGGAACGACGTTTTTTCCATTTTCACATTGTAAAAAATAGTTCAAATGTGTAGATTCGTCGTAATATATTAATATATCTTTACCATTAAACGGAATTGTTGTTTGATATGTTGTATATTCTTTTCTTGGAGTTATTTTATTATATACCTGTTTACATATATTTAACTCTTCTTTTGTTAATTTTAAAGATAATTTTTTAGCTTCTTTTAAAGCAAACCATATAGTATTTTGTTTTTTAAACATATAAAAAAGTTTATTATCAAATTCAAAATTCCCAATTAATTCTAACATTTTTTCTCCTTATTCTGCTTTTTCTAATGTTATTTTTCCCAACTTTCCACTTCTAAAATCATCCAAAATTACTTTAGATGTTTTTTCATCATCCACTTCTCCTCCTGAAATTATACAACCTCTCTTTTTCCCAATTGTTTGCATAATTTCATAAATTTTAAAGTTTTCTGGCTCGGGTTTATCTAATATTTCTTCTATATATTCTTTTGTTATTTTATATCTTTCTATAACATTTTCCATATAATCTTTTAGTAATAATTTTAACAATTGGTAGGCTACCTCAGTTTGTTCTAATACATCGTCTTTTATAGTTCCTGTAAATGCTAAATTTAATGCTACTTGTTCATTTTCAAACTTTGGCCATAATACACCTGGAGTATCTAAGAGTTCTATTTTTTCGTTTACTCTTATCCATTGCTTCTTTTTAGTTACACCTGGCTTATTTCCTACTTCTAGTCTACTATTTTTTGCAACTCTATTTATAAATGATGATTTACCGTACATTTGGAATTCCTAATACCATTGCTCGTATTTTTCTGCCTGTTCTTCCTTTTTTAGCATATTCTTCCATTTCCTCTTGTTTTACTTTTTCTGTTGCTCTTAAAATTTCATTTATTCCTTTTCCTTCATTGCAATTTGCAAGTATTGCTAACTGGCCTTGTTTTTGGAAGTGTTTTACCCATTGTTCATTTTGCTTTTGGTCTGCTAGGTCACTTTTATTTAGTATTATTATTTTGTCTTTGTTTTCAGTTAATTTTGCTATGTCTGGATTTCTGCTTGATATTGGAATTCTGCTGTCTAGTATTTCTATTATTACGTCTATTAATTTTAGGTCTTCTGTTATTTGTTTTTTGGTTTTAGCCATGTGGCCTGGGTACCACGAAATGGAAACTCTTGAAAAACTTTCTTGACTATCATTATTTTTCTTTTCTTGTCTCATTTTTCTTTTTTGATACATATCCATTTTAATCACTTCCTATCTTTTATATTTTTTATTTTCTACTTCTTTCAAAACAATTTTATTTTCATAATCAAAATATTCATATTCATAAGTACTATTTTTATAATAAACATACACATTGTGTAATCCAAGTATAATTTTGCCGCCAACCATGTTGTAGTTTGTGTGTGCAAAATAATACCTTTATGATCTAATTCATTTGCAATTTCTAATATTTTTGTAATCAACGGCTTTGCTAACCCCTTAATTTCATTATTTATCGCCTTTACTTTCATTTAAATATTTACTGTAAAATTCATCCATTGAAGAAATATATTTTTGATCTTGTATAACTCTAAATTTTTCAAATTCTTTTTCTGCTTTCTCTACTGCTTCTTTATGAGATATACTGCCACTATTATTTAATATTTCTTTTCTTCTAAATTTTAATAAATCATCAGTGGCAGTTATCCAATCCTTCATTGTCATAACATGCCTTTGTTTTGCTTCATCCTCAGCAAATACTAAAAACATATTTGTTAAATCTTTTAAATTATTCATTTCTTCTTCGTTTAAATAATTTTTTGCAATAATCACATCATATTTATATATTAAACCATCAAGAGAATTTTTCCAATCAGTTAGTCCCATATGTTCTTTATCTGAGTTTGCTCTACTATATATTAATTCGGCAGCAGTATGTCCACTTATAGCGAAATGCAACTTATTTTGAACTATTTTAAAGAAAGTATACGCTTCTTCTGACTTAGGATTGTAATCAGTTGCTGTTGCAATAAATAAATCAGTGATTTTTTGGTATGCCATTCTTTCACTTACTCTGATTGTTTTGATACGTTCTAATAATTCATCAAAATATTTTGCATCATATTTATTTCCATTTATAAAACGTTCATCATTTAATGCAAATCCTTTGGTCATATATTCTTTTAGTATTTTTGTTGCCCATATTCTAAATTCTGTTGCTTTTTTCGAATTAACTCTATACCCCACAGCGATTATAGCATCTAAACTATAAATAGTTGTATTATAGTTTTTTCCATCATCGGCAGTTAACGAGCATTTCTCGGTAACTGATTTTTTATCTAACTCATTATCTTCAAATATATGTTTCAAGTGTAAACT
>CAKPLD010000033.1 GCA_934167225.1 uncultured Clostridia bacterium | reverse complement strand
GCATGTTCTAAAAGCTCTTTAACTGTTGGCTTTACCATCATAATTATCATTCCTTTCTTTATCTATTCTATCAGCTATTGTCTCCGCTTGTACTGCTGATAAGACAATGTGGTCAGAATCCATTATTAATACTGCTCTTGTTTTTCTTCCAAATGTGGCGTCTATTGCTGTTCCATTATCTTTTGCATCTTGCACCATTCTTTTTATTGGAGCCGAATCAGGACTCACTATAGCAACTATTTTGTCTGCTGAAACTGTATTTCCAAAACCTATATTTACTAATTTCATAGCTCATTCCTCCCATTTTTATCGTTCTTATTTTATCACATTTTTGTAGTAAAGTCTAGTGATTCTGGGCTTATTCTTCACTTTTTCTCTTTTTTGCTTCTTTTTTTATTGGTTCGTTCATAACTATTTCATGAATGTCGCTTAAACTATTTAGATATTTTCTGTTGTCTATCGTGTAGATTATCATTGATTTTAATACATAATATATTGTGAATGTACATGCTGATATTAATATATAAGTATTTGTGTCTATTTTTAATCTTGCTATTGTAACCCATGTTGTTAGGCTTTGTATTGCTAGTACTAAAATTTCTATTCCATTTATTGCTATTATTCCATTGTCTTTGTGATATGCTATTTCAAATGTTGTTATACTAAGCAAAAGTATTATTAAACTTATTATTTTTGTTCCCTGTTGTAAATTTTGTCCTCCTATTTTTATATATACATAATTTATTGCTACAAAATATATCATTATCGCTATTGCTAGTAGTAAATTTTTTGATATTTTTTTCATTGTTTCTTTTATCATATTTTTTCCTTTCATTTTTTATAAAATAAATAAAGTAGAATGGTTCACCCTTTCTACTCTAATGTAAATAATATTTTGTGGTGACCCCTACGGGAATCGAACCCATGATTTGGCCTTGAGAGGGCCACGTCTTAACCGCTTGACCAAGGGGCCATTAAAACGTTTACTATATATTTATACCATTTTTTTTCATTTTCGTCAACCTATTTGAAGATTTTTTTCCAGCAATTCGTAATAAAAATCAAGTCCAGGTCGAGACTGGCTGTAAGTTAGATTTAACATATCAATGTGTAACTGAAACTATTTTAGAACTTCTTAGTTTAATTTTTGGAAAATGTTCACGTCGAGCGATAGCGAGGACTAAGTGAAAGGGTGCCAAAAATTAGACTTAGAAGTTCTTAAATTGTGTAGGGCGCCATTGATATGTTAAATCTAACTTACAGCCAGTCTCGACCTGGACTTGATTTTTATTACGAATTGCTGGGATTTTTTCTTGTATATTTCTGTTCTTTAAGATATAATACTCAAAAAGGAGGTATTTATTATGGGAACACCACACAATAACGCCAATTTGGGTGAAATAGCAAAAAAGGTAATTATGCCAGGAGATCCAAATAGAGCTAAATTAATTGCAGAAAAATATTTAGAAAATTCAAAATTAGTAAATGATGTAAGAGGAATTTTTGCTTTTACAGGAACTTATAAAGGAAAGGAAGTAACCATTATGGCTTCTGGTATGGGAATGCCTAGTATGGGAATTTATTCTTATGAACTTTTTAAATTTTATGATGTAGATAATATTATAAGAATAGGTTCTTGTGGTGCTATGGTTCCAGAACTTGATATGTTTGACATCGTGCTAAGTAACTCTGTTTATACAGAAGGCAATTATGCTCTTACTTTTGCAAGTGAAGATTGCCACCTTGTAAATGCTAGCACTTCTTTAAATGAGAAAATTATTGAGACTGCTAAATCTAAAAATCAAAAATTGATAACTGGTAATACTATTTGCTCAGAGGTTTTTGATGAATATATTCTAAACTTGGAAGAATATAAAAATAGAATCCCTAAAGCTTTAAAACCTGTTTCTGTTGAGATGGAAGCTTTTGCTCTTTTATATAATGCTCACAAACTAGGTAAAAATGCTAGTTGTCTTATGACTGTTGTTGATTCTATGTTTAAAAATGTTCATGCTTCTTCTGAAGAAAGAGAACAAGGTTTATGTAAAATGATTGAACTTGCTTTAGATAGTATATAGTTTCCTTTTGGGATGTCTTTTTATAATTTTGAGGCATCCCTTTTTAGTTCTTTATCCTCCCAAATTTGGGTAATTTTATTGTTCATCTTTTGGGTCATTTTTATTTTATCATTTATACCATAAAATATAATGTCCTCAAAGAGAAAAAGTATATCACCAAAAGAAACCATTTTCTGGAATTTCACCTACTATCACATTTTCTATTAAAAGTACTTGATTAGAAACCTCGGATTGAAAGGTTTCTAATGGGGTTAAAATATTAACAGTACAATCAATTTGCAAGTAAACCCTATGTATAGTTTGATTTATTCCCTTTGATTCAAATTCACTTCTAAGGTCTGTATTAATTTTGCCAACTGTAGATAAATTTATCTTTATATTAGGACCTATGCTAGATAGTAATTTACTTCCTGTGAAACTTCCAAGTGCGAGTTTTACTTCTGTATCTGAATAATTATCAAGAGATTTTTGTATGTTTACAGCAACTCCTGAAGTTATTTCATTTACGGTAATTATATTTGCCGATACCATTTTTATATTTCCGATTGGTATCTTTTTCTACTGTAAACATATCTCCATATTTATAGTTTGCCATAACTTTAGTTGCTTCCTCATTTGTTACAATTGTTGCAATTTCATGGGCTCTATCTTCACATAATATTCTAAATATTGGATCTACCGATTTATATAGCATATTTGCTGTAAAAATAGCAATGACAATTATAGCAATTAAAAATATAATTTTTTCTTTTTTCGGCCATTTCGGATCATAATATTTATGATTCTTATTTTTAAAAATATTCAATCTATTTCTAGAGTAAATTTTATATGACTGCCTGTTCTCTTGCATTTTCTTCTTGATCTTTCTTTATATAATTAAATTTTGGAATATAAATTTTCTGTCCTATCATTATCACGTTTTCATTTTCGATTCCATTCATTCTAACAAGTTCATCTACTGTGCTATTAAATCTTTTTGCAATTTTCCATAATGAATCCCCTGGTTGAACAATATATAAAATAAGACTATTGTAATCCTCGTCATCTGCCTCTTTTTGTTCGTTTGAAAATTCAACATTATCTATGATATTTACTCCTATATTTTTACTTGTTTTTGTATCTATCATAAGTTCTACTTCACCTTCTGCTTCGCCTCTTGAATCTATTCTAAAATCTACGTTTTGAACACTTATTTCAGTTTCAACATTTATTTTTTCATTTCTATTTTCATTATCCACTTCTATTTCAAACGGCATCTTTGCATTTCTCGAACCTACAGAATTCTCATTTGCAAAAATAAAATTCAAATTTAGATCTCCAGAATATGTTATTTTTGAATTTGTAATTTTTGTGTTTTCTAAATTCGGTATAACTTCTACATCTAAAAGACTTCCTTCTTCCATATTTGGAACTTGGATTTTGTCTTTAATTGTAAATGTTTTTGCTATTTCATTTTTATCTGATGATGATGTTATTCTTTTTTGTGAAAACTCTAAATTACATGTTGGACTATATAGGTCTTGGATTAAACCTATTTGCTTTTTTTCGAATGCCATGCAATTTTCTTCTATTTCAAGTTCTACATAAATCGAATGCTCTTCAGATGGATTAGGTTTTATTAGCATATTTTTAATTTCGTAATTCACATCACAAATATTGTCTTCTGAAATATTTTGAATGTCTATAAAGCCTACAACTGGTATTTTTCCTACACTTCTGCCAATTCTATTATCCTCTGTTAAATACATTATTTTTATTTCTGCTTCTGCTTTTGCTAGTATTTTATTGTAACTAATTTTTATATCTCTGTCTACTAAACCAATGTCCACTTTTAATATTTCTGCAAGTTCATCTGTTGGTTCAATATTTATGGTGTCTTTAGCATATACAGATGTTTTTCCATTTCCAACTAAAGAATTTATATTAAAATTTTCTTGCAATGTTTGTATATCGTCTATGTTATTTATTGTATTAACAACTTCTACATCTTCATTTGAATATACTTTTATATTTACTTCTACACTTGCTTTAACACTTATTTTTCTTCCATTTATTACTTTACATTCTATATCTCTAATTATACATTTTGTATTTAATATCATACCTTCTCTACAACCTGCAATTGCAATATTTTCTGAAAAATCCAAATTGCAATTTAAGGCTCTTAGCCTATCTTCCTTGCTGTCTGGCAAATACATTATATATGTATTTATACATCCCTCAACTTTAACTTTGTCTTCTAATGCTTCTTTTTTATATAAACATATATTTCCAGTAACATTTATTGTATTTAAAATATCTGGTTTTGAGTCAGGGACAATCATATCACTATTAACAAAAATTAATTCCTTTTTCTCTGCAACTAATTTATTAATGCATATATTTTCTTTGCTTACTTGTACTTCCATAAATTAAACCTCCTAATATAATTATAATAAATTATATTAAGAGGTTTAAAATTTTATGACTTTTTATTTCAATATCTATAAAATTAGACTAATATAAATTCCATTATTAACAACAATTTTTTATAGAGCCTTTACAATCACATATATTTTCTAAAGTATTTGTAAATACGCTATCTCCTATTTTTTCACCATGATGAGCCAGATCTCCCATTGTCAATATTCCTACAATTTTGTTTTGATCATTAACAACTGGAATTCTTCTTATTTGATTTTGTGACATTGTCTTTTGAGCCTGATACACATCTTCTTTGCATCCACAAGTACATACATCTGTTGTCATTACTTCACTTACTGGTGTGTTTTTATAATCTTTGTCACAAGCAATTGTTCTTAGTACTATATCCCTATCTGTTATAAGTCCAACTATACTTTTGTTGTCATCACATACAGGTATACATCCTACGTGATTTTCATTCATTATTCTTGCAACATCATATACCTTGCAATCAGGTTTTACAAAACATACGTCTTGACACATACATTCATCTACTTTCATTGTTTTCACCAATTCCTTTCATAAAATTAAGCAATTTTTGTTTTCGAAACATTTTTTATTGCTAAAATTTATTATTGCAAAAGTAGATAAAAATATACTGGAAAAGAAAACATCTTATCCGATTTGAGCTATTATAACTCTATCATTTTCGCATAAGTCTTTTATGCACTTTATATTTACATATCTTTTCTTTTTTTCCAAAATTTGTTTAACTGATATTTTTTGATTATATCCTATTTCTAAACATAAATATCCTTGTCTATTTAAAAATTTATAGCCATTTTCTGAAATTTTTCTATAAAAATCCAATCCATCTTTGCCACCATCAAGGGCAAGTTTAGGTTCTTTTTGAACTTCTTTTGATAATGTTTTTATAGTATCTGTTTCTATATAAGGAGGATTTGATACTATTATATCAAATTTTTTGTCTTTCAATTTATCAAATAAATTTGATTCTATAAAATCTATGTTATTCTTTACTCCATTTAACTCCGCATTTTTTTTGGCTATTTGTATTGCTTTAGAACTTATATCAACAGCATAAATATGTACATTTTTTATATATTTTGCAAGCGAAACTGCTATAGCTCCACTTCCAGTGCATAAGTCTAGAATGACTGGATTTGATATATTTTCAGCAATTTTTATTACTTTTTCTACCAAAATTTCTGTATCTGACCTAGGAATTAACACATCCTTTGTAACTAAAAAATTTAATTTCATAAATTCTTGTCTTCCTGTTATATATTGAAGTGGTTCTCCTAAAATCAGCCTTTTTACATTTTTTATGTATTTGTCTCTTTGGGTATTTGTAACTTCCTCTGTATCATATATCATTAGATATTCACGTGATTTTTTTAATGTTGATTGTAGTAACATTCTTGCTTTGTTTTTGGGTGCATCAATGTTTTCATTTTTTAACATTATTACTGCTTGATTCAATAGTTCTTTTATTGTCATTTTATCACCTTCTATTTGTATTGTTTCCTTTTTTGATTTTGTTATTTGATATTTTATTTATATTATTTTCTGTATGTTTTATTGGTGTTATTTACTTTATTTATATTATTTGTCTTATTTATCTTATTTATCTTTAAAAAGATCTTTTCCACCTTTAATGTATTCCCATCCAGAAAATATTGTTGCAATAACAGATATGCATATCATTACACTTGTTATTATATTAAATATAAATTCTCCATTTGACATAAGACACAATCCATTTAAATTTGTATCTAATTCTATTTCTCCGTTATATCTATGTATAAAATCGAAAAAGTTGTATCTATCTATATATAGTAATATTATTGCAATCATTTGTGTAACTGTTTTTAATTTTCCCCACATAGAAGCTGCTATAACAGCTCCGCCATTTTGTGAAGCTATCAATCTATATCCTGAAACAATGAATTCTCTAAATAAAATTATTATTGGAATCCATGCTGGTATTTTTCCAAACTCAACTAGCATAATTAGTGCTGCTAGCACTAATATTTTGTCTGCTATTGGATCTAGAAATTTGCCAAATGTAGTTACTAAATTTTTTGATCTTGCAATTGATCCATCTAGTTTATCTGTTATTGATGCAATTATAAATATTAGATCTATTATTAAATATGTAATTGGTATTCCTAAAAAATCTCCTTGTAAGTTCAAAAATGGAATTATTACCATTATTGGTACAAGTATTATTCTAAATATTGTTAGCTTATTTGGCAAATTCATTTTTCTTTTTTCCTTTCATTTTATAGTTTTATATTTATTGATTATTTTTTAAAATTTCTATTGCTTTTTTTAGTTGTGTATCTTCATCTTTTGTTACAGAATATATACTTTTTACAGTATCTGGTAATTTTACTTCTTCATCAGGTGTTATTCCTGCTTTATGTATTGTTGTTCCTTTTGGAGTATAATATTCTTCTGTTGTTATTTTTAAGCCACTTCCATCTGTTAAAGAAAGTAATGTTTGTATTATTCCCTTTCCAAATGTCTTTGTTCCAATAATTTTTGCTCTTTCATTATCTTGTAAGCTACATGCTAATATTTCTGAGGCACTTGCTGAATTTTCATTTGCTAAAACTGTTACTGGCATTGTAAAAATTGGATCCTTTTTAGAGTATGTTATTTCCTTCTTTCCGTCTTTATCGACTGTGGAAATTATTGTTTGACCTTTGTCTAGCAACATATCTGCTATATCTGTTGCTTCATTTACAATTCCTCCACCATTATTTCTTAAATCTATAACTATACTTTTTGCCCCTTCATTTTGTAATTCTTTTACTTTTTCTTCAAAATCTTTTGCTGTATCTTCGTCAAAGCTTGGTAATTTTAGATAACCTATGTTGTTTTCTAACATTTCTGTTGTTATTGGGTTTGTGTTGATTTTTTCTCTTGTTATTTCGAAATCCAATCTTTCACCATTTCTGTCTATTACTAATTTGACTGTTGTTCCTTCTTCTCCTTTTATATAATCTGCAATTGTATCAAAATCGTCTGATGTATATTCTGTTCCATCAACACTTATAATTTGATCTCCTGCTTTTATTCCCGCTTTTTCAGCTGGACTTTCTGGAATAGGATAGTATACAACTACTCTTCCAGAATCTTTATCTGCTATCATATATATACCTATTCCAACAAAATTTCCTGTTATATTTTCTGTATATTCTTTCATTTCATCTGCTGGGATATATTCGGTGTATTCATCTCCTAATCCTTCTACATAGCCTTTTATTGCACCTTCATTTAATTTTTCATCATCTATTTTATCACTCCATAAATAATATTTATTTATGGTTGTTTTTATTTTTTTTAAATACTTCTCTAAATCTGTAGTTTGTGTTGATTTCTCCTTATCTTCTGCTGAAGATGATGTGCTAAAAAGTGAAACTAAAGATGTATTGTTAAAATATGAGTACATTGAAAAAAACGTAATCATAAATGTAACAAATGCTGTTAATACAACAAGCATAATGGTTTTGTAAATTCTATTTTTTTTGTTTTCCATTACTTTTTTGCTTAAAAACACTATTTAAGCAAACCTCCTTATATTTTAATTTAGGTTTTTCGGTAGCCTATAACCTTAATTTATTAAATTATATATATATGTGTTTAGCCATATTATGGTAAATATGGCATTGGGTTAACACAGTTAGCATATCTCATACCTGGTGACCTTATTTCAAAATGTAAATGTGGTCCAGATACATTTCCTGTTGCTCCTGATAACATTATTAATTGACCTTTTGAAACTGTTTGTCCCTGTGAAATTTTAACAGATGATGCGTGTGCATAAAAACTGTATACGTTGTTTCCATGATATATTTCAACAAAGTTTCCATATGCTCTACTAAATCCAGTATCTACAACTATACCATCTCCTACTGAAAATACCTGTGTTCCTGTACTTGCTCTAAAGTCTACACCTGTGTGTTTTCCAGAACTCCACATTGAACCTGATACACCATAACCTGTTCCTATTATAGGATTACTTACAGGCCATCCAAATCCATATGAACTTGATGAGTTATTTCCATTTGATGATCCGCTATTAGATGAGCTTGAATTATTATTGCTACTATTGCTATTACTATTGCTTGTATTACTGCTGTTGTTTTTACTTGCATTTGCTTTTTTCTTTGCTTCTTCTTTTTGTTTTCTTAATTGTTCTTCATATTCTTTTTGTAATTTAGTTATTTGTGCGTTAACCTTATCTTCATGATCTTGAAGTTCTTGAATTTCTTCTGTTTTTTCTTTTTCATCAGAAGATAATTGACTTACTTTTTCCTCTTTTTCTTTTTTTAATACTTGCACTTCTTGTGATTTAGATTGTTGTTCTTTCTTTTCGTTATTTAATTCTTCTTTTGAACTTTCTAATTCTTTTTTCTCTGTTTCGAGTTTATTTTTTGCAGTTTCTACTTGATTCATCATTTCTGTGTCATAACTTGCCATTTCAGAAACTAGATAAAATGAAGAAATTATATCTACAATTCCCATTTTAGAAGAACATAATACATCTAAATAAGAAATATCTCCATTTTCGTACAATGTTACTAATCTTTCATTCAAAGATTCTTGCTTTTCTTTTAGGTCTTCTTCGTCACTTTTTATTTGACTTTGAATATCATTTATTTTTGTTTCTAATGCTTGTGTTTTTGTTTTTATTTCTTCTATTTTTCCTTCATATTCGCTAATTTTGTTTGCTAACTCTTCTACTTTTGTAAGTGTTTCCGATTTTTCTTCTTTTATGTCTTGTAGTTCATCTTGAGCTTGTGAAATCGAATTGCTTATATCATTTTTTTGATTTTGTAATTCTTCCTTAGATGTTGCAAACACACTACAAGTATATGTACTCATAATTATAATTATTAGTGTCATTGTTAATATTTTTAAACTTTTTTTCATAATAAATTCCTTTCTTTATCTTAAAGTATTTTATTTTTTTATTGTCCTGGTACTGAAACATAATCTAATGGATTTACTGGTGAACCATTTACTCTTACTTCAAAATGGGCATGTGGTCCTGTTGAATATCCCGTAGATCCAACTTTTAAAATAACATCTCCTGCTTTTACTTCTTGTCCAACTTGTGCTATAATTTGCGATCCATGTGCATAAAGTGTTTGTACACCGCCTCCATGGTCTATTATAACCATATTTCCATATGCAGAATTGTACTCTGCTTTTACAACTATTCCGTTTGCCATTGCTGTAAAATTGTCACCTATTGTGGCACTTATATCAACTCCTGTATGTAACTTATATACACCTGTTATAGGATGCACTCTCATTCCATAATTTGAGGTAATTGTATAATGCCCATTTATAGGCCATACCATGGTTCCACCTTTATAGTCCTCACCAAATGTTATTGTTAATGATAATTTTTTTATTTCTGTCTCAATTGTATTTATTTGATTATTATATTCATCAATCTTTGCTTGCAGTTCTTTTTCTTCTTGACTTAATTTGTCAATATAATTTTGTCTTAAAATTTTTGTGTTTTCTAAAGCTATCTGCGTTTTTTGACTTGTTGATTGTTCTTTTTCTAAATTTTCTTTTTGTTTAAGTAATTCTGTATTTTTTTCTTCTATTTGCTTCCTTTGGTTTTCAACAGTTTCTAATAGATCCATATCATATGATGTTAGTTCTGATATTAAATAGTAACTTGATATGAAATCTGATATACTAGTTGAACCTAGTACAACATCTAGATAATTTGTATTGTCTGTTTCATACATGGCTATTAATCTAGAATCTAGTAACTGTTTTTGTGAATTGTATTTTTTTGTTGTATTATCTAAATCTTCTTGTGCTTTTTCTATTTCTTGTTTTTTTGTAGTTATTTCATTATTTACTTTGTCTAAATCATTTTGCGTGTTTTGTATACTCTCATCTAATTTTTGTATTTGCTGTAAATTTTCTGTCAATTCGTTATTTACATCAGATAACTGATTATTACTTTCATCTAGCTGTGTTTGAACTTCGTTTTTCTGATTTTGTAATTCGTTAAAGTCTGTAGCATATGAAGAAAAAGAAACAGCGCAAATTAATATACTTATAATTAAAATTTGATATTTTTTGCGCATACTTTCCTCCTTTCTTACTTTTATACTTTCAAATATTTTCTCATTGAAAGACTACTTCCAAGTACACCTATTCCTACTCCTAATACAAGATATATAACTAGTATTAGGTTGAACATATCGCTAAAATCTAATAAGCTTAGTCCTAAGTTTGATAGAAATCCTACAAAGTTTACGTTTTGTCCTATAAATATATATAGTCCCGCAATTATTGCTAATGATATTGCTCCTGATAATAGTCCTATTATTATTCCTTCTACTACAAAAGGCCATCTAATAAAACTGTTTGTTGCTCCAACATATTTCATAATAGAAATTTCTTTTCTTCTTGCATATACTGTTAGCTTTATTGTATTTGATATTATAAATACACTTATTCCTATTAGAGCTACTATTATAACATAACTTCCTATTTTTACGCCTTTCGCTACTCTTACTAATGTTTCTATTGTTTCGTCGCTACTTGTTAATTTTTTTATGTTGTCCATTTCTTTTATTTTTGCTTGTACTTCTGAACTTTTATTTAGGTCTGTTAGTGTTATTACATATGATGATGGAAACACATTGGTTTGATCATATCCATCTAATAAATAAGATTTGTCACCTAATCTGTCTTTCATATGTTGCAAAGCTTCTTCTTTTGATACATATTCTATTGTATTTACTCCGTCTATTGCTTTTATTTGCTCTCCTAACTCTTTTACATCTTCATCTGTTGCCTCATTTGTTATATATGCTTGTATTCCTTGTTCTGCTTCTACTTGTTTTATAAAGTTGTTGAAGTTTCCTACTAATATAAAACATATCCCAAAAAATATCATTATCACACACATCGTTCCAAAAGATGTTGCCGCTTGTTTTTTATTTTTAAATATATTTGAAATTCCCTCTCCTATTAAATAGGTTAATACATTATATTTCATCATAACCACCTTTTTTATCATCTCTTATTATTTCGCCTTTTTCGATATGTATTACCCTTTTTTTCATTTTGTCTACTATATCTTTGGCGTGTGTTGCTACTACTACTGTTGTCCCTCTCATGTTTATATCGTTTAATAAATTCATTATATCCCAAGCTGTGTCTGGATCTAGGTTTCCTGTGGGCTCATCTGCAATTAGCATTGATGGATTGTTTACTAATGCTCTTGCTAATGCAACTCTTTGCTGTTCCCCTCCTGATAATTCATGAGGATACATTTTTGCTTTTTGGCTTAGGCCAACTAGTGATAATACCATTGGAACTTGTCTGCGAATATGCCTTTGGGTTGCTCTTACTATATACATTGCATATGCAACATTGTCATATACTGTTTTGTCTGGCAATAGTCTAAAGTCTTGAAATACCACCCCCATACTTCTTCTTAAATATGGAACTCTGTTTGGTTTTAAAAATGTGGTGTCTTTTCCATTTATTATTATATTTCCTGATGTTGCTTCTTCTTCTTTTAAGATTAGCTTTATTAATGTTGATTTTCCACTTCCTGATGTTCCTACTAAAAAACAAAATTCTCCTTTCTCTATTAAAAAATTTGCATTTTTGACTGCTTTTGTCCCTGTGTCATATGTCTTACTGACATTTCTAAATTCTATCATTTTTTTATTTTTCTCCTTTTGTCTTCTTTATTATATTTAATCTATAATATCATAACAATAAATGCTTTTTTTTTCAATAGTATTTACGAAAAATTTACAATTTGTGATTTTGTTTTATTTCTAATCTTAATAATGCTATTTCTTTTGTTAAATCTATTAGCAGTTTATCTCTGTTTTCAATTTTTTCTATTATTGATAACAACATTTTTTCTATTTTATTTTCTTCCATTTGCATACACCCCTTTCAGTATAAAGGTTTTCTGTTTTACTAAGAGGCTTTTAATGAATTTTTGTTATTGAATTTTAAACTTTAGTTTGATATTGATTTAACTTTTTACATTATAATTTAATGTTTTATTTTTGTCAATAGTTTTATAGAATTTTTGTTCGCAAAATATTTTTTTATTTTTTTTCGACAAATCTATTGACAAACTTATAAATATATTATATACTACCACTTGTCGTTAGGAAATGCTCCCTTAGCTCAGTTGGTCAGAGCAACCGGCTCATAACCGGTGGGTCCAAGGTTCGAATCC
>CAKPLD010000032.1 GCA_934167225.1 uncultured Clostridia bacterium | reverse complement strand
GGTGTAGTTCAATGGTAGAACCCTAGCCTTCCAAGCTAGCTACGTGGGTTCGATTCCCACTACCTGCTCCATTTAATTAACTTACAAGTCTGTTGGATTTGTAAGTTTTTTTGTGAATTTTGGAATTGGTATTGACAATTTTATGTTAACGTGGTAATATGATTAAAGAAGTTTAATAAACAATGTGTAAGAAAAGAAAGGATGAAAGAGATGTTGTTGCCGTGCACGGCGTATGAAGCGATTTTGAAGGCGATAAAACTTCAATTATTGAAAATGATCGCTAAAGAGGATCAAGAGTGGATTAGAAACAACTTGGAGGAAGCATACACGAAGCTCCGAGTGAAGCATTTGAAAATGATGCAAGAAATTTTCGATGCTAAAAGACAAAGAAACCCATATGATCCATATGGAGTGTATTGTCTGTGGTACGGTACGGCTATCATTACGATGGTTGTTCAGTTGAACTTCGATGGCACAGTCAGTGTTTTGAAGACTAGTGTCACGATCATTTAATAAAGATTCATCTTTTACTCCCACTACCAAGTGGGAGTTTTTCTTCCCCAAAAATCATCCAATATTTCAAAAAAACATCTACCCAAAACACTACGAATATGATAAAATAAAACCAGAAAATATATAACATTTAATAATTGGATCAAATCCACGAAAAATCTTATAGAACTAATTATAAAAATTAGCATGTTATATATTTTCTAAATTAAATTAATAAGGAAAAAAATAAATGTGGAATAATTATTTTTATCAAATCAGAAAAAAATATAGTATGAGATTAAGCACAAAAAATCCATTAGTCATCAATTTAGATGGAAAAGATGTTACAAAAAATAAAAACATGAACATAATTATAAATATAAACAATCAAAGCTTTTTAAATAAACTAGAAAAAACAGTAGAATATTTTACAGACAAATACGAATGTCTAGCAATATATGGAGCAGATGAAGTAAGCTTTATATTCGAAGAACCCATGAAGCTAATTAACGACCTAAATACAGACCAAAGTACATATTCAACAGAAGTAATATCAGTGTTCTCGCAATATTTTTATGATTATTACAACAATTGTGATTTACACCAAAAAATATTTTGGCATGGAAAATGTTTTTCAATACCAGAAGGAAAAATAAAATCATATATAAAATACAAATCAAAATTAATACAAGTATTAGTAACTACATATTTTCTAAAGAAAAAAGGAATAATATCGGCTGGTCAAATGCCATTAGAGGAAAAGAAAAAATTGTGCAAACAATATAATGACTATAATACAATATCTGATATTGAAAAGGGAACATTATACTTTAAAGGCAAAAAAATAGATATAGAAGAATTTTACAAAGGAAACATAAAAATATTAAATAATATAGATGAAACAATTTTTGAAAATTTATTTAATGATATAAAATAAAAACAAAAATGAATAAAACTCCTCCAAAAGCATAATAATTATTATAAAAGAACAATGGATGTAAAAAATGAAAGTAAAAGATTAATATAAAATAAAGTTTTTAGTTTAAATTTAGCTAAAAACTTTATTTTTTTAGGGATTGAAAAACAACCTAAAATACTATATAATATACCCCAAAAGGAGAAAAAACATGAACGAATATATTACAATAATAGGAGGAGGCTTAGCCGGAACAGAAGCGGCCTACCAAATAGCAAAAAGAGGATTGAAAGTAAAATTATATGAAATGAAACCACAAAAATACTCACCAGCACACACAAACCAAAACTTAGCAGAAATAGTATGTAGTAACTCGTTTAAATCAAATTTACATACAAACGCATGTGGACTGCTAAAAGAAGAGCTAAGAAAATTAGATTCATTGCTAATAAACATAGCAGATAAAACAGCGGTGCCAGCAGGACAAGCATTAGCTGTAGATCGAGAAGAATTTTCTAAAAAGGTAACAGAAGAAATTAAAAAAAATCCACTTATAGAAATAATAAATAAAGAAGTTGGAGAAGAAATTCATTTAAAAGAATTAGCCGAAAATGGAATTGTAATAATAGCTACAGGTCCATTAACATCGGAAAGCCTATCAAAAGAAATTATAGAACTAACAGGCAAAGCAAGGTTAGCATTTTACGATGCTGCGGCACCAATAGTTACAAAAGAAAGTATAAATTTTGATATAGCCTTTTTAGGAAACAGATATGAACAAGAAAAGAAAAAAGAAGAAACAATAGAAGAATGGCAAAATAGAATAAACAATCAGGATGCAAGTTATATAAATCTTCCGATGAATAAAGAAGAATACGAAAAATTTGTAAATGAGCTAATTAATGCAGAAGTAGTAACACTTCACGACTTTGAAAAAAGAGAAATATTTGAAGGATGTATGCCAGTAGAAATAATGGCCAAAAGAGGAATAGACACATTAAGATTTGGCCCACTAAAACCAGTAGGTTTTGACGACCCAAGATATGGAAAAAGGCCATATGCAGTTGTACAATTAAGGCAAGATAATGGAGCTGGAAGTTTATACAACATAGTTGGCTTTCAAACAAATTTAAAGTATGGAGAACAAAAAAGAGTGTTTAGTATGATACCAGGCTTAGAAAATGCAGAATTTATAAAATATGGAGTAATGCACAGAAATACATATATAAATTCTAGTTTTCTATTAGATAATACATATAATTTAACCAAATTGCCAAATGTATTTTTTGCGGGACAAATAACAGGAGTAGAAGGATATGTAGAGTCAATATCTTCTGGATTAGTTGCAGGAATAAATGCAGTATGTAAATATAATAATGAAGCCAAAATGGAATTTTCAGAATATACAATGATAGGAGCTTTAGCAAAATACATATCTACTCCAAACGATAAATTCCAACCAATGAATGCAAATTTTGGGATTGTTCCGGAATTAGGAGTTAGAATAAAAGACAAAAAGCTAAAATATCAAAAATTAGCAGACAGAGCACTTGAATATTTAGAAAAATAAGGAGAAAATATGCCAAAAGTTAGTTTAATAATACCAGTATATAATGTGGAAAATTATATAGAAAAATGTCTAGATTCAGTTGTAAATCAAACTTTAAAAGATATGGAAATAATAATTGTAAATGATGGTTCGCAAGATAAATCAAAGCAAAAAATAAAAAAATATTTAAAAAAATATTCATCTATAAAATATTTAGAAAAAGAAAATGGTGGGCTATCAGATGCAAGAAATTATGGAATGCCACATGCTACAGGGGAATATATAGCTTTTTTAGATTCAGATGATTATGTAGAAAAAACAATGTATGAAGAAATGTACAATATAGCTAAAAAAGAAAATGCAGATATGGTCGAATGTGATTTTGTTTGGGAATATCCTAATAAAAAAAGAGAAGATATAGGAGAAATTTACCATTCTAAAAAGGAAATGATTGAAAAAGGACATGTCGTTGCATGGAATAAATTAATAAAAAGAGAAATAATAGAAAAGACTAAAATAATATTTCCAGTAGGTTTAAGATATGAGGATATGGAATTTTTTTATAAATTGGTTCCATATATAGACAAGGTTTCATTTGTAAAAAAATGCTTTGTACATTATGTACAAAGAGAAAATTCAATTGCAAATACGCAAAATATAAGAACAAAAGAAATTTTTACTATATTAGATAATGTAATTAAATATTATAAAGAAAATGGCTTATATGAAGAATATAAAGATGAATTAGAATATATATATGTTAAATTTTTATTATGCAGTTCATTAAAAAGGATATGTAAAATATCTGAAAAAAAAGAACGAAAAAAGGCACAGATAGAAACTTGGAATAACATAAGCACTAAATTTCCAAATTGGAGGAAAAACCCTATTTTAAAAAAGAAGAATTTAAAAAATTTTTATATAAAAAGTAATAATAAATTAACATTCAAAATTTATTGCATAATTTTACATGTAATATAAAAGGGGGCAATAAATGAAAATAAAGGAAAAAATAAGTTTAGAAAATTTAATGTGTTTATTTATTATTCTTTGTCCAGTACTAGATATAATAAGTTTTTTGTTTAGAAAAAACTTAAATACAACAATATCTCCAACAACAATAGTAAGACCAATAATTCCTATTTTTGTATTTATAATATTATTTTTTAAAGAAAAAAATAAAAAAAATAAAATATTAGTAATATCGGCTTATGTGGTATATTCTATAATTCATTTGATAATATTTCAAAAAATAAATAATGAAAGTTCATATGGAAATATAACAAATGAAATGCAATATTTAGTAAATTATGGAATAATGATAATAAATTTATACATATTTTATACATTACCAAAATGTAAAGAAAAAACTGGAAACTCAGTATTAATAAGCATTACAATATATATAATATCCATATTTTTCTCAATAATAACCAAAACCTCATCATATACATATTTAGAAGGAATTGGATATAAAGGATATTTTGAATCAGGAAATAGTTTATGTACGGTGCTACTTTTGGGATTATGCATAATATTAGGAGACTTTAAATTAAGAGATTTGAAAAAGCTAATACTAATAATGTTTACAGGAATATATCTTACAATGCTATCTGGAATGAGGACAGGTCTGCTAGGATTTGGACTTATTGTGGCAATCTTTATAATATCAACTTTTCTTATAAATATAAGAGAAAATAAAAAATTTAGTAAAAAACAAATAGTTATAATTTCTGTATTAATTATATTAGCAATAGTAATGATAGCACTTTTAGGTTCTGAAACAATAGAAAGAAGAAAATTGTTAAAACAAAATGAAGCAAGCAATATTGATGAAGAAACAGGAGAGGAACGATTTGTTACAGGTGATATTTTAAACATTTATAAAAAAATTCAGAGTGGAAAAATAGATGAAAATTACATGTCAGAAGCGGAAAAAAGAGCAATTGTAAAATTCTGTGATTATGCCCAAAAAACAAAATTATCAAATGTAAATTTAAGAAAACAACAACTTATTTATAACATAATTTTAGTTAAAGAACAGAAAAATCCGATACTAATACTATTTGGAAATGGATATAAAAATCAAACAGGAGAACTTGTTATGGAAATGGAACTGCCAGCATTAATTTGCAACTTTGGAATAATAGGTTTTATCTTGTATTTCGGGCCTTTTGCGATAATAACTGTAAAAGCTATTTACAAAGCTTTAAAAAATAGAAAAAAAATAAAAATTGATACAATTATGAATTTATTTGGGATACTGTTGGCTGTTAGTTTATCGTGCTTTTCAGGCTATGTATTTTTTAACTTATCTAGCATGACAATGGTAATAATCTTGTGCACACAGCTCTCCCCAATAAAGAACCGTCCCCAAATGGGGAAAGTGTTGCCTCCCCAATAGAGAACCGTCCCCAAATGGGGAGCACCCCAATAGAGAACCGTCCCCAAATGGGGAGCACCCCAATAGAGAACCGTCCCCAAATGGGGAGGGAGAAAGGAATAAGATGAAGAAAATAGTATTTGGAATAACAAGCTTAGGAATAGGTGGAGCTGAAAGAGTTTTAGTAGATATAGTAAATAAGCTTCAAAATGAATATGATATAACAATATTTACACTATATGGAAAAGGAGCTTTTGAAAAGGAATTATCAAAAAATGTAAAAGTGATAAAATTATATGATAATACATATGAAGAAATGAGTAAATTAAAGAAAAAAGTTATCCCCATGAGAGTACTAATTGGTGGAAGTTCGATATATAAAAAATATATACAAGGAAAATTTGATGTAGAAATAGCTTTTTTGGAAGGACCGATTACAAGGATTTTTAAGTATGGAAAAGCAGATAAAAAAATTGTATGGGTACATAATGATATTGCAAAAGTTTTTGGAGATAGTTTTAAGGCAAAATTGAAACTTTGGGTAGATAAGAAAACATATGGCAAATATGATAAAATTGTTTTTGTAAGTAATGATAATAAAAATTCGTTTAATAGATTATATAATGTTAAAAACATAAAAGATAGAGAAGAGGTTATATACAATTATATAGATAAAGATAGAATTCTAGAAAAATCAAAAGCAAATATTGGACAGGAATATATAGATAAAAATATACCGTCAATTATTACAGTTGCAAGGCTTGTAGAACAAAAGGGAATTGATAGATTAATAAATGTTCATAAAAAACTTATTGATGATGGAATTAAACATAATATTTATGTAATTGGTGATGGACCTGAAAAAGAAAAGCTTAAAAATCAAATAAAAGAGCTAAAGCAAGAAGATACATTTAAACTTATGGGAAAAAGAGAAAATCCATATCCTTATATAAAAAGAGCAGATTATTTTGCACTACTTTCTAGATTTGAAGGCTATGGAATGGTTATCGATGAAGCTAAAATTTTAAATAAAAAGGTAATAATTACAGATACAGCAGCAAAAGAGGCTGTAAAAGGGTATAACAAAAAAATTATTTTACAAAACACGGAAGAGGCGATTTATGAGGGCTTGAAGCAGATTATTCAGAAAAATGTTGTTTTTGATGATGGTGATGATGTTTTTGATAATAACTTTTTACTAGATAAAATAAGAGCTTTGTTAGGATGAAAAAGAAGGGAAGAATGTAAAAATGAAACTAAGTATTCTAACTGCAACATATAATAGGGGAGAATATTTACAAAAATTATATGATAGCATAAAAGCCAATTTAAAGTATAATCTAAATTGTGAATGGATAATAGTAGATGATGGATCAAATGATGATACGAAGAAATATATAAAAAAATTCATAGATGAAAACATAATTTCAATTATATATTATTATCAAAAAAATAATGGTAAGATGTCAGCAATAAATGAGGCTGTAAAGCTAGCATCTGGAAGTTTAATGGTAGATTGCGATTCTGATGATTATTTTGTACCAGATGCTTTCCAAAAAATTGAAAAAAATGCAAATAGGTTGCTGGAAAATGAAAATTTATATGGAATGGTATTTTTGAAGAAGGAAAATAATGGCACAATAAGTGGAAAAGAGTTTAAAGGCCAAGGCAAAATAACATCTATGTTTGACTTATATTTTAAAGATGATGTTCAAGGTGAAAAAATAATTGTTTTTAATAGTAAAATAAGAAAAATGTATTTTCATAAATTAGAACACAATGAAAAATTTATAACAGAAGCTAGAATGTATCATCAGATGGATGAAAAATATAAAATAATTACATTTAATGAGGCAGTAGAACAGGGGAGCTATATTGAAGATGGATATACTAAAAATATAAGTAAGACTTTTAAGGATTCTCCATTTGGGTATTATATGTATTTTAAAGAAATTTTATCTAAAGATATGAGAGGGGTTTTGTTTAAAAAGAGATTATATGTAATTAAACATTATATTTTGTTTGGTTATTTAACGAAAAATAAGTTTGATGATGGTTTTATGAAAGATAAAATTAATAGAGTTTTATATAAAATTTTGTATGTTCCTGGAATTGTAAAAAGTAAATATTTTTAAAAAAAGAAATCATCTATTGATGATTTCTTTTTTAAAAAACTATGCATAATCTTTTAAAAATATAAATTAACTAATTAATATACGGCCGATTAATCAATTTATAATTAAGCCATAGCTGTGTTTAATTTTTTTGCTAAATTAGATTTTTTTCTAGCTGCAGTATTTTTTACTAAAACACCTTTTGTGCAAGCTTGGTCGATTTTTTTTGTTGCTTGAGAAAATAGAACTTTAGCTTCATCTATTTTTCCAGCTTCTAATGCTTCTTCAAATTTTCTTACAGCAGATTTATATCCTGATTTAATCATATTATTTCTTAATGTTTTCTTTTCGATTATTTTTACTCTTTTTTTAGCTGATTTTATATTTGGCATTTTTTGCACCTCCTTTAGTACTTTTAGTTTATAACACCCACTATTTTACCACAAAACAGTGGGGTTGGCAAGCTTTTTTTATTATTTTCTCATTAAATAAGAGAAAATTATTGAACTTAATTTTAAACTATCATGTTTAATTGTTCCATCATCTGTAACAAGCAAATCATCTTCTAAAACTTCATAATTTGCATCAGTCATATTTTCATAGTCAATTTTAACTAAATCTTTTTCTTCTTCTCTAGAATATTTTTCTAGAATTTCTTTTGGAAGAACAGTGTTACTAACAATAACACTATCAACAGAGTTAGGACCTAAATATTTTTCTAAAGTTTTCATATGGTCACTTACACCGAAGTTATCTGTTTCACCTGGTTGAGTCATGGCATTGCAAATATACATAACTTTAGCTTTTGATTTATTAATGCTATCTACAACATCTTTACAAATTAAGTGAGGAAGCAAGCTAGTATAAAGGCTACCCATACTTAAAATTATTAAGTCACTATCTGCTATTGCATCAAAAACTTCTGGAAATATTGTTGGTTCTTCTTTGTAAAAAATTCTTTTATATTGTTTATGTGCTTGAGTTATTTCTTCTTCACCTTCAATAATTTCTCCGTCAACTGTTTCGCCCATTAATGTTAAGTAATCTTCTGAAAGGGGAAGAACTGTATGTTCAACTCGTAAAAGTTTACTAAAATATTCTATACTAGTTTTTAAACTACCAGTTTTTTTATAAAGAGATGTTAAAATAAGATTTCCCATAGAATGACCGTTTAAGTCACTATATGTAGACATTCTATATTCCATTATGTCTTTAACTTCACTTGGAAGTGTAGATAAATTGCTTAAAACGTGTCTTATATCTCCAACAGCAGGTGTGTAGAATTCTTTACGTAACCTACCAGTACTGCGTCCGTTATCTGAAACAGTAATTACTGCTGTTATATCTACAGGGAAATATTTTAATCCTCTCAAAACAGTAGAAGCCCCTGTACCTCCACCTAAAAGTACTATTTTTTTTCTTTGCATATTTAATTCCTCCATAAAATTGTTAAGTATATTTATTTTTATATATTATTTTGAAGTTCTGTCAAACTCTTAAATTCTGGAATAGGAAGACCTGTTTCTATATTAGAATATGTATCATTATCTCTTCTAATTCTGAAAATTTTAAATGGCTTTCTATTATAAATAGATATTAAATCTTTTGGCTTATCATCAATAAATATACATTTTGAAAAGTCAAAAGGGATATCGCTTTTCATAGATGTTGTTGGAAAAATACCATCTACAAATTTTAGTAAACCTGAACCTGCTATTTTAACGGCTTGAAAATATACTTCATTTTCATTATATGAAAGTATGTATATTTTATGATTTTGCTCTCTCAGTTTTTTCAAAAATGGAATACTGTCTTTAAATAGATATTCTTTTCCATTGAAAATTATATTGTTTACAACATTTGTAGCGTCTGTTATATTATAATTATATATATTTGAAAAAAATTTGATTAATTCATATATGTCGTAAATGTTGTTTTCTCCTCTTTTGAATTTATTTTTTAATGCTTCAAAAATCTTAGCCTCATTTTCTGATGAAACTTTTGATATGTACCCAGCAAGTGATGTAAGCATGTTTTGTGTTAACAATGGGGTATTATATAGTGTGTGATCAAAGTCTATAAAAAAGTTCATACAAACCTCCTGATTGTTAAAATTTTCTTTATATTAGCACAATTAAGTTTTCAAGTCAAGAAGCTGATAAAAAAACTGCAAGTCGTAATAAAATTAAATCTATCAACTAGGTTTAATTTTATTACGACTTGCAACAAAAGATAAAAAACACTGAGTCTATAACCCTCAAGGTTTTTTAGTACACACACACTGTGCTGGTAGCGAAGGGGAGATTCGAACTCTCGACACCGCGGGTATGAACCGCGTGCTCTAGCCAACTGAGCTACTTCGCCATATTTCTGTAACGGTCTTAATTATACTCAGTTTTTTTCTATTTGTCAAGAGTTTTTTTGATATTATTCAATTTTTCTCCTGTAATTAATTCTAAAATTTTTGGATATATAACAGAAGCATTTTGTTTCCAATTATCAGAAATATATTTAGCGTGTTCGCTTGAACCTGCAAAAGTTCTAACTTCGAAGATTGTTTTATTGTTTTCTAGAATTTTGCATTTTACAGTATAAGAATTTTCGTTTTCTGGAATGTATTCGGTAACAATAGAATCTTCGCTAATAATATTGTTGAATTCATTTTTTAAAACATTATCTATTTTTAATTTCTCTAAACCTGGTAAAACATCAATAGTTAAAGATAGAGAATTTTGTCCGTCTGCTGTTAGCCTGTATAGTATTTGATGATCGCTTGTATCTTCGTCTTTAGTGTAAGTTTGCACAAGTTTGGAATCAACAAGGTCTGCAAGTAATTGTTTAAAATAAAAATAGTTAATATTATTTACAGGCGAAATTAGTTTGAATAAATCACTTTCTGTTATATCATGTTTTGCTTTTTTTAGCACATATAACATTAAAACTTTATTTTGTGCCAAACGTTTATTCATATTATCTTCCATGATAGCTTCTCCTTACATTAATTTTAAAGGCATTATATCACAAAGAAGACATAATGTAAACAGAAGTTCTAACAAAAATATTGATATTTTCGCATTTTTCTAGTAAAATATAGAAGGCAAGAAATTAAGTATGAGGAGAATATCACATGAAAGATAAAAAAGTGTTAATAATAATATTTATTATAACATTAATATTAGACCAAATAACTAAAATTGTTGCATATGTAAACGGCTGGAACATAGCCATGAACAGCGATTCAAATAGCAACGGATATTATATAATTATGACATTAATAATTGTTATAATGATTATTAGGTATATAAAAAATGATAATATATTTATAAAAACAGATACAAAAGTAATTTTAACATTCGCATTATCAGGTGCAATAGGAAATTTAATAGACAGAATATGGAACCAAAATGTTATTATATTTATTGACTTAGGAAGATCAATAAATATCAACCTAGCATACATATATATATTAATTGCATGGATAGGACTAGCTGGAATTTTAACGAAAAATACAATGAAAATATTAAAAGATAGAAAAAATGGAGAAAAAAATGGATTTGAAAAAAATAAAGATAAATGAAAAAGATGTTGGAAAAAGAATAGACAGTTTAATACCCAATATTGAAAGTGAAATTTCGAGAAGCATGGTGCAAAAACTAATTGCTGAAAATAATATAAAAGTAAACAATGAAAAAACAAAGAGTTCATATAAATTAAAGCTAAATGATGAAATAGAAATAAACATACCTGAAGCTAAAGAAATTGACCTAAAAGCACAAGATATACCTTTAGACATAATTTATGAAGATAAAGATATTATAGTAATAAACAAGCCTAAAGGAATGGTTGTACATCCTGCAAATGGAAACCCAGATGGAACACTTGTTAATGCAGTAATGTCTATATGCAAAGACTCTCTTTCTGGAATTGGTGGAGAAATAAGACCTGGCATAGTTCATAGATTAGATAAAGATACAACAGGAGCAATAATTGTTGCAAAAAATGATAAAGCACATATAAAATTAAGTGAACAATTAAAAAATCACGAAGTGAAAAAAACGTATTTGGCTTTAGTTAGAGGAATAATAAAGGAAAATGAAGCAACAATTAATATGCCAATTGCTAGAAGCAAAAAAGATAGAAAAAAAATGGATGTAGATAAAAATGGAAAAGAAGCAATTACACATTTTAAAGTTTTAGGAAGATATAAAAACAAATACACACTTCTTAAAATAAATCTTGAGACAGGTAGAACACACCAAATAAGAGTTCATTTATCTTATATTGGCTATCCAATAATTGGAGATGAGGTATACTCGAATGGAAAAAATGAGTGGGATGTAAAGGGGCAATGTTTACATGCATGGAAATTAGAATTTATGCATCCTATAACAGGCAAAAAAATAAGTTTAGAAGCTGAAATTCCAGAATATTTAAAAAAAATCATAAAAGAATTAAAAGAGGAATAGAAAATGGAAGAAATAAGATTACAAAAATATTTAGCATCATGTGGGGTAGCATCAAGAAGGAAATGTGAAGAATTAATTTTAGAAGGTAAAATCGAAGTAAATGGAATAAAAGTAACAGAGCTTGGAACCAAAATAACACCAAATACAGATATTGTAAAATATAATGGCAAAATAGTAAAACCAGATGAAGAAAAAGTATATATATTATTAAACAAACCAATTGGGTATGTAACCACAGCTAAAGAGCAATTTGGAAGAGACATGGTGCTTGACTTAGTAAAAATAAATAAAAGAATAGTACCAGTTGGAAGGTTAGATATGTACACTTCTGGAGCCTTAATATTGACAAATGATGGAGAGTTTGTTAACAAACTAACACATCCAAGCCAGAAAATAGACAAAACATATAATGTTACACTAAAGGGAATTGTAACAAAAAATGATATTGAAAAACTTCAAAAAGGTGTAGAAATAGACGATGGATACATTACAAAACCTGCTAAAGCAAAAATTTTGAAAATAGATGAGGAAAAAAATATATCAAGAGTTCAAATTACAATTCATGAAGGAAAAAATAGGCAGATTAGAAAAATGTGTGAATCTATAGGAAAAAAAGTCTTGGCATTACATAGATGTAAAATTGGAACACTAGACGTAAAAGATTTAAAACTAGGGCAATGGAGATATTTGACCCAAAAAGAGATTGAAAAATTTTATGGTAGTAAATAGTAACAGCAAATGTTACTATTCACAGCTATTAAAACCGGTTCGAATTAGAATAATTATTAATTTTTGTGGGATTAACGGCTCAATACGGACTTTAAGAGCTTATAAGCATTATTTTTGGCACCCTTCCATGGCGGAGCATGAACTCTTTCCAAAAATTCTGCTAATAAGCTCTAAAAGTCCTTCAATCACACATTAATCCCCCAAAAATTAATAATTATTCTAATTCGAACCTACTCTACAATTTTAAAGCTGTGAATTAGTAGACAGCAAGTACCTAAAATTAGCACAAATTACATAAAATTTATAGACAATACATAGAAAAAGTGATAAAATATACGCATAACTTAAAAATGAAGGAGGAGTTATACATGGTAGAAGATAACCAAATAAAAGCACAAGTATCACCATTTGCTATTAGAAAAGGTGAAATAAAAGTATTTGATGGACAAGATGGATATGTATCAATGAATCAAGTAGTTCATAAAATAAATATAGGACATATCACAGACATTCATTTTGCAAT
>CAKPLD010000031.1 GCA_934167225.1 uncultured Clostridia bacterium | reverse complement strand
CTTGATAAAATGTCACCTATTAGGTGTTTGTCATAATATCTAAGTGGTAATTTGTTTATTTTATGTGATATTCTTGATCGCAAGCTTTTTGCAAATTTGTTTGCTACATCTGTCATCGCAATTGATTGGATAAATGTAAATAATGCACTTGCTATATATAGACAAGCAAGAGTAATTGCAATTTTCTTAACTCCATCCATATCCATTTTAGGTTCAACTACTGTTTTTATACTTTCAGGCATTTCGTCTAATTTTGAATATAAATCTGTTGCACTGCTATTTTCGTCCATGCTACTCATTATTTCCATAAATTTAGTTTGATCTTCTACACTTATTTTTGTTCTATCAATTTCGATTTCTTGCATATTTTGAGTCATAAAGTTCTGCTTAACTTTTTCTGATAAAGTTTGCATATTATCTTTATTTACAACTAATCCTTCAGATATTTTATCTGTTAAATCTGACAATTTATTTGGAGCAATTATAGACATTATAGAACCTAGAATTGCTAGAACTATTGCTATAAATATTAATATTTTAAAAGGTTTTAATTCTGAAAAAAGTCTTTTCATTGCTCCTTTAAAGTCTTTTGCTTTATCGGTAGGGTCTCCACCTCTACCCATTGGTCCTCCTCTAGGCATTATCTAATTCCTCCTTTGACAATTGTGATAGTGCTATTTGTTTATAGACATCACATGTTTTTAATAATTCTTTATGTGTACCTATTCCAACTACTTTTCCTTCATCTAATACAAGAATTTTATCGGCGTTCATAATTGTTCCAATTCTTTGGGCAACTATTAGAGTTGTAGCATCTTTAGTGTATTTCTTTAATTCTTTTCTTAAGACACTATCTGTTTTATAATCTAATGCTGAAAAACTATCATCAAATATATAAATTTCTGGGTCTCTTGCAATAGCTCTTGCGATTGAAAGTCTTTGTTTTTGACCACCAGATACATTCGTTCCACTTTGTGCCATTTGTGTATCATAGCTATTTTCCATTTTCTCAACAAAATCCTTTCCTTGTGCTACTTCGATTGCTTTTTTTACTTTCTCTCTTGAAATTTCGCCTTTTCCATTATCTCCATAAGATACGTTTCCACTTACTGTATCATTAAATATTACTGCTTTTTGTGATACATATCCTATTTTGTCATGTAGAAATGCCAAAGTATAATCTTTTACATTCACACCATCAACTAAAACTTCACCCTCTGTTGCATCATAAAATCTTGGAATTAGGTTGATTAATGTTGATTTTCCAGAACCTGTTGATCCAATAAACGCTATTGTTTCACCTTTATTTGCTTTAAACGAAACATTTCTTAAAACATAATCTTCCCCATCTGGATATTTAAATCCAACATTTTTGAACTCAACCGTTCCTACTTCATTATTTGTGTTTTTATCAATAGTTCCATCTTTTACAGTAATTTCTGTATCCATAACTTCATTTATACGGTTTGCAGAAACTTGAGCACGTGGTACCATCATAAATATCATAGCAAGCATTAAGAATGACATTATAACTTGCATTGCATATGAACTAAATACAACCATATTTCCAAAGATTCCTATTTTGTCTGCCATTCCCGCATCTCTTATCAAATACGCTCCAATAAAGTAAATTCCAAGCGTTAGAAAATACATTACCAAATACATTGTTGGTGATAATACTGAAAATGCTTTTTGGTTGAATAATTGTTGATTTGTAAGTTTAGTATTTACTTCTTCAAATTTATTTTCTTGATAATTCTCAGCATTAAAAGCTCTTACGACTCTTATTCCTGTAAGGTTTTCCCTTGTAACCTCATTTATTCTATCTGTTAATTTTTGAACAATCTTAAATCTTGGCATTACAATTGCCATTAATGCTCCTATTACAGACAATAAAACTACAACTCCAACCGCCGTCAATGAGCTCCATTGCCAACTCTTATTTAATATTTTAGTTATTGCCCAAACCGCCGTAATTGGTGCTTTTATACTTAACTGAAGTCCCATTGCAACCAACATTTGAATTTGTGTTATATCATTTGTTGTTCTTGTTATTAAACTACTTGTTGAAAATCCCTTAACCTCATTCATCGCTAAATTTCCAACTTTGTTAAATAATTTCTTTCTTACTTTCATAGAAAACGTTGCAGATATTCCAGATGCTATATAACCTACAATTATTGCAGATACCAAGCTTCCAAAGGCACAAGCAATCATATATCCACCATTTTTTACAATTTCAGACATCTCGCTTCCTTCTGTTTGTACAAGTACTGTTATTTCCGACATATAGTCTGGCATTTTTAGCTCTAGCCACACCTGACCTATTATTAATATCAGGCATACCAGTGCTAGTAACCATTCTTTCTTGCCTAAGTTTTTCAATAATTTTATCATTTTTTCCTTCCTTTCTTCCTTCCTCCCCACTTGGGGACGGTTCTCTGTTGGGGATTCCCCATTTGGGGACGGTTCTCTATTGGGGATTCTTTTTTGTGCACTGTTTATTATATTATATTTTTTTTTTCAATGTCAAGGATTGGAGTGTTAGTTCACAAAAGTTTCACATTTACTGTTACAATTCCCAGCTTTAAAAGCTGTAGAGTAGGTTCAAATTAGAATAATTCGAACCGGTTTTAATATCTGTGAATAGTAACCATTTACTTTCTATATCATAAATATAGCAACTTGATATTGAGTTAGCTGATTTTTTTGAAGATTCTTTATTTCATGATGTTCAATTTGAAGATGAATAAAAGCAATTACTTAAATTTGTTAAGTAATTGCTTTTTGCGTTCCCTCTTCCATTCTAATAATTTCTGAGTTATTTTTCTTTCTAACATATTATCACCTCAAAAAAATTCTAAATGATATTATATATCTTTTTGTTATTATTTGCAGTTTTTTACCACGACTTTTTTTCTAAACTCCTACAACTTCCCTTACAATTTCTCCTGCAATCATAAGCCCGGCAACAGATGGCACAAAAGAAATGCTACCAGGTACTTGGTTTTTTATAGTGCATTTTCTGGCAGTGCCTGGAGGGCAAATGCAATTTTTTTTGCAACTGCTTTCACTATTATCATCAGGCTTAATAGGTTCTTCCTTAGAGTAAATAACCTTCAAACTTTCTATATTTCTCTTTCTTAATTCTTTCCTCATAACTTTAGCTAAAGGACAAATGCTGGTTTTATAAATATCTGTAATTTCGAATCTTGATGGATCTAGTTTATTTCCTGTTCCCATGGCCGAAATTATTGGAATTCCTAGCTTTTTACAATTTTGCACTAATTCTATTTTTGCTGTAACAGTGTCTATGCAGTCTACAACATATGTTAAATCATCTGTTAAAATATTTGACTCTGATCCTGGCATGTAAAATTCTTGAAAAGTTTCAACATTTGCTTTTGGATTTATTTCTAAAATTCTTTCTTTTGCAACTTCTACTTTATATTTTCCTATAGTTTTTCTTGTTGCTATAATTTGTCTGTTCAAATTTGTTAGGCAAATTTTATCATCATCTATTAATACAAAGTTTCCAACTCCTGCTCTTACTAACCCCTCCATTACAAATGACCCAACTCCACCTAGTCCAAATATTGCTACTTTTGCATTTTGTAATCTTTCTATTCCTTCTTTTCCTATTAATAATTCTGTTCTTGAAAATTGGTTTAACATTTTTTGCTCCTTGTTCTATTCTTTAGTAGGAACTTTAATAACAACTTCTGTTCCTTTTCCTACTTCGCTTTTAATATCAATACTTCCTCCGTTTTTGTCTAGAATTTCTTTAGCTATAGAAAGGCCGAGTCCTGTTCCTCCATTTTCTCTGCTTCTAGCCTTGTCCACTCTGTAAAATCTTTCAAAAATTCGGTTTAAATCTCCTTCTGGAATTCCTATTCCATTGTCTATTATTTTTATATATGCGTCATTGTATACAAATCCGACATAAATCTTTAGTAAACCTCCATCTGGCGTATATTTTATGCTATTTGTTAAAATATTTAAAACAACTCTTTCTATATCATCTCTATCTGCGAAAACTGGCGGAACATCTGCTGTTACAAAGTTTTCTACTTGATGATTTTTCTTTTTTATTTCTATTGCAAGTTTGTCTTGACATTCTTTTACCATTTCTCCTAAATCGAAACTGACTTTTTTTACTCTTTTTCTATTGCTATCCATTCTAGATAGTTCAAGCAAATCTGTAACAAGTCTTGCCATACGCCTTGCTTCTGTTGCAATAACACCTAAAAATTCTTTTTGTGTTTTTTCGTCATATTCACCTTCTAACAAAGTATCTGCATAGCCCATTATTGAAGTAATTGGGGTTTTTAATTCGTGTGATACATCTGCAACAAATTCTTTTCTCATGTTATCCAGTCTTTCATGTTCAATAGTATCTGGAATAAATGCAATTACTCCTGCTGGTATGTCTTGCTTGTTTCTAAATGGCGAAAATAATACATCAAGATTGGCGTCACCTACATTTACCTTTTGTGTTGTAGATGTCCAGTTATCTAAATATATAATTTTTTCCATGTTTATGCTTTGATCATATTTATGAAATACATCTTCAAAAGTGTTGTCTTCTGGGGAAATTTTTAGCAATCTTTTTGCAGCCGGGTTTATTAGTGCTATTCCTCCATCTCTATTAAATACTACAATTCCCTCTGTTGTATGTAATACAATTTTTCGCATTTCTATTTGTTCTGTCGATTTTTCCTCGTCTTTGCTTTTCAGGTATTTATTTAATGGATAGACCATTACTTTTGACATATATATCGCTAAAGCTATGGCAATTCCAACAAATATTATACTGCAAATTATTAATATTACATCTACCTCTTTTGACAATTCTTGTACTTCTAAATCAACTTCGCTTAAAGATGTTACTTCTTCTTGGTCAATTTGGTTATGTATTCCAATTATTTTAGATTGCATGGCTATTCCCAATCCAATTAAGATAATTATTTCTGTAATAAATATTACTAAAACTACTTTTAAAGGCGTATTTTTTTTTAACACTATTCTTCCCTCTTTCATTTTACTTTACTAGTTTTTTTATTTCATCATAAATCTTATCTTCTACATTTTCATTCGAAACCTTGTAGGCATTTCTTCCCATTTCAGCACATTTTTCTTTATCTAAAATTATTTTTTCAATCTCATCATTTAAAATTTTTCCATTTAATTCATCATTTTTCACAATTTTAGTTGCTCCAACTTTTTCCAAAACTTTAGCATTATACATTTGATGGTCATTGCTAACATTTGGTAATGGTATTAAAATTGAAGGTTTAGATAGATTAGCTATTTCTGTAATTGTCATTGCCCCACTTCTTGCAACAACAACATCACATATATTTTCTATTTCTTCCATATTATAAATATATGGTAAAATTTTACAATTTTCAATATTGTTTATATTAATTAGTTTGTTTTCTAGCTCACCTTTTATAATATCGAATTGCTTAGGTCCTGTGGCCCAAATAATTTGATAATTTTTATTTTTCTTATGTTCTATAATATCTATTAAAGCTTCATTAATTTTTTGGGCGCCTTGGCTTCCTCCAAAAATTAAAACAATTGGCTTTGTTTCATTTAGCCCAACATCTTGTATTATTTTATGTCTTTCATTTATTCCATAATTTTGTTTTTTAACTTTAACAGGTGTTCCAGTAAATACAACATTTTTGCAATTCGGAATTCTTTTTTTGGCATCTTCAAAAGAAACTAAAATTGTATCTGCCTTTTTTGATAACATTTTTACGGCTTTTCCTGGAAAAGCATTACTTTCGTGTAACAAAACTGGTACATTATTTGCTTTAGCTGCCATAACAACCGCTCCACATATGTATCCTCCTGTTCCAATTACAATATCTGGTTTAAATTCCTTTATTATTTTTTTTGCTTCTCCTATTCCTTTAAATGTTTTATATAGTTTTTTTATATTTTCTATTGATATTTTTTTGCTTAGTCCATATGCATCAATTGTTTTTAATTTATATCCTGCTCTTGGCACTAAATCATTTTCTAATCCTCTTGTTGTTCCGTATGAATATTATTTCTGAATCTTTTTGCTCTTGTTTTATTTTGTTTGCTATTGATATTGCAGGATTTATATGTCCAGCTGTTCCTGCTGCTGCTATGATTACTTTCATTGTTTTTCTTCCTTTCTCTTTTCTCTTTTGGGGATATCACAAAATGGAAAAGTATTCAAAAAAGGACGTCCTCAAAAGAGAAAAAACTAAGTTTTTCTACACGCCCTTGAAATATTGAGTAGCACTCCCATCTGACAAAGCATAATAAACAAAGCTGTACCACCATAGCTAAAAAATGGTAGTGGCATACCAGTTGCTGGCATTGATGATGTTACAACTGCTATATTTATTATAACTTGTATTCCAACAAGTGCTGTTATTCCTGTTGCAACTAAGCTTCCAAACATATCTGGTGCTTTCATTGCAATTAAGATTCCTCTCCATATAAAAATTGCAAATAAAATTATTACAAATGCACATCCTATAAAACCTAGCTCTTCTGCTAAAACAGAAAATATAAAGTCATTTTGAGGTTCTGGTAAATACAAATATTTTTGTTTACTCTGACCAAGTCCTGCTCCAAATAAGCCTCCGCGAACCTATTGCATATAAACTTTGAATAACTTGCCAACCATCTCCTTGTGCATCACTCCATGGGTTTAAAAAGGTGGTTACTCTTTTTAATCTGTATGGTTCAAAAATAATTAGAGCAATTAATGCTGGCACTCCAACTGCACAGCCAGGAACTACCATCTGCCACATTTTACATCCTGCAATTATCATCATTACAACAACAATTCCTATTATAACCATTGATGCACTCATGTGTGGTTCTAGCATTATTAGTAAAATAATTGGTGCAAGCCATACTAAATGTTTTAGCCAACCTTTTACAAAATATTTTAATTCTTCTCTATCTCTTGTAAGTATTCCTGCATAAAAAATTATCATACAAAATTTTACCAGTTCGGACGGCTGAAATGATAAGGTTTCAGTTATTCCAATCCACCTTTTTGCTCCATTTACAGTTTTCCCTGCTACTAATACTGCTACTAATAAAATAATAGATACTATGTATAAAATTTTGTAAAATTTTTTATAAAATCTATAGTCGATTTTCGATATCATAGACATTGCAACAATTCCCATTCCAGCGAATGCTGCTTGTTTTACAAAATATTTATAACTTTTTCCGCTTTCTGAAATAGATGTTGGAGAACTTGCCGATAATACCATAATTAATCCTATTGTTAATAGCAATAGTACTGTTATTAATAATGTGTAATCTATTGGATTATCTAAAAAACTAGAAAATTTTTTATTTTTTTTCTTCGCCATTTTTATTTTGCTCTCCTTTCTTCTTCATTTGAATCGCTTCTTTTTGTGGAAATGTTCTTTTTCATAAAAAGAAACTATCCCAACTAAAAAATTAAACAATTAGTATTCCTATAATACACATTAATAGTGTAATAACTGAAAATACTCTAACAACTTTATTTTCATTCCATCCTGATAGTTCAAAATGATGATGTAATGGTGCCATTTTGAATATTCTATTTCCTGTTTTTTTGTAATAATATACTTGAAGTATTACTGATAATGTTTCAAGTATTGGTATTAATGCAATTACAATTAAAAGCAATGGTAATTTTAGGTATAATGCCAAACATGAAATTAGTCCTCCTAAAAATAGTGAACCTGTGTCTCCCATCATTACTTTAGCTGGATTTAAGTTAAACATTAAAAATCCTAATATACTTCCAACTGCTATACTTCCTAAAATTGCCGCCTCTCCAACACCTTTAAGCATTGCAATTACTGTTAAACATGTGATAATTATTGCACACACACTTGATGATAAACCATCTACCCCATCTGTTAAATTTACTGCATTTGTTGTTGCAAGTATTACTAAAATTGCAAATGGTATATATAAAAATGTTGGTAAAACAATTTCTTTCTTTATAATTGGTATAAATATTTCTGTCCCATGTCCTGTAAAATGAAGGATAAATAAAACATATAATACTGATATTATTAATAATCCGAGCATTTTATAACTTGGTTTTAAACCTTTTGTATTATGTAATACAAGTTTTTTAAAATCGTCCACAAACCCTACTATTCCAAAACCTATTGTTAAACATAACATCGGAATTAATTTTTGTGCTGTTTCTATATTTCCTGTTCCTTTTAAATATATGTAACTAAAAGTTGTACATATTACAATAGATAGCATAAATATTATGCCACCCATTGTTGGTGTACCTTGTTTTTTTAAATGTGATTTTGGTCCATCTTCTCTTTCAATTTGACCAACTTTAACTTTTTTTAATATTGGTATTATAATTAGTGCTAAAACTACTGCTACTGCAAAACTTATTAAAAGTATTGTTGTTTGAAAATTCATTTTATTTCTTGCCTTTCTTATTTATTTTGCTTATTATATCATTTACTATAATTCGTTCATCAAAAGGATGTTTAACTCCATTTATTTCTTGATATGGCTCATGTCCTTTTCCTGCTAAAACTATTATGTCTGTTTTGTTGGCCATTTTTATTGCTTTTGTAATTGCTTCTACTCTATCAACAATTACTTCATATTTTCCTTTTGTCTTTTTAATTCCTTCTTCTATTTCTTTTACAATTAGTTCTGGGTCTTCTGTACGTGGATTGTCTGATGTTATTATTGTGTAATCTGCTATTCTTCCAGAAATTTCTCCCATTAAAGGACGTTTTCTTGTATCTCTATCTCCTCCACAACCAAATACAGAAATAACTTTTCCTTTTGTATATGAACTTACTGCTTGAAGTATGTTTTGTAAACTTTCTGGTGAGTGTGCATAATCTATCATTATTGGTATTTCAAGCTTATTTTCTACCATTTCTGATCTTCCAGGAACTTTTATTTTTTCTAATGCTTCTTTCATTACTGTTCCTTCTATTCCTAGTTTTTTACAAATACTTATAGCACATAATGCGTTATATACAGTAAATCTTCCCGGAATATCTACTTTTACTCTTTCATTTCTGTCTGTTAATTTTACTTTAAAATCAACATATGAATTTGTTATTGTAATATCTTTTGCTAAGAAGTTTCCTGAATTGTCTATTCCATATCCTGTTATGTCATTTTCTGGAAACATTGCTGGAATTTTGTTTCCTTGTAGGTCATCTATATTTACAAAACCTGTTTTACACATATGGAATAATTTTAGTTTTGATTGTAAATAATCTTCCATATTTGGATGTTCTTTTTCACTTATGTGATCTTCTGAAAAGTTTGTAAATGCTACTAGGTCGAATTTACATCCATCTACTCTGTGTAGTTTTAAGCTTTGAGATGATACTTCCATTACAACATATTCTACTCCTTCTTTTACCATGTCGGCAAATGTTCTTTGAAGCTCTAAACTTTCTGGTGTTGTTCTATCTGAATCTGCTATTTTTTTGCCATTTATATATGTTGCAATTGTTCCTATTAATCCAACTTTTTTTCCTGCTTTTTCAAGGATTTCCTTTATCATAAATGTTGTTGTTGTTTTTCCTTTTGTTCCTGTTATTCCTATTAGTTTAAACTTTTGTGATGGTTTTCCATAAAAGTTTGCTGAGCTAAGTGCTAAAAATTCTCTTGTGTCTTTAGCTACTATTAGTGTTATATTTGATGGTATTTTTAGTGCTTTTATATCACATGAACTGTCTACAACTACTGCTATTGCGCCATTTTCTATGGCATTTTCTATGTAGTCATGACCATCTACTGTAAAACCTTTTATTGCAATAAATAAAAATCCTTTCTCTATTTTTTTTGAATTACTTTCAATTCCTGCGATTTCTAAATCTAATTCTCCTTTGGCTTTTAAGCCTTCAATTCCGTCTAAAATATTTTTTAAATTCATTTTTTATTCTTCCTTTCAAGGATATTTTTTGTAAAAAGAAATAGTTATTTCTAATTTTACCTGCTTATTATATATCATTTTTTTTCTTTTGTATAGTGTTTTTGCGATATTTTTTCTCTTTTGAGGACGTCGTTTTTTGACTTTTTTTTCTTCTGGGGACGTCCTTTTTTTGATTACTTAATTAATTGTATGTTTTTTCGTGGCTTTTATGCTTTTTTTAATTTTTCTATTGCACGTTTATTTTTTTTATGGTATAAAGTTGTTAAAGGAGGTTCTGTCCTATGAATGATTATGATGAAGAAAAAAAAGAGATTAAAGTTGTTACTGGTGATGGAAACGATTTAGATATTTCACCTGTTTATGAGCATATTAAGTCTAATTCTGTTCCTGATAATGATGGAAAAAAGAAGGATATTGTGATTCCGAAGGGAAGTTCAAATAAAGAATAAAGTTTCTATCTTTTAATTATATAACAACCTCTAATGTATTTTAATTTACACTAGAGGTTGTTATTATTATTTTATTCTTCTATAACATTATTTTCTTCTTGACTTGGTATTGCTACTTCTGAATCAAAAGAAAATACTTTTCTTTCGCTTCTAGCTTTTTCTTCAAATTTCTTCTCAAATTCTGCTTTTGTAGAATTTAGAGATTCTTGCATAGCACAAAACATTTTTTCGACATCCTCTTTTGTAAAATCATAGCTGTTGCTTCTTGCCATTGGTTCTAATATTTGAATGTCGTGCATTACATTATTTACCCTTTTTCCTGCAAATTCCATGAATTTCTTTCTTTTTTCTTCGTTTACTTCCATTTTTGTTACTCCCTTCAATATTAATAAAATGTAATCGTTTTATTTTATATCACAAAAGACATGAAAAATCAAACTTTTTTTAATTTTTGTTTTCTCTAACTTTAAGCATTCTCAAAGCATTAATTATGGCAATTATAGATACTCCAACATCTGCAAAAACAGCTTCCCACATGGTTGAAAGACCAATTGCGGTAAGGATTAAAACTAAAACTTTAATAAAAATTGCAAATACAATATTTTCTTTTACAATCTTCATTGTTTTTCTGGATAAACTAATAGCATTTCCAATTTTAGAAGGTTCGTCTGTCATAATAACAACATCTGCTGCTTCAATTGCGGCATCAGATCCCAAGGCTCCCATTGCAATTCCTATGTCAGACATGGCAAGTACTGGGCTATCGTTTATGCCGTCTCCTACAAATATAAGCTTACCTTTTTCTGTTTTTTCTTGCATTAATTTTTCTACTTTTTCTACTTTTCCATCTGGTAACAATTCTGTATAAACTTCATCTAGTCCAAGTTTTTCTCCAACATCTTCCCCTACAGTTTTTTTGTCTCCTGTAAGCATTACAGTTTTCTTTACACCTAATTTTTTTAGATTTTTAACTAGCTCAAAAGAATCGTCTTTTATTTCATCTGAAATTATAATTAAACCATTGTATTCTTTGTTTACTGCAATATATAAAATTGTTCCAATGTCTTCACTTTTTGTATATTTAATTTTGTTTTCTTCCATTAATTTTTCGTTACCAATTAATATATCTTTATTGTCTACCATAACACTTATTCCATGACCAGAAATCTCTTTTATATTTTTAATTTTGTTTGTATCTATTTCTTTTTTATAAGCATTTTGTATAGATTTAGCAATTGGATGGTTTGAATAATTTTCTGCATATGCCGCAATTTTAAGTAATTCATCTTTTTCTATGTTATTTGTTTCTATTTTTTGAACCTCAAATACTCCTTTTGTTAAAGTTCCTGTTTTATCAAACACAGCAATTTCAGTTGAGGCTAATGCTTCTAAATAGTTACTTCCCTTTATTAGTATTCCCATTTTAGAAGCCCCTCCAATTCCTCCAAAAAAGCTTAGAGGTATTGATATAACAAGTGCACATGGACATGATACAACTAAAAATGATAGAGCCCTATAGATCCATTCGCTAAACGATGTTCCTGTAAATATAAATGGTGGAATAATTGCTAGAATTACAGCTATAATTACAACTGTTGGTGTATAATATTTTGCAAATTTTGTTATAAAATTTTCCGATTTAGATTTTTTACTACTTGCATTTTCAACTAAATCTAAAATTTTGCTTACTGTTGATTCCCCATATTCTTTTGATACTTTTATTAAAATTTTTCCACTTTCATTTATAGAGCCACTTAGCACTTCATCATTTTCCTTTACTTCTACTGGCACAGATTCTCCTGTTAAGGCCTTTGTATCAAGCATTGCTGTTCCTTCTATAATTATTCCATCTAGAGGTATTTTTTCTCCTGGTTTTACAACAATTAATTCCCCTATTTTTACTTCATCTGGGTCTACTTTTTCTTCTTTGTTATTTCTTATTACATAGGCATAATCTGGTCTTATATCCATTAAACTTGATATTGATTTTCTTGATTTATCCACAGCATAACTTTGAAATAATTCTCCTATCTGATAAAACAACATTACTGCTACAGCTTCTGGAAATTCGCCAACTCCAAATGCACCAAGTGTTGCAACAGCCATTAGAAAGTTTTCGTCAAACACTTTTCCTCTAAAAATATTTCGTACTGCTTTTTTTAATATGCTTAATCCTACAATTAAATAGCTTACTATAAATAAAGTATCTTTTATCCATATAGTTTCAAATTTTCCCGCAATTGCAATAATATATATAACAAGTGCTATTAATATTTTTACTGCTCTTTTTTTCATTTTTCTTATTTCCTTTCTTTAATTTGCCCAATCTGATCTCTCAAATTGGGCTCTTTTTATATTCTTTTATTGTGCAATCTGGTTCCTCTCTCTTTATTACTTTTTGAACTTTTTTCATAACTTCTTCTTTTTTGTCTTCTTCACATTCTATAACTAATTTCTCTGTCATAAAACTTATTGATGCCTCATTTACATCATCTATTTTTTGTATTGCTCTTTCTAATTCTGCTGCACAGTTTGCACAGTCTAATCCTTTTATTTTAAAATTATACTTCATTTTCTTTACCTCCATTTTTCTATTTTCATTTTCTATGTTCGATGTGCTCCATACCTACTTCAAACACTTCCTTTACATGTTCATCATCTAATGTATAAAAAACTTCTTTTCCAACTTTTCTACATTTTACTATTCCAGAGCGCCTTAATGTTCCTAATTGATGCGATATTGATGATTTACTCATGTTTAATACATTTGCTATGTCACATACACACATTTCGTTTTTGTCTAATGCATATAATATTTTTGTTCTTGTTGTGTCTCCTAATATTTTAAAAAATTCTGCTAGTTTATTTAAAATATTTTCATCTGCCATTTGCTTTATTGTATTTTCCACAACTTCTTGATGTATTACATTACAGTCACATACAAATTCGTTTTTTGCCATTTGTACCTCCTCTCAATATTTAATTTCTTTTGTTTAGTTGAATGTTTATTCAACCTTTATTTATTATATTCTTAATATTTTTTATTGTCAATATTTAAAAAAAAAAATGCAATTCGTAATAAACCAAAATCGTTACAAATCACAGCTTTAAAATTGTAGAGTAGGTTCGAATTAGAATAATTATTAATTTTTGGGGGATTAATGTGTG
>CAKPLD010000030.1 GCA_934167225.1 uncultured Clostridia bacterium | reverse complement strand
AATATTCACAAATGTCTTTATTTTCATATAAAACTAATCAAATGGAAACTATATTCATATCACAAGAAGAACAAGAAGATATATATACAGAATTAGAAAATTTGGGATTAGATAGAAAGTTTATTGAAGAGAAGGAAATTCGAAATGTGTATTGCGCTAGATGGGCAGTTAAAACATATTGTAATAAAAATAATATAACTGATAAAGATGTAATTGGATCTTTGATTTATTCTATATTATATAGAAAAGTATTTAATAAAGATCATACTCAATACTTACATACATTAATAAATAAGCTTAGTAATATGCAATTAGATGAAGAAGAACTATGTGCATTGATAATAAATTTATGTGTAACTAATACTTTTATGATTACTGATGTTAGTGGATATGGTTTTTATTCATTGTTATTAAATAGTAATAATTGTGTTGAAAGTTTAGGAGATTTCTTTGGAAATTTAAGACTTGACGTGGAAGATAAAACTATTACTATGGCATTAGAAAGATTTAGATTTAAAGGAAGTAATTTAAAAGAAGTAATAGAAAAAAGTAAAAATTTAGATGAAACTGAAGTAGAAGCATTAAAAGATCACTTATCACAAATAGGAATAAGCGATGAAGTAATGGGAGGCAAGAGTAGTAGAAATATATATATTTCTAATTGGATAGTTCAACAATATTGCAATAAACATGAAATAGATGATGTTAAGATTAAAAAAATGTTAACATTAGCAGTACTTGATGTTAAGGCAATAAATAAATCAACACATTATATTTCAAGTTTGTTGGAAAAAATGAAGTTAGAGGGAATAAAAGAAGACGATATTTGTGGGATGTTATTGAATATTGCGGGAAATTGTATGGCAAGAAAAATTACAGGAATAAGCTATACAACATTATTACTAAAACCGAATTCGGTGTCAAATGTATTAAAGAACAATAATATACCATCAGAAATATCAGAAATAAATATGTTCACTTTTTTGTCTGAATCGTTAGACGATGAAGAAACAATAGAAATGTATAAAAAATTAGATGAATTAGAAATATCAAAAGAGATTCAAGAAGAAAAAAGTAATAATAATTTATATATAGGTTTGTGGATTTTGGAAAAATATTGTTTAAATCATAATATAAGTGATAATAAGACTAAAAATCTGATATTAACAAAAATATTAAAAAATAAATTATTAAATAAAGGTCGCATTCCGACTTTATCAACAATTCTGCAAAACTTTGAAAAAATCGGATGGAATCAAGATGAAATTATAGAAATGTTTGTTGAATGCGCTAAAACTGGTAAAATCATTATTAATGGAAATAAATTTACATATTCTCGCTTATTGGCAACTCCATATAAAATATCAGAATCAATAAAAGGAAAGGAACACATATTTAGTGGTATTGAAATAATGAAAGTTTCTATTGGATTGCTTGCTGGAGGAAGTCAAATTTGTGATGATGTTAAAGCTGATTATATGCGATTATTAGATGAGAAAACAAATAACAATCAAAAGGAAGGAAGTGAGCAAGGTGAGTAAAACTAAATATGCAAATGCATATACAGAAGTATATGAAATATTAAACTGTTTAGATGAAGAAGAATATTCAAAAATTCCAGAAGAATTACTAGAAGTATTTGAAGAAAATAGAAATTTAGATTATGAATATGAAGTTAATGAGGAACAAGATTTATTAAAACAGCCAATGCTAAAAGAAACCAAAGCAATTTTACTTAACATATTTAGAGATTACCTTGCTACACCAGAACAAAAACAAAAAATAAAACAATGGCTACAAGCTGATAGATCATATATTGAAAGGCAAAAACAAGAAAAATATAATAGTAATGTCTTTAAAAATAAAACTAGAGATGAAAAGATAGATAATGAAGAATCAAATACTGTATTACCTGTAGAAATAAAGAAACAATCAATCTTTCAAAAAATTATTAATGGATTAAAAAGAATTTTTAAAATTTAGAGGTAGATTTAATGAGTGATGAAAATATGAGATTAAAAGAATGGCAAAATCTAATGGAGGAATATGATAATTTCTTCTATGCTGATGATGGTATTTACACAGTTTCACTATTTGATAAGGAACTAGAACAATATAATTTAGATTTTGACCATATAAAAGAATTAATTCAAAAACTAAAGGATTTTGAAAAAAAATATGGAAACCTATATAAAGATGAAATAGAAGAATTGCAAAAATATAAAGAAAAACTACTTGAGTTAGATACTGGAGAAAATGGGATAAAAAGTATTTATAATAAAATGAGTAATATGTATTATTTTATAGAAGATTATTAGAAAAAATGAATTAATTATTCTAAAAACATTTTTTTAGTTGAATAAAATTAAAAAAGAAGGGGAAAAAAGAACTTTTAAAACTACTTGACAACCCCAAAAGAAACCTGTATAATAGACAATGTAAAAGAGCGAAACAAATTCGCTAAAATACCAAAAGGAGAAAAAATATGTTATCTAAAATATGGAAAAAAGTATGTATTTTAATATTAATAGTAGCATGTCTATTCAACATCGTACTAAAACTTGTAAACAGAATATCATTTAATAAAGAAGCATTATCATCAGCTGAATACATGGTTAAACAATACGAATATGAAAAAGACAAAGAAAATGTTATAAAATAATACTTGAAAAAAACAAAAAAATATGATAACATAAACAATAACATCTAAAGAGTATGTCAAAGAACATACAAAACGGAAGGAAGAAGAGGTGAAAAAAATGAATAAAAACATTCAACCAAATTATGAAGAAACAACAATAACATGTGCATGCGGAAACGTAATGACAGTAGGTTCAACAAAAAAAGACATGAAAGTTGATATATGCTCAAAATGTCATCCATTCTGGACAGGAAACTTAGTAAGACGTGATACAGCTGGAAGTAGAGCAGACAGATTCAAGAAAAAATACGGTCTTGCATAAGAGCGGAAAAATGAAAGTAGCTGGGACAAAAGCTGCTTTATTTTTTTGTCAAATGTATTGATAAAAGGAATCAAATTTGATATACTTTAAAAAACTAAAAACAAAAGGAAAATAAAAAATGGCAAAAAAAAGTATAATGAAAAATTATTTATATAACTTAACATATCAAATACTAACACTAATATTACCCCTAATTACAGCATCTTACCTAGCAAGAGTATTAGGAGCAAGAGGAAATGGGATATATATATATACATACACAATAGTAAACTACTTTGTACTATTTGGCTCACTTGGAATATCAATGTATGGTCAAAGAGAAATAGCATATGTACAAGACAATAAAACAAAAAAGAAAAAAATATTTATAGAGCTAGTCCTGTTTAGATTTATAACAATAGGAATAGCATCAATTGTGTATTATTTATCATTTATGAGGCAAGGGGAATATAGTCAGTATTACAAAATACTATTTTTCGAATTAATAGCATCAGCATTTGATATAAGTTGGTTTTTCCAAGGAATGGAAGATTTTAAAAAAACAGTAATAAGAAATATAGCAGTAAGGCTTACAAGTGTAGTGCTAATATTTTTAATAGTAAAACAAGAAACAGATTTAAATAAATACTTAGCAATATATGCATTAGCAGATTTAATAGGAAATATATCATTATGGTTTTATTTACCAAAATACTTTAAAGGTGTAAAAGTAAAAAATATAAACATAAAAAGGCAAATACCTGCAATAGTATTATTATTTATTCCGCAAGTATCAAATAAAATATACAATATGTTAGATACAACAATGCTAGGAAAAATAATTGCAGACAAAGCAGAAACAGGTTATTACGAGCAAAGTCAAAAAATAATAAGGGTACTACTAACGCTAGTTACATCACTTGGAACAGTAATGGTACCGAGAATGGCAAATATGTTTGCAAATGGTGAAAAAAAACAAATAAACGATTGTATGAAAAAATCATTTAATTTTACCTACCTATTAAGCTTTCCAATAATGTTTGGACTAATTGCAATATCAAGAGATTTTGTACCATGGTTTTTTGGACCAGGTTATGAAAAAGTGGTTATATTAATGAATATAATAACACCAATCATTTTACTAATGGGAATTGCAAACATAATAGGAACACAATATTTACTTCCAACAAAAAGGCAAAAAGAATTTACAATTTCGGTACTTGCAGGGGTAATTGTTAACTTTATATTAAATTTTATAATGATAAACTTATGGAAATCTATAGGAGCATGTATTGCAACAGTTCTATCACAACTAGTTGTTGACTTAATGCAACTACATTATGTAAAAAAAGAAATAAACCTAAAATATATGTTAAAACTAAGTTATAGATATATATTTGCAGGCTTAATCATGTTTGCAGGATGCATGTTAGTAAGATTAGTATTTACAGGATTTATTTGTATGGTAATTCAAATAATAGTTGGAATAGTTATATATTTTGGAATACTAATTTATTTCAAAGACAAATTTATATATATGCTTATAAGTAAAATAAGAGAAAGAGTATTATCAAAATTAGTAAGAAGTTAAAAGAAAGGAAGTTTACAAAATGTATTTAATAGTAGGATTAGGAAATCCAGAACCAGAATATAGCAAAACTAGGCATAACATGGGATTTGATGTTATAAATAAAATAGCAACTAAATATAACATAAAAGTAGAAAAAAAAGGTTTTAATTCATTATATGGCACAGGAATAATAGAAAATGAAAAAGTAATACTTTGCAAACCACAAACATATATGAATTTAAGTGGAGAAGCTATAATACAGTTTGTAAATTATTATAAAATAGAGCCTAAAAATGTTATAATAATTTATGACGATATAGACATAGAGCCAGGAGTAGTAAAGCTAAGAAAAAAAGGGGGAGCTGGCAGTCATAATGGAATGAAATCTGTTGTGGAAAATTTAAAAACAACGGAGTTTCCACATGTAAGAATTGGCACAGGAAAACCATTAATAAAATCAGATTTAATAAATTATGTTATAGGAAAAGTTTCGGATGAAAATTACGAAATATTACTTAAAGGAATTAATATTGGCCTTGAAGCTGTTGAAGAAATACTTAAAAACGGCATAGATAGGGCAATGAATTATATAAATAGCAAAAACTAAAGGAGCAAAAACAATGTTAGAATTAATTATAAACAAAAAAGAAGATTTAGAAAATATTATTTTATTACAAAATGGTAAAATAATAGAATACTATACTAGCACAGAAGAAGATAGAAAAAAAAGACTAGAAGGAAATATTTATCTTGCGCGTGTTGGAGATATAATAAATGGAATGCAAGCAGCATTTGTAGATTTTGGAGGAGGCAAAAAAGGATTTATCCATTTAAAAGATGCTATGCCTCAAATAGATGAAAAAAAGCATAAAATAGATACATCTATAGATATTAAAAAAGTATTAAAACCAAATCAAAAAATATTAATACAAGTAAAAAAAGACAGTGACAATAAAAAAGGAGCAAGAGTTTCAACTCACATCAGTTTACCAGGAAGATTTGTTGTTATAATGCCAAATATAGACTTTATTACAATTTCACAAAAAATTGAAGACAAAGCTAAAAAAGATGAGCTAATAAAATGCATAAAAGAAAATTTACCAGAAGGATTTGGAGCAATAGTTAGAACATCTGCTAAAGAAGTTTCAAAAGAGGAAATAAAAAAAGATATAGATGCTTTATTAGAAAAATGGAAAAAAATAGAAAGTGAATATAATTCAAAAAATGAAAACACAAGGTTAATTTGCGAAAGCGAAAATGTAGTTGAAAAAATGCTTATAGATTTAAGTGTTAATGGAATTGATAAAATTACAACAAACAGTAAGGAAGAATATGAAAAAGTAAAAGAACTTGTAAAAAATTCTAATATTGAGGTTGTATTTGAAAACAAACAAAATTTAATAGAAGAATATGGTTTAATAGGTCAACTAGAAAAAATGGAAAACAGAAAAATTTGGCTTAATTGTGGAGGATTTATTACAATAGATAAAACAGAAGCCTTAACTGCAATTGATGTAAACACAGGAAAATTTACGGGAAATAAAGACTTAGAATCAACTATATTTAAAGTAAACAAAGAAGCAACAATTGAAATTGCAAAACAATTAAGATTAAGAGACATTGGTGGAATTATTATTATTGATTATATAGATATGAAAAATAAAGAAAACAAAGAAAAAATAGAAAGCCTTTTAAAAGAAGAACTAAAAGGAGATAGAGCAAAAACTCAAGTTGAAGGATTTACAAAACTTAATTTGATGGAAATGACAAGAAAACATATTTGTAGTCATTTAAATGGATAAAGACAAAAATATTTTGATTTAATGCCCTAGGATATCAAAATATTATTCTTTTTGCTTAGCAAAAACAACTATTAGAGGAGGATGTTTAGAAATGAACATGGAAAAGGTAAAAATTTGGTATAAAAACATCATGAAACTTATGTACAATATTAAGGTAGACCGTATAGGAGAATGTTCGGCACAATGTGCATATTACACAATTTTATCATTTATACCATTTGTTATTTTACTTATTACTTTAATTCAATATACGAATATTGATCCTGAAACTTTATTTGAAGCTATTTCTAAAATTATTCCTTCTGGGATGAATGAGTTTGTTTTAGGAATTGTTCAAGAAGTCTATTCTAAGTCTTTTGGAACGGTTTCAATATCAATTATATTTACTATTTGGGCTGCTGGAAAAGGACTATTTGCTTTAACTAAAGGACTTCAGGTAGTTTATAAGACAAATGAAAAGAAACAGAACTCATACATTTATTTGAGACTCAGCGTACTATTAGAAACAATTTTATTTATTGTTTTAATCGTCGTAGGCCTTACAATGCTTGTGTTTGGAGATACTTTGAAAAATATAATACAAGAGCATTTTGGCGGATTTGAAAATTTTAATACATTTTCATCCATATTTACAGAAATTTTATTTGTTTTTATAACATTTCTTGTATTCCTACTTTTATATAAATTTATGCCTAAACACAAGGTTACATTTAAAAGCCAGTTATTAGGTGCTATTTTTGGTGCCATTGCCCTTAATGTGGTTTCTTTTGTGTTTTCTAAATATTTATATATTTTCAAAGGCTTTTCATGGACATATGGCAGTTTAACTACATTAATGCTTATAATGATGTGGACATATTCTTGTTTCTATACTGTATTTTTAGGAGCCGAATTTAATAAATGGGCTGAAAAAGTGAAAACTTAAATTATATAAAGAAAATTAATATAAAAATAATAATAGTTGAGACGGAAAAATTTAAAGTTTTTCTGCCTCAATATTTTTTTTATTTTAAATAAAAGAAAATATGTTTTTGATAATTTTAAGCTTTAAATAAAAATGTATATTTCTTTTACACTTGGAAACAATTAAATATAGTTAAATAAAAAAAGAAAGGGAATAATCAGTTATTTTTATATAATTGGTAACAAGGTTGGAAGCAAAAATGGTATATACAATAACACTAAATCCGGCGTTGGATTACACAATAGGAATAAGAAATTTAAAAATTAATGAGATAAATTTATCTGAAACAGAACATATTTCTCCTGGAGGAAAAGGAATAAATGTATCTACAATTTTAAAAAGGCTAGAAATAGACTCTGTAGTTTTAGGGTTTATTTCAGGTTTTACAGGAGATGAAATAAAAAGAATTATAGAAAATGAACAAATAAAAACAGATTTTATAAAATTAGAAGAAGGAAACTCTAGAATAAATGTAAAAATACTAGAAGAAAATAGCGAAACAGCAATCAATTCTCAAGGTCCATTAGTAGGACAAAAAGATATATTAAAATTATACCAGAAACTAGAAAGCTTAAAAAAAGATGATTTTTTAGTTTTATCTGGAAGTATCCCAAAAGGAATACAAGAAGATATTTATAAGACAATATGTGAAAAAATACAAGATAAAAATATTAAAATAATTGTAGATTCAACAAGAGATTTATTATTAAATACTTTGAAATATGAACCATTTTTAATAAAACCTAATCATCATGAATTGGGAGAAATATTTAATACAAAAATTTCAAACAAAGAACAAGCAATAAAATATGCAAAAAAATTACAAGAAAAAGGAGCAAAAAATGTACTTGTATCTATGGGTGAAAAAGGGTCGGTTCTTATAGATGAGAGTGGAAAAGTCTACCAAAAAGAAGCAATTCAAAATAAAAAAATAATAAACACAGTTGGAGCAGGAGACTCCATGGTAGCAGGATTTTTGGCTGGTTATTTAAAATATGCAAATTACGAAAAAGCCTTAAACTTGGGAATTGCATCTGCAACCGCAACGGTAAATAACATATATTTGGGTGAAAAAGATGAAATTATTGAATATTTTAAAAGAATTTAAGCAAAAATAAAGATAAAAAGGAGTACACTTAAAGAAGAAAATAAAAAAATAGTGACTCATAAACGCGAAAAGAAAGGGGATCTTACCAAATATGAAAATAACAGACTTAATCAATAAAAATGCCATAGACCTTAATGTACATGTAACAACTAAAAAAGAGATAATAAAAAAAGCAATAGAGTTAATGGCAAAAAATGGAAATATAACAAATATCGATAAATACGAAAGCCTTGTTCTAAAAAGAGAAGAAGAGGGCTCAACAGGAATTGGAGAAGGAATTGCAATTCCGCATGGAAAAGGAGATTGTGTATCCAAACCGGGACTTTCGGCGATGGTAATTCCAGATGGAGCTGAATTTGATGCTTTAGATGGAAACAAGGTTAATTTATTATTTCTAATAGCTGCACCAGATACGAAAGAAAATATCCATTTAGATGTTTTAAGCAGATTATCTACATTATTAATGGATGCAAACTTTAGAGAAAAATTGTTGCATGCAAAATCTAAAGAGGAATTTTTGAATGTAATAGATGAAGCAGAAAATAACAAATTAAGTAAAAATGAAAATAAAAAACAAGGATATGAATTGCTTGGAATTACAGGATGCCCTACAGGAATTGCTCATACTTATATGGCTGCAGAAAGCTTGGAAAATGCTGGAAAAGAAACAGGTCACCCAATAAAAGTAGAAACCCAGGGACAATCTGGAGCACAAAATGTTTTAACAGATGAGGAAATAAAAAATGCAAAGGCAATTATAATTTCGGCAGATGTAAATGTTGATTTATCTAGATTTGATGGTAAGAAAATTTTAAGAACAGGTGTTACTGATGGAATTCGTAGACCAAAAGAGCTAATAGAACAGGCTTTAAATGACAATATACCAGTGTATCATCATAAAACTTCTGCTGGAGAAGATGACGGAAATAGTAGTGGAAAAAATATTTATAAACATTTAATGAGTGGTGTTACTCATATGTTGCCATTTGTTGTTGGTGGAGGTATTTTAATTGCTATTGCATTCTTATTAGATGATTATTCTATAAACCCAGCAAATTTTGGTATGAATACACCTTTGGCAGCTTTTTTTAAGACAATTGGTGGAATGGCATTTGATTTTATGCTATTAATTTTATCAGGCTATATTGCTATGAGTATAGGTGATAGACCAGGATTAGTTGTAGGATTTGTTGGTGGTGCAATTGCCAAGGCAGGAACAACATTTACTTCACTTAGCAATCCAGATGAAGTTTTGGTAAGTTCAGGATTCTTAGGGGCATTACTTGCAGGTTTTATTGGAGGATATGTCATTTTACTTTTAAAGAAAGTGTTTAACTTTATGCCAAAGAGTTTGGAAGGAATTAGAACTATTTTGATTTACCCAGTAGCAGGTGTGCTTTTAATTGGTATTATAATGTTATTAATAAATCCATTTGTTTCTGCAATAAATACAGGCTTAAATAATTTCTTATTCTCTTTAAATGGAGTAAATAAGGTTATTTTAGGTGCAATACTTGCAGGTATGATGTCTGTTGATTTAGGTGGACCTGTAAATAAGGCTGCATACACTTTTGGTACGGGAATGCTTGCAGAAGGTCATTATGAAATAATGGCAGCAGTTATGATAGGTGGAATGATTGCTCCACTTGCAATTGCACTAATTGCAACATTTTTTCCTAAAAAACTGCCAAAAAAAGAAAGACAAGCTGGGCTTTTAAATTATGTTATGGGATTATCATTTATTTCAGAGGGGGCAATACCATTTGCATCTGCTGACCCGCTTAGAGTTTTACCGTCATGTGTTGTAGGATCAAGTGTATCTGGAGCAATGTCTATGGCATTTAACTGCACATTGATGGCTCCTCATGGAGGAATATTTGTACTTCCTCTTATTGGTAATTGGGGATGGTATTTACTTTCATTAATTGTAGGCTCTGTAGTTGCTATGGCAATTATGGCAGTTCTTAAGAAAAATGTATGGGAGTAATTGGACATACAAAATATGAAAATATAGGAGGAAATATTTTGATAAAAGATACAATTATAATCGAAAATGAGACAGGTCTTCATGCAAGACCTGCGACAGAAATTGCAAAAGAAGCAACGAAATATAAAAGTGATATAAAATTTATTGTAAATGGAAAAACAGTAAATCCTAAATCTCCACTTATGATTATGGGGGCTGGAATAAAAGCAAAATCGGAAATAGAAATAATCTGTGATGGAGAAGATGAAAAAGAGGCGTTAGAAGGCATAAAGACTGTAATTAAAAATCAAATTGATAAATAAAGGAGCTTAAAAGTATGCTAAAAGGAATGGGAATTTCTGATGGAATTGGAATAGGAAAAGCCATCATATTAAATAATGAGGAAATTAAAACTGAAAAAATTAGAACTGATGACATAGAAAAAGAAAAAAATATTTTTTTTGATGCAATCCACAGTGTAAAAGAAGAAACAGAGAGGCTTATAGAAAATTTAAATGGAACAGAAAAAGATATAATGGAAGCATATCTTATGATTTTACAAGATGATACCTTAGTTCAAGAAACAATTGGAATTATTGAACGAGAAAAGTGTAATGCAGCATATGGAGCAGATACAGGATTTAATAAAATAATTCAGATGTTTGATCAAATGGATGATCCATATATGTCAGCTAGAAGTCGTGATATTGCAGATATGAAAAGAAAAGTTTTATCTAAAATTTTAAATATAAAAGAAATAAATTTATCAAATTTGCCAAATAATACAATCTTAGTAGCAAAAGAGCTTTCGACTTCTAATACAGCCAAATTAGATTTGAAAAATATAGAGGGAATTATAACAGAAATTGGTGGCGAAAATTCTCATACAGCAATTATGGCAAGAACTCACAGAATTCCTGCAATTGTTGGAATTAAAAATGTAACTAATTTAATAAATGAGGAAGATGTAATTGCTATAAATGGAAAAACTGGAGAAATATTTGTAAACCCATCAGAGAACGAAGAAGCAAACCTTAAAAAAATAAAAGAAAAATCCAATGATAATAAAAAAGAATTAGAAGAATATAAAAACAAATCATCAATAACAAAAGATGGACACGAAGTAGAACTTATGGCAAACATTGGAGATGTAAATGACATTGGTATTGTAATAGAAAATACGGCAGAAGGAGTAGGTCTTTTTAGAAGTGAATTTTTATATATGAATTCTGATGATTTTCCAACAGAAAATGAGCAATTTGAAGCTTATAAGAAAGTGGCCGAAAGCATGCCTAATAAGAAAATTGTAATAAGAACGCTAGATATTGGTGGAGATAAGGATTTAAAATATATGAAGCTTCCACAAGAGGAAAACCCATTTTTAGGATATAGAGCAATTAGGATTTATTTAGATAATATTGCTTTATTTAAAGTTCAATTAAGAGCAATTTTAAGGGCTAGCCATTATGGAAATTTAGCCATAATGTTTCCTATGATTGCTTCTGTAAAGGAATTAGTTGATGCTAAAAAAGTTGTAGAAGATGTTAAAAATGAGCTTAAAGTAAAAAATATTCCATTTAATAATGATATTGAGATAGGTATTATGATAGAAATTCCATCTGCTGTTATTATGGCAGATGAACTAGCAAAAGAATGTGATTTCTTTAGTATTGGTACTAATGATTTAATTCAATATACTTTAGCTGTTGAAAGAGGAAATGAAAAGGTGGCAAGTCTTTATACTCATTTTCATCCTGCGGTTATTAGGTTAATAAAATATGTAATCGATTCTGCCCATAATAATGGAATTATATGTGGTATGTGTGGTGAAGCAGCTGGAGATAGTTTATATATTCCTTTGCTTGTAGGTATGGGATTAGATGATTTTTCTATGAATGCTAATAAGATTTTAGAAAGTAGAAAATTGGTTAGAAGTTTGAATTATAATGAATGTAGAGAATTAGCAGACGAAGTTTTAATGATGGTACACAGAGAAGATATTAAGAGAAAATTAAATAGTTTTCTAATGAAGCTAAATTAAGTCTTTAAGAAAATATAAATAAAATTTTTTTATAAAAAAACAAAATTGTAATAATTCTGTAACACAAATGTAACAATACTTTTAACCTTACAGACAAAATAAATATAAAAAACTCTAACATAAACTGTTGCAATTGCAACAGTTTATTTTTGCTTTAGTGTTATAATTCATTCCATCACAAAGAGGAGGAAATGAAAAATGAAGATAATAAAAAGAGATGGAACAATAGTAGAATACAACCCAGAAAAAATTAAAAATGCAATAAAAAAAGCAAATAATGATGTTGGAAGAAAAGAAAAAGCAACAGGTGAAGAAATAGAAGAAATAATAAAATATATAGAAGAACTGAACAAAAGAAGAATTTTAGTAGAAGACATTCAAGACATAATAGAACAAAAATTAATGGAAATAGGAAGATATGAACTTGCAAAACAATATATAACATATCGTTACACAAGAGAACTAGTAAGAAAAGCAAATACAACAGATCAATCAATAAAAGAGCTAATAGATGGGGAAAGCGAATACTGGAATACTGAAAACTCAAACAAAAATGCAAAAATAGTAACAACACAAAGAGACTATTTAGCAGGAATAACAAGTACAGATATAACAAGAAGATTTTTACTACCAGAAGATATAGTAAAAGCACATGATGAAGGAATAATTCATTTCCACGATGCAGACTATTTTGCACAAAATGCTCTTCACAATTGTGATTTAATAAATCTGGAAGATATGCTACAAAATGGAACAATAGTAAATGGCGTTATGATAGAAAAACCACATAAATTTTTAACAGCAATGACAATAGCAACCCAAATAATAACAGCAGTAACATCAAGCCAATATGGTGGTGCAACAGTTACAATGACACATTTAGCACCATTTGTAAGAGATAGCTACAAATATTATTTAGAAAAATATAAAGCAAGAGGATTATCGAATCAAACTTCTGAAAAATATGCTAAAGAAGATTTAGCAAAAGAAGTAAAAGATGGAGTTCAAACATTCCAATATCAAATAAATTCAATGACAACAACAAATGGACAATCACCATTTTTAAGTGTATGTTTCTACTTAGGAGAAACAAAAGAATACAAAGAAGAATTAGCTATGATAATAGAAGAATTTTTACGCCAAAGAATTCAAGGAATGAAAAATGAAAAAGGAGTATATATTACACCTGCATTCCCAAAACTATTATATGTACTTGAAGAAGATAATATTAATAGAAATGGAAAATATTGGTATTTAACAGAACTTGCAGCAAAATGTACAGCAAAGAGAATGGTGCCAGATTACATATCAGAAAAGAAAATGTTAGAATACAAAATCGACCAAAATGGTAATGGAAACTGTTTCCCATGTATGGGATGTAGGTCATTCTTAACACCATATATTGACCCAAAAAC
>CAKPLD010000029.1 GCA_934167225.1 uncultured Clostridia bacterium | reverse complement strand
AATCAGGAATAAAATAATCTCCTTCTCTATGATAAGTAATCTTATTATTCATATCAAAACCTCCAAAATAAAGTTAAAGTTTCCCATTCTAAATTTGCGATAAAAAAACACAAACTAAATTCGCAATAAAAAATCACAAAACATATCTAAAATTTATCAAAAATAATTGGGGAAAAGTTGGGGAAAAACTCCTCCCAAAAGTTCAAAAAAATGCACAAATGTTCTAAAAACCATTTCCCCAATTTTTATTGATAAATCAGCTAAAACCCTTGATTTCACTAAATTACATAAACGTTTCAAGCACATCTCATAACCCTAAGGTGAGTTTGAAATAAATTTGATTTACAACTTTAGTAGTTGTAGTGATTTTTCATTGCTTTTTAATTGGTTGCTAGAATGCTTAAAAATAGCACTATTATGTCAAATTGATGAGGAATTGGGGACCCCTTGAACTCATACAAAAATCGTTATATAATATCAATAAACAACAAAACAACATAAACACTAAATAATACAAACACAAACAACCAATCTAAAAATTTCAATAAAAAACAGGAGGTAAACATGTGCACAGCAGCAACATACAAAACAAAAGACTTCTATTTTGGAAGGACACTAGATTATGAATTTTCATATAACGAAGAAATAACAATAACACCTAGAAAATACCCATTTCAATTTAAAAATCAAGAAACAATAATAAACCATTATGCTATAATAGGAATGGCTTACGTAGCCGATAATTATCCATTATATTATGATGCAATAAATGAAAAAGGTCTAGGAATGGCAGGGCTAAACTTTGTTGGAAATGCTTATTATAATGAACCTCAACAAAACAAAGATAATATAGCACAATTTGAATTCATTCCATGGATCCTAAGTCAATGTGGGACAACAAAAGAAGCAAGAAAATTAATAGAAAAAATTAATTTATCAAATATTCCATTTAATGCTCAATTACCATTAGCACAACTTCATTGGATTATTTCAGATTCAGAAGAATCAATAACAATAGAAGCAGTAAAAGATGGAATTAAAATATATGAAAATCCATTAGGAGTATTAACAAATAATCCTCCATTTGATAAGCAATTATTTGCTTTAAATAATTATATGAATTTATCTAACAAATCACCACAAAATACATTTGCACCAAACTTAGAACTACAACAATATAGTAGAGGAATGGGAGCAATAGGACTTCCAGGAGATTTATCATCACAATCAAGATTTATTAGAGTTTCATTTGTGAAAATGAATTCAATATCTAGTGAAGCAGAAAATGAAAGTGTAAGTCAATTCTTCCATATACTTAATTCAGTGGATCAGCAAAGAGGAGCTTGTCAATTAGACGATGGAAAATATGAGATTACAATTTACACATCATGTTGTAATGCAACTAAAGGAATATATTATTATACAACTTATGATAATCATCAAATTTCAGCAGTTGATATGCATAAAGAAAATCTAGATGGAGATACGCTTGTTAGATATCCATTAATAAAAGGTGAGCATATCAATTATCAAAATTAGTAATAGGTATCCAAAAGTTAGAATTATTAACATGTAGTTTCAATTCACAGCCTAGTCAAAACAATGTAATAAAAATGTAATAGAAAAACCATGTAACAACAAAATTTGTAAAAAAAGTAAAATTACTTGTAAAAAAATGTAGAATATGATATAAAAATCTTGTAAACACATTTTTATTCACACAATAAGTCTACAAAATTTAACTCAACTAAATTTGTATACGAGGAGGTGAAAATATGAGAATAAAATTATATTTTACATTAGAAAATGAAAAGATGCCAATTGATTATAGAAGAAGCATAATCAGTTTTATAAAATTGTCATTGTCTGAATATAGTAAAAATGAATTTAATAAATACTATAATCAGAAAGATAATATTATAAAACCATATGCTTTTTCTATTTTTTTTAAGCACCCACAAATAAATGCAAAAGGAATAACAGTAGAAGATAAAAAATTTGAAATGAATATGACAATAGAAAATTACGAAACAGCAATCACAATATATAATGCTTTTAATCATCAAAAAAATAAGAAATTTTCAATTAATCAAAATTCATGGACATTACAAAATATTGTACTTATACCAGAGAAAGAAATTAAAGAAAATAAAATAATTATAAAATTTCAATCTCCATTATGTGTTCGTAAAAGAGAGGAAAATAAAGATTATTATTACTCATTTCAAAATGAAAAATTTGAGGAAACATTAAAAATGAATATTAAAGATCAATTGAAAATAACCAATATTTCAGTAGAAACAGTAGATACATTAAAAATTGTTCCAATTAAAGCAAAAAAAGTAATTATAAAATTTTATGAAAAACAAATAGAATGTTCAACAGGAATTTTTGAATTAGAAGGAGAGATGGAACTTTTAAATTATTTATATAAAGCTGGAATGGGAAGTAAACATTCAGCAGGATTTGGGATGTTTCAAATTGTTTAAAAGGAGGTGCGAAATTGAAAATAAAAGTATACTTGAATGATTGGTTTTATAATGCTGGGATTGTTGGATTTTTGAAAATTCTTGAGGTAAATCAAAATGATTTTACTATTAAAAGAAATAATTATATCGAATTTGATACGGAAGATTTAAGGGATTTTCACAAATATTATTTTAATTATTTTTTCAAAAAATATAATGTTGCAGAAAGTGTAGAAAATAGAACTAAAAATTCATTTGAATATTTGGAAAATAATATAGATGTGGTTTTTGATGACAAAGAAAAGGAAAAAGAGCGAAAAGAGAAGATAAAGTCTAACCAAAAATATATTAAAGAGGCAATGAAAAAACAATTAGATAAAATTAAAAAAATCGATGAAATTATATATGAAGAAATGAAAGAGAAATATAATAAAATTGACAAAGTAAGTACAAGACAAGAAATTATAGAAATAAAAGAAAAATTAATTTCTAATATTAAAAAAGATAATATAAATAAAAGAGTAACATTAAATTTATTTAAGAGTATTTTAGGAAATACTTATTACGGAAAACCAAGTTTTCTAAATGTTGTAAATACATCACTTTCATATGAGGATCAACAAAAACTAATGTATAGGGATTATGTAAGTAATATTGTAGAATCTGGATTTGTCAATGATGTAATACAAAATAAATATGATATTGATGAGGTAAAGGAATATATAGAAAATACTAAAAGCAAAGGTATTTTATCTAAAGAAATAGAAAAGATTTATTTAAAAATAGAAAAAGATTATATTGGCAAATCAAAATCAATAGATGATATACAAAAATATTTAAAAGAAAAGGTTATACAAAGATGCTCTATGTGCGAAAATGAAATAGGTCTAACAACAAACTATTCAGAAGGCAACTTTGTACCACTAGCTATAAGCAGTGATAATGCAAGAAATTTCTTTTGGAATCAAAATGTAAAAATGCCAATATGTGATGTATGTAAATTGATTTTATTTTGTATACCAGCAGGTATGTCTTCAATAACAAAAATTGTAAAAGAAAATAAAATTTATAGAGAAAAGCCAATATTAAGCTTTGTAAATTATGATACCAACATTAATTATCTTTACAGTATAAATAAAAATTATGGTGATAAATCAAGATTTGAAAAACGTGATGAAAAGCCATATGCTGAATTAATACTAAATATTGTAACTCAAGAAGCAAAAGTTAGTGAATGGCAGTTAGAAAATGTTTTTGTAGTGGAATTTGATGCTGAATATCTTGCATACAGCAGGATTGAATATTTTAATCTTAAAAGATATGTAACTAGATTTTTTACTGAATATTCTAACAAGACATTATCTAAAATATGGGACTATAGATATAAATTACAGTTAGTTGACTATATTATTAGAAATAAAGATACAAAATATATAATTAACGAGAGATTAAGAAATGAACTGTCAAAAGATGAATCAAAAGGAGAAATAAAAAATGGATATAATTCATTTTTAGCAACACAGACAAGGAGGATATTAAATTTATTAAAGGAGGGAGAAAAAGTGGCAGATATAAAGAAAAATGATGATAAATTATATGTTATATACAATTTAGGAATTGAGATTCATTCGGAACTAAAAAATAAAGGAGGAGACAATAAACTAGATGGATACACATATAAAATGTTAAATAGTATAAAAGCAGGAAATAAAAAAGAATTTATGGACATTGTCATAAGATTGCATATGGCAATGGAAAAAGATATATCACCAATTTTTATAGAAATGATGCAAGAAACAGGTTTAGATTTTGAATCAGTAGGACATAGCTTTTTAGCTGGATTAATATCTAATAAATATGAGAAAAAAGAGGAGGAAAAAATAAATGGATAATATAAAAAACAAAAATGGTTTAACAATAACTTTAATATTTAAAGCACAAAGTTTAAATTACGGAGAGGGAATAGGGAATATATCTGAATTAAAAAAATTAACAAGAGGAGATGGAAGTGTTTACACATATGCTTCTAGACAAGCATTAAGATATGATATAGTAAGACTTGGAAATACAATGTTTAATTGGAATTTGCAAGTTGTAAATAAAGAAAAGGGAACTGTTCAATTTAATGATAAATTGACAATTCGAGATTCACAAGAAATGGACTTATTTGGATATATGAAAACAAAAAACACAGGAGAGGGTTCAGAAATTAGAAGTGCAGCAGTTAGATTAAGCAATGCAATATCATTAGAAGATTATAAAAGTGATATGGATTTTCTAAATAATAAAGGCTTAGCTGACAGAATTAATTTGTTTCCAAACCTTGCAAATGTTGAGCAACACCTAAGTTATTATACATATACAATAACAATAGACTTAGAAAAAATAGGAAAAGATGAAAAAATAGAATTATCAAATGAAGAGAAAACAGAAAGAGTGAACCAATTATTAGATATAGTAAAAATATTAAATAGGGAAATAAGAGGAAGAGAAGAAAACCTAAGTCCAGTATTTGTTATTGGTGGGATGTATGACATAAATTCGCCATTCTTTTTAGGAAGAATAAAATTAAATGGAAAAAATGGTGAATTTAGTATTGATACAGAAATGTTAAAAGATACAACAACACTAACAATTGGAGATAAATCAATATATGAAGATACAAAAGTAGGAATGTTAAAAAATACATTCAAAAATGAAACAGAAATAGAGGAAATTTTTGAAGGAAAAACAACAAATATAGAGGAATTTTTTAAAGATATAAAAGAAAAAATAAACGAATATTACAAAGCATAAAAGAAAGGATTGGTATAAATGAAAATATTAAAACTTAAACTATACCAAGAAACAGCATGCTATAAAAAGCCATTTGCAACTAAAGTTGCTGAAACATATCCCTTGCCACCATATTCAACAGTGATAGGAATGTTTCATAAAATACTTCAGGCTGGGTCAGGAGAGTACTTCCCGATGAACATATCTATACAAGGAAGTTATGAAGGAATATTTAGTAATTATCAAAATTTAATGATGTACAAAGGAAAAGATAAAGTAACATCAATGCCTAGAAATGTTCATCAGTTGTTAGATGTTAATTTGATTATTCACGTACAAGCAGAAGATGAGATAATAAATAAAATTTATCAGAATATAACAAATGGAACTGAAACATTCACAGTGGGCAGAAATGAAGATATTGTAAGAATTGATGGAATAAAAATTTTTGAAAATGTTAATGAAGTTAAAGATGTAAAAATAGAAGAAAATGCCTATGTACCAGAATGGCTAGATGATGATGTAAATGGAATTAATTATAGATTAAATACAATATATACAATACAAGATGATATTAGAAAATGGAATAAACTAAATGTAAAGTATGTCGAAAAACATACGAATCAACATGTAAATAAAATATTCCAAGATGAAGATGGAGATAATATTTATTTTTATATAAAAAACTCAATTCAAGCAGAAAAAAGGAAAGACATTAATTTTAATGTGACAAATAAAATAAAAGCTGACCATCAATATTATGCAAAATCAAATCCAATAGAAACAATAAAAGAGCATACCGATAAATTATTAGAAAATCTAGAAATTCTAAAAAGAACTTATGGATCAAAAATAATACAAGTAGTAGATATTCCAGAAGACAGATTTTGGCAACTAATGGAGATAATATGTAAATACCATGATGTGGGAAAAGTTTTTTCTGGATTTCAAAATGAAATAAGAAAAAATATTGGAGAAGAATTGTTACAGACAAAATTTAATAATGAACAAATAAAACATGAACAAATATCTCCAATGTTTGTACCATATAAAGAATATGGGTTAACAAAAATAGAAAGAAAACTAGTATATCAAGCAATTTACTATCATCATGAAAGAAATAATACAGTACATATAGATGGAGAATTGTTAAAAGAAATAATGGAAGAAGATATAAAACCTAACATTTCCCAAATAGAAAATGAATTACAAATCAAAGTACCAGAGTTAAAAACAACATATTTAGGAATGGTAGAAGGACAAGCAAGAATAACCGAATTTGATGACATATATAAAGATTATTGCATGATGAAAGGCTTATTACATAGATTAGACCATTGTAGTTCAGCTTGGATACAGGTTGAAGATGAAACAAGAGACGAAATATCAGAATTTGTAGAAAATTTTATGAATAAACAAAATTTTAAACAGAATGATTTACAACAATTTGCTAAAGCAAATCAAAATAAAAATGTCATTGTAATTGGTTCAACTGGAATGGGCAAAACAGAAGGAGCATTACTTTGGAGTAATAGTGATAAAACATTCTTCACATTACCATTAAGAATAAGCATAAATGCAATTTATGACAGAATAAAAGAAACAATAGGATATAATCATGTTGGATTACTACATTCAACAGCGATAGACTATTTAGATGAGAAAAATGAAGAAAATGAATTCGAGAAAATAGATCAAGCAAGAAATTTATATGAAAAGATTACAACATGTACAATAGATCAAATCTTTCCATTTGTATTTAAATATAGGGGATATGAAAAAATATATGCAACATTAAGTTACTCAAAAGTAGTAATAGATGAGATACAAGCATATTCACCTGAAATAGTAGCGGTTATTTTAAAAGGCTTGCAAATGATAAATAATTTAAATGGAAAATTTATGATAATGACGGCAACACTTCCTAGAATATATAGGGAAAAGCTAGAAGAAATGGGAATAAGTTTCGAATATAATGAATTTATAAAAGATACAATCAGACATAAAATTCAATTAGTAGATTCCAATGTAGAACAAAATGTAAATGAAATAAAAGAAAATGCCAAAAATAAAAAAGTACTAATAATTGTTAATACAATAAATAAAGCAATTGAGATATATGAAAAACTAAAAAATGAAAATGTTACAAATGTAAATCTATTGCATTCAAGATTTATACAAGCAGACAGAAGCGAAAAAGAAGGAAAAATAAAAGATTTTTCCAAAAATAGAAATGAAGCTGGAATATGGATAACAACCCAAATTGTTGAAGCATCATTAGATATAGATTTTGATATGTTATATACAGAGATGTCTACATTAGATAGTTTATTTCAAAGGCTGGGAAGATGCTATAGAAGTAGAGAATATGATGAAAATACACCAAATGTAAAAATATATATTAAAGATACAAGTGGAGTTGGATATATATATGATAACGAAATATATGAAAAAAGTATAGAATTATTAAAACCATATAATGGTGAAATATTAAAAGAAAAAGTAAAAATAGATTTAGTTGATAAATTGTATTCAAAAGAAATGTTACAAGGAACGGAATTTTATAAGAAATTTAAAGAAGCATTTAAAATATTGGATAATATTATTGACTATGATACAAGTAAAAAAGATGCACAGCATATTTTAAGAAATATTGATAATATAGATGTAATTCCAAAGATTATTTATGATGAAAATTTAAATTTATTTGATGAGTACGAAGATGAAAAAGAAAAGAAGAAAAAATATGAATTAAAGAGGAAAATTGATAAATTATTTATATCAATTAATAGTAAAAATAAATGGAAGTTAGGTAGTGTTATAACAGAATGTCCATATGTAAAAGGAAAATATATTATTGATACAAAATATGATAAAGAAATTGGGCTTTTTTTGGAAGTAGATGAAGATTATTCAATAAATTCGAGAGAATTGTAATAGGAGGAATTTAATGAATGTTACTGGGGTTATGATATATTATTATTTTATATGCGAGAGAAGATTATGGTATTTTTCTAACCAAATTAATACTGCACAAGATAGTGAACTTGTGCAAATTGGAAAAATAATAGATGAGACAACCTATCAAAGGGAAAAAAAGAATATTCTTATAGATAATACTATAAATATAGACTTTGTGGGAAAAGAAGCAGTTTTACATGAAATAAAAAAATCAAAATCACTTGAAGAAGCTGGAATTTGGCAATTAAAATATTATATATATTATTTGGAACAAAAGGGAATAAAAAATATCAATGCGGAAATGGATTTTCCATTACTAAGAGAAACGAAGAAAATTGTTTTAGAAGATGAAGATAGGAATTTACTAAAAAATGTGGTTGAAAATATACAAAATATCGTAAAGCAGGACAAGCCTCCTAAAGTAATAGATTCAAAAATTTGCAAAAAATGTTCTTATTATGATTTATGTTATGTATAAAAATATATCGAAAGGAAATGTATTGAAAAATGAAACAATCATATTATTTATACAAAAGTGGGAGGCTCCAAAGAAAAGACAATACACTGGAAATAGTATATAAAGATAATACCAAGAAAAGTATACCTGTTGAAAGAGTCGATGATATATATGTTATGACAGAATTTGATTTTAATACAAATTTATTGAACTTTTTATCACAGTTTGGAATAAATATACACTTTTTTAATTATTATGGATTTTATACAGGAACATATTATCCAAAAGAATCTCTTGTATCTGGAAAATTATTAATAAAACAAGTTGAGCATTATAACGATAAAGAAAAAAGATTAAATATTGCAAAAGCCTTTATAGAGGCGGCATCATATAATATTTATAGAAATTTAACTTATTATAATAATAGGGGCAAAGATTTAAAAGAATATATGAAAGAGATAGATTTTTTTAGAAAACAAATAAAATTGTGTAAAGATGTGCCAGAATTAATGGGGATAGAAGGAAATATTAGAAAAGTTTATTATGATTCATGGAATATTATAATTAACCAAGATATAGCATTTGAAAAAAGAGTAAAAAATCCTCCAGATAATGCAATAAATTCATTGATTTCATATATCAATACTATTATATATACAAGAGTTTTAAGTGAAATCTATAAGACACAATTAAATCCTACTATAAGCTATTTACATGAACCATCTGAAAGAAGATTCTCATTGTGTTTAGATATTGCTGAAATTTTCAAACCAATTATAGCAGATAGATTGATTTTTTCTATGTTAAATAAAAGGCAAATAACCGAAAGGGATTTTGAAGAAGACCTTAATTTTACTTATATAAAAGACAATGCACGAAAAAATATAACAAGAGAAATTGATTTAAGATTACAAACTAAAATTAAGCATAAAAAATTGGATAGAGAAGTGAGTTATGAGTATTTAATGCGATTAGAAGTATATAAATTAATTAAACATTTGCTTGAAGATGAAGAATATGAAGGATTTAAAATGTGGTGGTAGTATGTATGTTATTTTGGTTTATGATATAAATTTAGAAGATAAAGAAGGACAAAAAGTATTGAGGAATGTTTTTAAGACATGTAAAAAGTATCTTGTACATATTCAAAATTCTGTTTTTGAAGGAGAATTATTAGAATCGCAGGCTATTAAATTGAAAGCCGAATTAGATAGATATATTAGAGAAAGTAAGGATAGTGTGATTTTGTTCAAAAGTAGAAGCAGACGCTGGATGGAAAAAGAGTTTCTTGGTATGATTGAAGATGATAAAACAGATAATTTTTTGTAAATTTGAAAATCTGTCGACTTGAAATAATGTTAAAATACGTGGAGAGCGACAGAGACTGAATAATGGCAATATATAAAAGATTCTGAAAAATAATGTGGACTTGTGATGATTTTTATGTTATTATGAGAGTAGATAGACAGAATGAAGGGATATGATATAGTTATTTTATGGGTTAAATAGGATCCTGTATTAATTTAAATATATTAGAATGTAAACGAAGAATTAAAACATGAAGAATTTAAACCGTTATTAGTATTAATTTAAATATATTAGAATGTAAACAGAAATGTCAGATAATCAACTTATACAAAAAATGATTGTATTAATTTAAATATATTAGAATGTAAACTTTACCCAAGACGTATCTTCAAAATGTCCGATATAGTATTAATTTAAATATATTAGAATGTAAACTAGTATATTCAAAAGGAAAAGAACCAAGTATGGGGTATTAATTTAAATATATTAGAATGTAAACAGAGTTGAAATAGAAATAACACAATCGGAGGAATGATGGTATTAATTTAAATATATTAGAATGTAAACTAAGTAATTGTTGCAGAGATAAAAGAAAATCGGCAGGAGTATTAATTTAAATATATTAGAATGTAAACCCGCTTTCATATTATCAATTGCATTAGCATAATGGTATTAATTTAAATATATTAGAATGTAAACCGACTTTTGTCATAACATCATTGATGTCTGAATATAAGGTATTAATTTAAATATATTAGAATGTAAACTAATAACGACCACGGCGATATAGAAGGAAAAACATTTGTATTAATTTAAATATATTAGAATGTAAACGAAGTTAATACTTTAAAAGCTACTTGATTAAATGTATCGTATTAATTTAAATATATTAGAATGTAAACTTTCGCTTGTCTCTGGTCTATCTGTATGAATGTTTTCGTATTAATTTAAATATATTAGAATGTAAACAGACATCTCTGTAAGTATATCCCATTGAACTGTATGTGTATTAATTTAAATATATTAGAATGTAAACATAGAATAAAAGAAGGACATCATATTTTTATGAGCGGGTATTAATTTAAATATATTAGAATGTAAACTTTTTTGTTTATGTCTTTCTAATTCATCTTCGGCTTGTATTAATTTAAATATATTAGAATGTAAACGAAGATGTGGAAAAACGTATTTGGACAATTTATATACAAGTATTAATTTAAATATATTAGAATGTAAACAAACAATTTATGACAAGAGAAGGAAGTGATACAATGTATTAATTTAAATATATTAGAATGTAAACCAACAAAGATACAACTATAATCCAGAGATAAAAGATGCGTATTAATTTAAATATATTAGAATGTAAACTGTTAAATAATGAGCAAGAAGAAAAATTAGTACAAGTATTAATTTAAATATATTAGAATGTAAACCATTGTAATATATGCTGCAGACAACGATACATTAAGTATTAATTTAAATATATTAGAATGTAAACTTTTCAATAAATTATCTTGTTTTAATTGAATACTGTATTAATTTAAATATATTAGAATGTAAACTGGAATTGATTGGTCCATATTTTTCTCCAAAATTGTATTAATTTAAATATATTAGAATGTAAACTAATCCTGAAATAAAAGATGCAATCAAAGGATATAGTATTAATTTAAATATATTAGAATGTAAACTTTTATCACACTCTATTGCTACTCTGAAATCAGAATGTATTAATTTAAATATATTAGAATGTAAACTATTGTAACCTTTATATCCTTTTTCTTCTTCCTATGTATTAATTTAAATATATTAGAATGTAAACTAAATCAAAGTATTCCAGTATCAACTACAACAACTGTGTATTAATTTAAATATATTAGAATGTAAACAATCGTGGCATATTGTTACAGGTACTCCTTCATCTGTATTAATTTAAATATATTAGAATGTAAACTTGAAACTTAATATGCACTGCGTTCATAAATCAAAAGTATTAATTTAAATATATTAGAATGTAAACGTATAACTGCTTCTGTTAATACTTTATATGTTACAGTATTAATTTAAATATATTAGAATGTAAACTAATTTCGTCAATAGTAAACTCTTTCTTTTCTTTTTCATTATTAATTTAAATATCTTAGAATATAAATTTTATTAAAATAAACATTCCCCAATCACCTGTACTAAACTTCCCCCCACCAACATATAAATTAAACAGAAAAAGACAAAGGAAGCGGTGAATCAATATGGAAAAAACAATAACAGTAGAAGAAAAGATAAGGAGAGCAGAAGAAATATACAACAGAAGAAACGGGAACAAATACATATATCCAGAAACAAAAAAACAAAAAGGCCCAAGCCTTGCAAAAAGAATGACAAAGCAAATAATCATATGTATACTAATATACGGAATATTCTACGCAGTATCAAACAAAGAATACCTAACATCACCAGAATTTTTATCACAAATAGAGCAAAAAGCCGAGCAAAATGAAACAACCAAAAAAGCATACAACTGGACAAAACAACAGATACAAAGCTGTATAAATCAAATAAACGAAAAAAATCAAACAAACCAAAAAGACAAAGCAAATCAAGGAGAAACAACAGAAGAACAGCCAAAAGAAGGTCAAGGAGAAAGTCAAAACGGCGAACATAAAGTAGAACAAGAAACAAGTCAAAATAATGACCAAAAAGAAGAACAACAAACCTCAAATGACGAAAATATAGGAGGAGCGGTGGAAGAAACAGCCGAAAATGAGAAAACACAAGAACAAAAAGATGTAGAAAAAATAAAAAACACAACCACATTCATAAAACCAATAGAGGGAACAATAAGCTCAACATTTGGATGGCGAACACCAACAACATCAACTGTTCCAAAATATCATACAGGAGTAGACATAGCGGCAAAAACTGGGACAATAATAAAATCTGCAACAGAAGGAAAGGTTGTGTTAGCCTCGTCAGAAGGAGATTATGGCAAGCATTACAAAATACAAACAGACGACTTAATAATAATATATGCTCATTGTAGCAAATTGTATTTAAAAGAAGGAGAAAATGTTTCTCAGGGGCAAGAAATAGCAGAAGTAGGGTCAACGGGAAATTCAACGCGGGCCACATTTGCATTTTGAAATAAGAAGAGAGGATAGATTAGTAGACCCACAACTAATTCTAGATATATGAAAAATGGTTTTTAAGATAGATTTAAAAATATTTATATTTTTAATATTATTATATGTAACAAAACAAATAAATATATATTGGATAATGATGTTATTTGCATTATTGCATGAACTAGGGCATTTATTTGCAGGAATAATGTTAAAAATGAAAGTAAAAAAAATGGCAATTATGCCAGCGGGATTTTCAGTTGAATTTTCCTTAAAAGAAAATGATTATAACCAAAAAATATTAAATTCAAATTTATTAGAAGTGAAAAAAATTATAGTAGCATTAGCAGGACCAATTACAAACATATTAGTAATAATTATTATAAAATTAATAAATATCCAAAACAATATTACATACAATATAATTTATGCAAACTGTTTAATAGCATTATTTAATTTATTACCAATTTACCCTTTAGATGGGGGAAGAATTTTAAAATCAATTATATGTTTAAAATTAAATAGAAAAAAAGCCATAATATATGTAAATAGAATATCAAATCTAATATTATTTATTATCACATTTTTAACAAGTATACTAATATACTATTGGAAAAATTGGTTAATACTAGTAATATTAGCATATTTATGGTACATTACATTAAAAGAAAACAAAGTAAGTAAAATGAAAATGAAACTATATGAAGCATTAGAAAAATTGTAAAAAAATATATACAAAAAAATATATCTATGTTATAACCTAAGTTTGACAGTAAAAAAATGGAAATATGCACCTGTAACCTAGTCATATCAACTAAGTCAGGTGCGTAAATTGC
>CAKPLD010000028.1 GCA_934167225.1 uncultured Clostridia bacterium | reverse complement strand
ATGGAATCAAATGGTTGGATAATAACATGGTGTGTAGGACACCTAGTAACAATGAGCTACCCCGAAAAATATGACGAAAAACTAAAACAATGGAGACTAGACACACTACCATTCATGCCAAAAGAATACAAATACGAAGTAATAGAAAATGTACAAAATCAATTTAATATAGTGCAAAAACTCTTACAAAGAGAAGACGTAGAAGAAATCTACAATGCAGGAGACTCAGGGCGAGAAGGAGAATATATACAAAGACTAGTCTTTATGATGGCAAAACCAAATCCAAAAGCAGAAATAAAAAGAGTTTGGATAGATTCGCAAACAGAAGAAGAAATATCAAGAGGAATAAGAGAAGCAAAAAGCGAAAGAGAATATGATAGTATATCAGATAGTGCATATTTAAGAGCAAAAGAAGATTATCTTATAGGAATAAATTTTTCCAGATTATTATCAATAATATATGGAAACAGACTAGCCAGGTCACTAAATCAAGACTATTTCGCAATATCGGTTGGACGTGTTATGACATGTGTGCTAGGAATGATAGTATCAAGAGAAAGAGAAATAAGAAACTTTGTAAAAACAAAATATTATAAAATAATTGGAACATTTGCAAATGACAAAGGAGAATTTAAAGCAGAATGGAAAGTAAATGAAAAATCAAAACTTTTTGAATCACCTTTACTATATAATGAAAGTGGGTTCAAAAAAGAAGAAATAGCAAAAAAATTTATAGCATCACTTGAAGGAAAAGAAGCAAAAGTCACAGAACTAAAAAAGAGCAAGCAAAAAGAAAATCCACCATTATTATTCAATTTGGCAGAAATACAAAATGAATGTACAAAAAAATTCAAAATAAAGCCAGACCAAACATTGGAAATAATTCAAACACTATATGAAAGAAAATTAGTAACATACCCAAGAACAGATGCCAGAGTGCTTTCAACAGCAGTTGCAAAAGAAATTTCTAAAAACTTAAATGGATTAGCAAAAAACTTCCAAGATGAAGAAATACAAAGCATAATGAAAAAAATGATAGAAGAAAAATATTCAACAAACCTTATAAAAACAAAATATGTAAATGACAGCAAAATAACAGACCATTATGCTATAATTCCAACAGGGCAAGGGTTTGAAAATTATAAAGGTTTAAATGAATTGCAAGCAAATGTATATAAACTAATTGTAAGAAGATTTTTAGCAATATTTTACCCACCTGCTGAATACAACAAAATAAATGTTACAGTAAATGTAGAAAATGAAACATTTTTAGGAACAGGTAAAGTATGCGTAAAAAGAGGATTTTTAGATGTATTAAAACCAGAAAAAAAACAAGAAAAAAAGGACGAAGAGGGTGAAGAAAATACCAATTTAGACGTATTAAATACATTAAAGAAAAATGAAATTTTACAAGTTCAAAATTACGAATTAAAAGATGCAGAAACATCGCCACCATCAAGATACAATTCTGGAAACCTAGTTTTAGCAATGGAAAATGCAGGAAAATTAATTGAAGAAGAAGAACTACGCGAGCAAATAAAAGGTGCAGGAATTGGAACAAGTGCAACAAGAGGAGAAATTATAAAAAAATTAGAAAAAATACAGTATATTCAAATTAATTCGAAGACGCAAATTGTTACACCAACGGTTAAAGGAGAAGCAATATATGATGTTGTATATCAAGCTATGCCAGATATTTTAAATCCCAAACTTACCGCAAGTTGGGAAAAAGGATTAGATATGGTTGCCAAAAAAGAAATTGAACCACAGGTTTTTATGGATAAATTGGAAAACTATATTAGATGTAAATTTGATAAATTAGTTGTAAAAATGTAAAGAATAAAAGAGACAATACAAAAATAATGGAAGAATATTAAAACTATTCTTCCATTATTTCTGTTACATTTTCCAAAGAACCAATACTACTTAAAAGTTCGTTTTTCTTAAATCCTTTTTTAGAATATTGCCCAACAATAGTAAGTAGCTCTGAATCTGATTCGACTTCATCTTTTTTAGGTCTTTTAATATGTTTAATATCAACATTGAAATTTGAAAAAATACTTTCAATTTGTTTCAAAGTTTCGTTAGTATTTTTAGAAATATTAACTTGTAATTCTAAAACATTAAAATGATCTAACTTATCCGAAATTTTATAAGAATAAGATAAAACAATAAATGCAACAAGGGTTGTAAAAATACCTCCTAAGTAAAAACCAGCACCAATACTTAAACCAATACAAGTAACTGCAAGAAGACCAGCAGCAGTTGTTAAACCTTTTACATTAAAGCCATCTCTTAAAATAGTCCCAGCACCGATAAATCCAATTCCAGAAAGCAATTGAGCAGGTATTCTAGATGGATCGATATTATATTCTTTAGACATATATTCACCACAAAGCATTATTAAAACTGCACTCATACCTACTAAAGAGTGAGTTCTAAATCCAGCAGGTTTATTCCAAGATGATCTTTCAAGACCTATAATTCCTGCGAGTACGAAGCCTAATGTTATTTTAAGTATTGATTGAAACCAAAAGGCATTTGTTATTGTTACAAAAGTTTCCAAAGCGAACCTCCTTAATTTAATATAGATATTATTATAGCATAAATTTCTAATATTGCAAAGATATAAATTTTTAATTTTTATGTCAAATTATTGACTTTTTCGCAAATCCATTATATTATAATACAAGCAAAAAATCCTAAGAAAGGAAGAACAAAAATGGGAGAAGTTATAGTTATTACATCAGGAAAAGGTGGAGTTGGAAAAACAACAACAACAGCAAATCTAGGTTCAAGTTTAGCATTAGAAGGAAAAAAAGTAGCATTAATAGATACAGATATAGGTTTAAGAAACCTAGATGTTGTAATGGGATTAGAAAATAGAATAGTATATGACATAGTAGATGTTGTCGAAGAAAAATGCAAATTAAGACAAGCATTAATAAAAGACAAAAGATTCAAAGAATTATATTTATTACCAGCAGCCCAAACAAGAGACAAATCAGCAGTAAATGAAGAACAAATGAAAAAATTAACAGATAAGCTAAAGGAAGAATTTGACTATATACTTATAGATTGCCCAGCAGGTATAGAGCAAGGATTTAAAAATGCAATAGCAGGGGCAACAAGAGCAATAGTTGTATCAACTGCGGAAATATCATCAATAAGAGATGCAGACAGAATAATAGGACTGTTAGAATCATCAGAAATAAAGAATCCAGAATTAATAATAAACAGAATAAGACCTAATATGGTAAGAAAAGGCGAAATGATGGATGTTGACGACATAGTAGATTTATTATCAATAGACCTAATAGGGGTTGTACCAGATGATGAATACATAATCACACAAACCAATAAAGGAGAGCCAGTTATCCAAAACAAAAAAGCACCATCAGGAAAAGCATATTTAGAGATAGCAAAAAGAATATTAGGTGAAGACATAGAAATAACAATACCAGGAAGGGAAAAAGGATTTTGGGCAAAAATAAAAAGATTCTTTGGAAAAAAGTAAAAAAATAATCTAAAGAAAAAAATAAAAATGTATTAATTTACAAACAATGGAAACTGGAGGGAATTAAATGTTTGAGAACATAAAAAACATTTTTAAAAGAGGAAAAAAAAGAGAATTGTTAAAATCAAGTTCTAAAGATACGGCAAAAGAAAGGCTACATTTAGTACTAATGCAAGATAGAGCAAATGTATCGGCAGACTTTTTAGATTTAATGAGGCAAGAAATAATAGAAGTAATAAAAAAATATATAGACATAGATGAAGAAGCAATGGATGTAAGACTAGGTTCAGAAACTAACGAAGATGGAACACAAGGAGCCCCAGCATTATATGCAAACATACCTATAATAAACATAAAAGATGAGACGAGAAAAATGAGTAAAACAAACCAAGAAAACCATATAATACCAAAGGTTTCAACAACATCAGAAAAAGAAGAATCAGAAACAGAAAAGCCAGAAGAAGAAATAAAAGAAAGTAAGAAAGAAACAAACGAAAAGAAAAATGAAAAAGATGTAAAAGAACAAGACGATAACAAAGAAAACAAAAATGAAGAAAAAGAATTAAAAGAAGAAAAAACAATAGAAAAAGACAATGAAAATGTAAAAAAAGAAGCAAAAATAGACGAAAAACAAACAAAAAAAGAAAAAGCCGAAAATAAAGAGCAAATAAAAAAAGAAAAACAGAAAGAGGAAAAAGAAGAAAAGAAAAATGAAGAGTAAAATATTTAAAAATATGGAATGGATGATATTAATCTCTGCACTTTTGCTTAGTATAGTAGGTTTTGTGGCTTTATATTCAGCAACTCAATCAACTGGATTTGACGAGCTAAAAAAGCAAGTAATGTGGTTTGGAGTAAGTATTGTAATAATGATTGTAATGATGGTTGTAGACTATGATGTATGGGCAAAACTATCACCAATATTTTATGGAGCATCCATAATATTACTAATAGCGGTACTATTTACAAAAGCAAGAAATGGGGCAAGCAGTTGGTTTAATATTGGAGCATTTTCGCTTCAGCCAGCTGAACTTGCAAAAGTAGCGGTGGTATTATTTACAGCAGTAACAATTACAAAATTACAAGAAAGAGGAAAATTTGAAATAAACATTTTTTGGAAGTTATGTATTGCATTAGCAGTTGTAATATTTCCGGTATTTTTAATTGTATTACAACCAGATTATGGAACTGCAATGGCATATATGGTATCACTTGTATTAATGCTATATGTAGCAGGAATAGACAAGAAATATATTATCATAGCATCAATACTAGTAGTTATAGCATTACCACTTGCATATTTTTTCGTATTACCAGCACATGCAAAAACAAGAATAGATATATTCTTAAATCCAGAGTCTGATCCAAAAGGAGCAGGGTATAATGTACTACAATCCAAAATTGCAATAGGTTCAGGGGAACTAACAGGAATGGGACTATTAAACGGGAACCAAACACAATTAGGATATTTATCTCCAAAAACAACAGACTTTATATACTCAGTTATAGGTGAAGAAATGGGATTTATAATATCATCGGCAGTAATACTTACATATGTTATATTAATTACAAAATCGCTATATGTTGCAAAAACAGCAAGTGATGATTTAGGGTCTTATATAGCAGCAGGAATAAGTGGAATATTCTTATTTCACATGGCAGAAAACATTGGAATGACATTAGGATTGCTTCCAATAACAGGAGTACCACTTTTATTTATAAGTTATGGAGGAAGCTCAATGATAACAAGTTATATGTGTATAGGACTACTTCTAAATATAAGTGGAAATAGAAAAAAGACGATATTTATAAAATAAAATTAGGAGCATTTAAATGTATTTGCACGAATTAAAAATAGGAAATGTAAAATTAAAAAATAATATTTTATTAGCTCCAATGGCAGGTATAACAGACCTGCCATTTAGACTAATATGTGAAAAATTTGAACCAGGCTTAGTATGTACAGAAATGGTAAGTTCAAAAGCGATACTTTATGGAGATGAAAAAACAAAAAAGCTAATGAACTTAAAAGGAGAAAAAAGGCCTGTAAGTATTCAAATTTTTGGCTCAGACATAGAAGCAATGGGGTATGCAGCAAAATATGTATCTGAAAAAGCGGATATAGTAGATATAAATATGGGATGCCCAGCACCAAAAGTTGTAAAAAATGGGGATGGAAGCAAACTTTTACTGGATTTAGAAAAAGCAAAAGATATTATGGAAGTAGTTGTTAAAAATTCCAAAGTACCTGTAACCTTAAAATTTAGAAAAGGCTGGGACAGTAAAAATATTGTAGCAGTGGAAATTGCAAAAATAGCAGAACAAGCAGGAATTTCAGCAATCACAATACATGGCAGAACAAGAGCAGAGTATTATTCAGGAATTGCAGATCTAGAAATAATAAAAAAAGTAAAAGAGGCAGTAAAAATACCAGTAATAGGAAACGGCGATGTAGTAGATGAAAAATCAGCTAAAGAGATGTTCGAAAAAACAGGGGTAGATGGAATAATGATAGGAAGAGCATCAATGGGAAATCCTTGGATATTTGAAAAAATAAAATATTATTTACAAACAGGAGAAAAATTGCCAGAAATAATGCCTAATGAAAAGTTAGAAATTATAAAAGAACACCTGGATTTACTAATAAAAGAAAAAGGCGAAGATGTTGCAATAAAAGAATTTAGAAAACATTTGGCGGTTTATAGCAAAAATTTGCCTAATTCTAGCAATTTTAGGGTTAGAGTAAATGCAATAGATAATAGAAGTGAATTGGAAAATGAATTAAGTAAATATTTTGATAATTGTTCATCTGGAACCGGTTCTTTTTAGAACATATTCATTTTAAATCGGTTCTTTTTAGAACAAAAGGGAGGAATTTATGTACAGAACAAAAAATTTAGGAGAACTAAGAATCCAAAATGCAGGAGAAACAGTAGAACTAGCAGGATGGATACAAAAAATAAGAAACCTAGGTGGAATGGTATTTATAGACCTAAGAGATGAAGATGGAATAACACAAATAGTAATAAATGACGAAAATTTACAAGCTCAAGCAAAAGAACTAGTAAAAGAAAGTTGTATCCACATAGAAGGAAAAGTTGTTGAAAGAGCAAGTAAAAATCCTAAAATGCCAACAGGTGATATTGAAGTAATAGCAAGCAAAATAGAAGTTTTAGGAAAATGCAAAGCAGAATTGCCATTTGAAATAAATTCAGAAGTTGAAGCAAGAGAAGACCTAAGACTTGAATATAGATTTTTAGATTTAAGAAACGAAAAATTACATAAAAACATTTTACTACGTTCAAAAATCTTAAAAGCATTTAGAGACAAAATGGACGAATTAGGATTTTTCGAAATTCAAACACCAATATTAGCAAACTCATCACCAGAAGGTGCAAGAGACTATTTAGTACCAAGTAGATTAAATCCAGGAGAATTTTATGCACTTCCACAAGCACCACAACAATTTAAACAATTACTAATGGTATCTGGATTTAACAAATATTACCAAATAGCACCATGTTTCCGTGATGAGGACCCAAGAGCAGATAGAGCACCAGGTGAATTCTATCAATTAGATTTTGAAATGGCATTTAGTACACAAGAAGATGTATTTAAAGTAATAGAAAATGTTGTACCATCTGTATTTAAAAAATTCACAGATTGGAAAGTAGATGAAGGTGAATTTATAAAAATACCATATAAAGAAGCAATGGAAAAATACGGAATTGATAAACCGGATTTAAGAAATCCACTAATAATTCAAGATGCAACCGCTCTTTTTGAAAATACCGAATTTAATGCATTTAAAGACAAAACAATAAAAGTTATAATAGTACCAGATGGAGCAAATCAAGGAAGAAAATTCTTTGATAAAATGGGAGAATTTGCAGTTGGAGAATGTGGAGCTAAAGGTTTAGCTTGGACAAAATTAAATGATCAAGGTGAATTAGAAGGTGGAATTGCAAAATTTATAACACCAGAAATTGTAGAAAATTTAAAAGAAAACTATGGTCTAAAAGAAAATGCCAGCATGTTCTTTATAGCAGATGAATTTAAAACAGCTCAAAAAATAGCAGGACTTGTTAGAATAGAACTAGGAAAACGTTTAGACCTAATAGAAAAAAATGTTTATAAATTCTGCTTTATAGTAGATTTCCCAATGTATGAATTATCTGATGAAGGAGAAATTGACTTCTGCCATAATCCATTTTCAATGCCACAAGGTGGAATGGATGCATTAGAAAATATGGATCCACTAGACATTTTAGCATATCAATACGACCTAGTATGTAATGGATACGAAATGGCATCAGGAGCAGTTAGAAACCATAACCCAGAAATAATGGTAAAAGCCTTTGAAATAGCAGGTTACACAGAAGAGGATGTTAAAACAAAATTTGGAGCTTTATATAATGCATTCCAATATGGAACACCTCCACATGCTGGTGCTGCACCTGGAATTGATAGAATGGTTATGCTTATTGAAGATTCAAGCAATATTAGAGAAGTAATAGCATTCCCTAAAAATAAAAGAGCGAGAGATTTGCTTATGAGGGCTCCATCTAAGGTATCTGATGGGCAACTTAAAGATGTTCATATTAAGTTAGATATTGATGAAAACAAATAGATAAAAAATAGGGGAATTGAAATGAAAAAATATAGATTGGAAATAATTGTATTTTTGAGTGGGGCAATAGAAATGGGGCTAGAATTACTAGCCTCTAGAATTCTTTCTCCATATGTAGGAAGCTCAAATGTAGTTTGGACAAGTATAATAGGGATTATTCTTGCGAGTATGAGCTTAGGATATTGGTATGGCGGTAAGAAGGCAGAAGAAAATATAGGACAAGACAAATTAGCAGAAATTTTATTAGGAGCTACATTTTTTACAAGTTTAATACCTTTATTTGAAACGTTATTTGTAAAAAGGATAGCAGGTTTATCAAATAATTTGATTTTATCGGCAATATTATGTGCCATTATAGTGTTTTCAATACCAAGTTTTCTTTTAGCGATGATATCACCAATAGCAGTAAAAATAAAAACAGAAAAAACATTAGATGTAGGGGCATCATCTGGAGGAATATCAGCTTTATCAACATTAGGAAGTATTATTGGAACATTTTTTATGGGATTTATATTAATACCTAACATAGGAGTAAGTAATATAAATATTGGAATTACTTTGATATTGACTGTAATGTCTATAATAATTAGAGAAAATAGAGACAAAAGATATTTTTATCTAGTTATGTTTATTGTTAGTTTATCGGTAATATGTATAATAGTTGGAAAATATATTTTCAAAAAATCAAATCCAAATATTATACTAGATACAGATTCACAATATAGTAGAATTTGGGTGACAAATGTAAAAAATCAAAAGGGAAATTATAAGACATTGCAAGTAGATATGGGATTAGAATCTTATTTAGATACAAATTCAAATGAAATGGGAGCAGAATATTTAAAATTTTATGATTTATTTGATTACTACAATAAAAATGCAAAAAACACACTTTTAATAGGAGGAGCGGCATATACTTATCCAATTCATTATTTAAATAAATATAGTGATAAAAATATAGATGTAGTTGAAATCGACGATAAAATGACTAAAATTGCAGAAGAAGAATTTGGACTAAATCTAAATGATGATAGAATTAAAGTATATAGTCAAGACGGAAGGAGCTTCTTTAATTATAGTAAAAATAAATATGATACAATTTTGATAGATGCATTTAAGGGATTAAATGCACCTTTTGAACTTACAACATATGAGGCATTGGAAAACGCGAAAACATTATTAAATGATGATGGCCTTGTAATAACAAATATTATATCTGGTATAGAAGGAAATGAAGCAGATTTTTTGAAATATGAATATGCAACATATAAAGCAGTGTTTGATGATGTGAAAGTGTTTAAAGTTAAAGAAATCCGAACACCAGAAGAAACACAAAACCTTATTTTAGTAGGAATAAAGGGAAACCCAAATATAGATGATGAAAGGAAAAACGAATATTCATATTTATTAGATAGAGAACTAACTGGTATTGAAAGTGATAAAAAAATAGTAACAGATGATTTTGCACCTATTGGTAATTGAAAATAATGTTAGAAAGATTGGAGTTTAGTGTTGAACTTCAATTTTTTTAGCAGATTTTATTACGAATTTTAGAAAATGTTCAATTTGACAAATCGCCCAAAATGCGGTAAAATATAGCTATTCGAAAATAAAGGAGAAATAGCCTTGCAAAGTAGTAATAGAAAATTATTTGATAGTTTAGTATCAAGAACCAAAATATATCTAGTAATTATATTCATTTTATTAGTTGCAATATGTACACAAAATCCGAAATTCATAATACCAGCAGTAATACTATTTATTGCCATTTTAGGATACACATATTTTGCAAACAATAAAAGAAAAAGTGAAATATCTCAGCATTTACAAGACTTAACACTAAATGTAAATTCAGCTGCAAAAAACAGTTTAATCTATTCGCCAATACCATTAATAATTATAGAAACAGATGGAAACATAATTTGGAGAAGCACGAAATTTGTATCAGAATTTGCAAATATAGATATAAATGGCTATATAAGTGATTTAATAGACAATATAAACACTGAAATAAATGCCAGAGTTGATAAAAAAGACAAATCAATAGTAAGAAATTTAAAAATAGAAAATAAAACATACAAAATACTTGGTGAATTTGTAAAATCAGGAAATCATGAAAGAAGAAAAGAAAAAAAATACATGATGATTTTATATTTTATTGACGAAACAGCAACACTAAAACTTCAAAAAGAATACAACGATTCAAAAAGCTGTGTAGGAATAATAATGATAGACAACTATGAAGAAACAATGCGGACTAATAGATATGGACATAAGACCAGGCATCATTGCAGAAATAGAAAAAGCAATATATGACTGGACAAACGAAACAGAAGGAATAGTTGTAAAATCAGACAGAGACAGATTTGTATATTTATTTGAACAAAAATATTTAGAAAAAATAAAAGAAAACAAATTTAATATTTTAGACACAATAAAAGATATAAACATAAAAGGAAGAGCACAGTTAACACTAAGTATAGCAATATCAAATGAAGGAGAAACAGACAAAGAAAAATATCAATCAGCATTAAGCACAATGGACGTAGTATTAGGAAGGGGCGGAGATCAAGCAGCAATAAGGCAAAACGGAAAATACCAATTCTTTGGAGGAAGAGTAGAAGAAGTAGAAAAAAGAACAAAAGTAAAAGCAAGAATTGTAGCACATGCCCTAGAAGAGCTAATACAAGAAAATGACCAAGTAATGATAATGGGACACAGTAATGCAGATATAGATGCATTAGGTTCAGCAATAGGAGTATATAGATTAGCAACAAACCTTGGAAAGCCATCATATATAGTCGCTAACACAAACACAATGGCTTTAGAAAACGTTAAAAAAAGTTTAGATGAAGATGAAGAATACAAAGAAGTTATAATAAATAAAGAAATTGCAGAAGAAAAAATAACACCAAAGACATTATTAATTATAGTAGATACACATAAAACAAATTATGTAGAAGCTCCAATATTGCTAGAAAAAACAAATCAAATAGCAATAATAGACCATCATAGAAGAAGTCCAGACTTTATAACAAAAAGCATTTTAACATTTCATGAGGTATATGCTTCATCGGCGGCAGAACTTGTAACAGAATTACTACAATATACACAGGTAACAACAAGACTAAAGAAAATAGAGGCAGAAGTTCTATATGCAGGAATAATGATGGATACAAAAAACTTTACATTCAAAACAGGAGTACGTACATTTGAAGCAGCAGCATATTTAAGAAAATGCGGCGTAGACATAATTAGAGTAAAAAAATGGTTCCAAAGTGATTTAGAAACTTATAACAAAATTACCGAAATAATAAAAACAACAGAGGTTATAAATGATTCTATAGGAATTGCTGTGTATAATGAAAATGATAAAAATGCCAATATAATATGTGCCAAATCAGCAGATGAACTATTATCAATAGGAAATATTACAGCTTCATTTGTTCTAGGAAATAATGGAGAAAAAATAACGATTAGTGGTCGCTCTATTGGTGATATTAATGTTCAAATTATTCTCGAAAAAATGGGAGGTGGAGGTCATATGACTTTGGCTGGTGCTCAAATTGAGGGTAAGAGTATAGATGAGGTTAAGGAAGAACTTAAGGTTAAAATAGATGAGTATTTTGCGGAAAATGAAAGTTAAAAAAAGGGCCGGCTTGCGAACTTGAAAAATCAAGTTGCAAGCCGGTGTTTAGTCATCATGGAACTTTTAGCGGCGTCTAGACCGTCTTTTTTCGATCTTAGAGATTCGCAGAAAATCGGAATGACTAAGCACGTGACGGTATTGAGCTTCTGAGTCTAAGTTGACCGAGTGGAGTTTCTTTACCTTAATACCCAATTTTCCTGGGTATATCCGAATTTTACTACCTCCTCTTAAACTCCTTGAAGGGTCGATTTGATCTCCATATACCCCGCCGCCATACGGTGGGATGCTGTTAACAGCACAAAGTACTAAGGGCTCAGCTGTTATACCGGATGGTTCTACTGCCAAGACCTTAGCGAGCTCCTTGTCACCATTTGACCGACGGATCTCGAGCAAATCACCGAGTTCGTATTTTTGCATAAATGACTCCTTTCAAACGGTGTTGCCTTGCCATAAATGCGTAGCAACGTTGTGTGTATAACTAAGCTACAACTATTATAGCAAAACAAACAAAATATGTCAACCTTTTTGGAAAAAATTTCCAAGAGAAAATCCGCTCTATTTTTGAAATTTTCACAATACATCTAGAAATTTTACCAAAAATATGATAATATAATAGCATTAAAATATGCAAAGCATAATGCATATAAAAAATATAATAAAAATCACATAAAATGGAGGTAAACAAAATGAAAGTAATATTAAAAGAAAACATAAAATCAATAGGAAAAAAAGACGAAATAATAAATGTATCAGACGGATACGCAAGAAACTATTTATTTGTAAAAAACTTAGCGGTAGAAGCAACAAATAGTAACCTAGCAAAACTAAAATCAAAAAAAGAATCAGAACAATACAAAAAAAATACAGAAAAAGAAGAAGCCAAGAAGCAAGCAGAAAAAATGTCACAAATAAGGCTAAAATTTAAAGTAAAAGCAGGAGAAAACGGAAAAGTTTTCGGAGGAGTATCAAGTAAAGAAATTGCAGAAAAATTAGACAAAGAATATAAAATAAAAGTAGACAAGAAAAAAATAGAACTAAAAGACGCAATAAAACTACTAGGAACAACAAATGTACAAATAAAACTATATGAAGGAGTAATAGCAACAGTAAAAGTCGATGTATTAGGAGAGTAGATAATATGGAACTAGGAAAAATACCACCACATGACATAGAAGCAGAGCAAGCAGTAATAGGAAGTATGCTAACAGATAGCGAAGCAGTAATGTCAGCAGTGGAAAAATTAAGAGCAGATAGTTTTTACAGAGAAGACAACAAATTAATATTTGAAGCAATTGTAAATTTATATAATAGATCAGAGCCGGTAGATTTAGTAACAGTAAAAGACGAACTTTCATCAATGGGAAATTTCGAAAAAATTGGTGGGTATGAATATTTAGCAATATTACCAGATAAAGTTCCAACTACAGCAAATGTTCAGAAATATATAGACATTGTAGAAGAAAAGGCAACCCTAAGAAAGCTAATAAGAACAGCAAATGAAATAATCGAACTAGGATATAATCCAACCGAAGATGTTGAAGACATAATGGCAGGAGCAGAGAAAAAAATTTTTGATATAATACAAAATAAAAATCAAAAGAGTTACACACCAATAAAAGACGTTTTAATAGAAAGTTTTACCAAACTAGAAGAACTATATAACCAAAAATCAAAAATAACAGGTGTTCCGACAGGATTTGTAGATTTAGATGATAAAACCGCAGGGTTACATGGTTCAGACCTAATACTAATTGCAGCACGTCCAGCTATGGGAAAAACAGCATTTGCCTTAAATATTGCAGCAAATGCAGCAATAAGGTCAAATACTCCTGTTGCAATATTTAACTTAGAGATGTCAAAAGACCAATTAGTAAACAGAATTTTATGTATTGAAGCAATGGTTGATAGCAACAAAATAATGACAGGTAAATTAGAAGAAGATGATTGGAGCAAGCTTGCTAGTGTAGTAGGTCCAATTTCAGATTCTGGAATATATATAGACGATACACCAGGTATATCAATAATGGAAATAAGAACTAAATGTAGAAAACTAAAAATGGAAAAAAATATAGGTTTAATAATAATAGATTATATTCAGCTTATACAAGGAAGTAATAACAGAAAAAATGGAAGTCGTGAGCAAGAAATAGCAGAAATTAGTAGGTCTTTAAAAATACTTGCAAAAGAACTAAATGTGCCAGTAATAGCACTTTCACAGCTATCAAGAGCGGTTGAGCAAAGACCAGACCACAGGCCAATGCTATCTGACCTTCGTGAATCTGGATCAATAGAGCAAGATGCCGATATTGTTATGTTTTTATATAGAGATGACTATTACAA
>CAKPLD010000027.1 GCA_934167225.1 uncultured Clostridia bacterium | reverse complement strand
GAGCAATTCCCAACGACAGATTGTAGTATATAATATATTTTTAGGTTTGTCAATAGATTTTTTGAAAAAAATTGAAAAAATTGTAGTAACCTGTATTGATATTTTTGGCATTATCTAGTAAAATGGAAAAGAGACAAGAGAAAAAAGATTTTTTTTAAATTTTTTATCAAAGAAAGGTTTATAGGTGAATCCTTTATTAAAAAACCTAAATATATTATACAAGGAAAATTATCAAAAATGAAATTAGAAGAATTTGATTACAATTTACCAGAAGAATTAATAGCACAAGTTCCAATACAAAAAAGAGACGAATCTAAACTAATGATAGTAGACAGAGAAAAAAGAACGATAAAAGACAAAGTATTTAAAGATATAATAGATTACTTAGAACCGGGAGATTGTCTAGTCAGAAATAATACAAAAGTAATACCAGCTAGACTATATGGAAAAAAAGAAACTGGAGCAAATGTAGAATTTGTATTATTGAAACAATTAGAAGGAGACATTTGGGAAAGTATAGTAAGACCAGGAAATAAATTAAGACCAGGTTCAAAAGTTATATTTGGAGATGGACTGTTAAAAGCAGAAATTTTGGAAGTTTTAGAAGATGGAACGAGAAAAGTAAAATTTGAATATGATGGGATATTTAATGAAATATTAGATAAAATTGGATTAATGCCACTTCCACCATATATTCATGAAAGTTTAAAAGAAAATGATAGATATCAAACTGTATATGCAAAATATGAAGGATCTGCAGCAGCACCAACAGCAGGGTTACATTTTACGCCAGAACTTTTAAAGAAAATTGAAGAAAAAGGTATTAAGATTGCAAATGTAACATTACATGTAGGAATAGGAACATTTAGACCAGTAAAAGAAGAAAATATAGAAGAACATAAAATGCATACAGAGCATTTTTATATTAAACAAGAAGATGTTGCTAAAATAAATGAAACAAAGAAAAATGGAAAAAGAGTAATAGCAGTTGGAACAACATCATGTAGAGTTTTAGAAACTGTTGCAGATGGAAAAACAGGTTTAGTAAAACAAATAGAATCTGATACCGGAATTTACATTTATCCAGGGTATAGATTTAAATGTGTTGATGGATTAATAACAAATTTTCATTTGCCAAAATCAACATTACTTATGCTTGTTTCGGCATTCGCAGATAGAGAATTTATTTTAGAAGCATATAACAAAGCAGTAGAGGAAAAATATAGATTTTTCAGTTTTGGAGATGCAATGTTTATAAAATAGCATAAATAAAAAACAAATGTACAACCAAAAGGAGTGAAAACATGAATTCAAATGAACCACTAGCATATAGAGTAAGACCCAAAACTTTAGAAGAATATGTTGGTCAAAAACATATATTAGGGAAAGATAAAATTTTATATAGAACAATAAAAGCAGATAGGTTATCAAGTTTAATTTTATTTGGCCCACCAGGATGCGGAAAAACATCACTGGCAAAAGTAATAAGTGAGACAACAAAATACAGATTTTATAAAATAAATGCAGTAACAGCGGGAGTTGCAGATATAAAAGCTGTTATAGAAGAAACAAAAAATTTTATGCTAAATCCCACTGGAAAAGCAATACTTTTTATAGATGAAATACATAGATTTAATAAATTACAGCAAGATGCTTTATTACCATTTGTAGAAAATGGAACAATTATTTTAATAGGAGCAACAACAGAAAATCCATATTTCGAAGTAAATAAGGCTTTAATTTCACGTTCTATGGTTGTAAAGTTAGAACCACTTGATGAAGACGATATATTTAAAGTATTAAAAATGGCACTAAAAAAGCCAGAAGGGCTTGGGGAATATAACATCAAGATAGAAAATGAAACATTAAAGAAATTATGTATGATTTCAAATGGAGATGTAAGAACTGCATTAAATTCACTAGAAATAGCAGTCCTAACAACTCAGATGAATGAAAATGGAGAAATAACAATTACTGATGAAATCTTAAAAGATTGCATACAAGAAAAAAAGGCAGTGTTTGACAAAAAAGGAGACTCACATTATGACAATATAAGTGCATTTATAAAATCAATGAGGGGATCAGACCCAGATGCAGCAATATTTTATTTAGCAAGGGCATTAAATGCAGGAGAAGACCCAATGTTTCTGGCACGCAGGATAGTAATTGCAGCATCAGAAGATGTAGGAATGGCAAATCCAAACGCTTTAGTTATTGCAAATTCTGCAATGCAAGCTGTTCATATGATTGGAATGCCAGAAGCAAGAATAATCTTAGCAGAAGCAGCTGTTTATGTTGCAACATCGAAAAAATCAAATGCATCATATATAGCTATAAATAAAGCTTTAGAAGATGTAGCGAACAAAGATACAGGAGAAGTTCCTATGCATATTAGAAACGCACCCGCAAAAGGAATGGAAAGTTTGGGGTATCATCAAGGATATTTATATCCACACGATTTTCCAGGTCATTATGTGGAGCAGCAGTATTTGCCAGATAAGATGTTTGGAACAAAATATTATATAAAAGACGAGTAATTCCCCATTTGGGGACGGTTCTCTATTGGGGAATCCCCAATAGAGAACCGTCCCCGAATGGGGAGAGAAGGAGTAGAAAATGAATGTAGGATTTATATCACTAGGATGTAGCAAAAATTTAATAGATACAGAAGTAGCAATAGGAAAGTTTAAAAGTCATGATTTTAATATAGTAAATGACCCAAAAGAAGCGGACATAATAGTTGTAAATACATGTGGTTTTATAGAATCTGCAAAAGAAGAGGCAATAAATACGATTTTGGAGATGGCAGAATATAAAAATGGAAGATGCAAATTTTTAATTGCCATGGGGTGTTTAGTTCAAAGGTACTATAAAGAGCTTGTAAAGGAAATTCCGGAAGTTGATTTGTTTTTAAAGATTGAGGATTATAATAGATTATGGGATAAAGTAGAAGAATTATTTGCTCAAAATAAAGACAAAATAAGTTTGGAGGAAAATAAAAACGAGACAAATGACAAAAAAATCAAGCAATTACCTATGTTTGCTGAAAAAGAATATTTAGCAAGAACTGTATCAACAGGAGAAAATTATGCTTATTTAAAAATTGGAGAAGGATGTAGTAATATGTGCACATATTGTGCTATTCCATATATAAGAGGATTATTTGTAAGTAGACCAATGGAAGATATTTTAGAAGAGGCCACAATGCTTGCGACTAAAGGAGTTAAGGAAATTATTGTTATTGCTCAGGATACAACCAAGTATGGTGTAGATTTATATGGAGAATCTAAATTAGCCAATCTTCTTCAAGAAATTAGCGAAATTCCTGGCATTAAATGGATAAGGTTTTTATATAGTTATCCAGAAGGTATTACAGATGAATTAATTGATACTGTAAAAAATAATGATAAAATTTGTAAGTATTTTGATATTCCAATTCAACATATTTCAAATGATGTATTAAAGAGAATGAATAGAAAAACATCAAAAGAAAATATTGTTTCTTTGATAAATAAAATAAGAAAAGAAATTCCAAATGTTGTGCTAAGAACTAGCTTAATAGTAGGGTTTCCAGGTGAAACTGAAAGCGACTTTAATGAATTATATGATTTTGTTAAAGAAACTAAATTTGATAAATTAGGAGTATTTAAATATTCAAAAGAAGAAAATACCCCGGCAAGTATGATGCCTAATCAAATTCACCATATGACAAAAGAGTCTAGATATAAAAAAATTATGAAAGAACAAAAAGAAATTTCAAAAGAAATATTAAAGAAAAATATTGGAAAAGAAATGATGGTTTTAGTTGAAAATATGTCTTTTGATGGGAAATATTTAGTTGGAAGAACTAGAGGTGATGTACCAGAAGAAGATGGTATTGTATATATTAAGAAAAATGCTGAAAATGAAAATTTGCTAAATCAATTTATTTGGTGTAAAATAGTAGATGTCAGCGATTACGATTTAATTGCAGAAGTAAAAAAAGATTTGTAAAAAAGGAGTAAAAGAATGTCTAAAGAAAGAAATGTATCGAATGAGATGATGTTGAATTTTTTAATAGAATTAAGGGAAAAAGATGCCAAAATGGATAGCTTTACAGATATTAAAATAAACAGAGAAAAATGTAGAGCAATTGGTCTTTTTGGATATGCAGTAGAAAACGAAAAAGAAACGAGAGCAAGTACTTTATTTTTAATAAGTGAAGTTCATGATGGTAATGAAGTAGAAATTATTTATGATAATAGAGGAAAATTTATCGCATGGGTTAATCATGAAAATAACAAAGAAGGAGAACTAACAATTGCACAAGACATAAAATTAGATAGACCAAGGTTAGAAAGACAATTGCAGTTACAAGAAGAAAGAGAACAAGTAAGAGAAGAAGAAAGTAATGGTACTACATCTGATGATGATACATCTAAAAATGAGAGTGAAAAAGATATAGCGAAAGACAAAAAAGACGAAGAAGAAAAAAAGGATCAGAAAGAAGAAGAACCAAAAAAAGATGAAGAAGAAAAAGAAGAACCTAAACTAAAAAATCTAAAAAACGAAATTTCTATGAGTGGAAGAGTACAAATAAGATTAGACGAAATTATAAATGGATATTATTTATGGGATATTCTAGGAATTGAAGAAAGTTTAAAAGGAAGATTGCCAGCAGGAATAAGCGAAAAATCTTTTAGAACAGGATATTTAACAATAATAGAATCGTCAGAACTAACAGCCTTAGATGGTAAAGAAAGACAAGCAGAAGATACATTTGCACTATGCACTTCAAATGGAGATATAATAGAAATTGATGATCAAGTGATGGAGCCAGAATATTTAGGAACAAGACAAGAAAGAAAACAGCAAGAAGATAAAAGTATTAGATATGCAGATGGTGAAGAAACAGCAAAACCAGAAACAGACATAAATTTAGCAAGAACATCAAAATGGAAGATAAAAAATGCAAATACCAGATTTGCCGTAAATGAGGATTGGTATTTGAGTGTAGATAATAACAGAGAATGGATTGATAATGGAACTAATCCAATAAATGGCAAGAAAAAGGAAATATCATTTGTACAAGAAACAATACAAAATGACAAAGTATATAGTAAAGACAGCTCAGAAGCAAGAACTAGAGAATCAATAGCATTTAAATTAGAAGATATATCGGAACCACCACTTAATGAAAAAGAGCAAAAACAAAATGAACAATTAAGAAACAAGGATCCTAACGAAGAACAAAATGTTAGAAAAGAACATGTAGACGGATTTAAAAAAGTTGTAGAAGAATTGACTATAAAATATGGTGAAGATAATAGAAAAACAATCGAAGGCCTAGTAGAAGAAGAACATAAAAAAGGAAAAAGTCCAGAAGATACAAAGAAAATTGTAAAAGACGAAATGGAAAGTGTGTTAGACGAATACTATAGATATGGAAGAAGTAGAAGAGGGTAAATAAATGGAACAACAAAACCTAAAAGGAATAATAGAAGCTATTTTATTTGCGGTTGGAAGAGAAATCAACAGCAAAGAATTAAGCTTAGTTTTAGAAAAATCAAAAGATGAAATAGAAGAAATAATTTATCAAATGAATCTAGAATACAAAGACAATAATAGAGGTATAGAAATAATAAAAACAGAAGACAATTATCAACTAGCAACAAGAAAAGAATATTACGAATATGTTTATAAAATAATAGACAAAAGAAGTAAGCCAAAGCTTTCAAATGCAGCATTAGAAACATTATCAATAATAGCATACAACCCAAGAATATCGAGAGCAGAAATAGAAGCAATTAGAGGGGTAAATGTTGATGGAACAATGTATAAGTTATTAGAATATGGTTTGATAGAAGAAGCAGGAAAACTAGATTTACCAGGAAAACCAATGTCATATAAAACAACAAATACATTTTTGAAAATGTTTGGATATAGCAGTTTAGATGACTTACCAGAACTTCCAAAATATAAGTTGGATTCTAATAATCAAATTGTTATTGATGAAATAATAGAAACAGAGGCTCAAAATAAGTAATTACGGTTATAACGAATAGCGGGAACTCCCTCCCCATTTGGGGACGGTTCTTGAATGGGGAATTACCACTCGAAGAACTGCTAACAAATGGGAGCTCCCCATTCAAGAACCGTCCCCAAATGGGGAGGAAGGAAAGAATATGGGAGAAAATAAAAATTATGTAAAAGAAATAACAAATATAGACGAAGATTTTGCAAAATGGTATACAGATATAGTTAGAAAAGCAGAACTTGCAGATTATACAGATACAAAAGGATGCATAGCAATAAGGCCTTATGGATATGCGATATGGGAGAATATTCAGAATTATACAGATAAAAGATTTAAAGAAACAGGAGTAAAAAATACATATTTTCCTGTATTAATACCAGAGAGTTTACTTCAAAAAGAGAAAGATCATGTGGAAGGTTTTGCGCCTGAAGTTGCTTGGGTTACAGAAGCAGGTGGAGAGAAATTAGATGAAAGATTATGTATAAGACCAACATCTGAAACAATAATAACTACAATGTATTCAAGATGGTTAAAATCTTGGGCAGATTTACCATTTGTATATAATCAATGGTGTAGTGTATTAAGATGGGAAAAGGAAACAAGACCGTTTTTGCGTTCTCGTGAATTTTTATGGCAAGAAGGTCATACAATACATGAAACTGAAAAAGAGGCAAAAGAAAGAACCTTGCAAATGTTAGACATATATGCTGATGTATTAGAAAAATTACTTGCTATTCCAGTAATAAAAGGAATCAAAACAGAATCTGAAAAATTTGCAGGAGCAGAAGAAACATATACAATCGAAACGATGATGTATGATGGAAAAGCACTTCAATCTGCAACATCACACTATTTTGGTCAAAATTTCACAAAACCTTTTGATGTAAAATTCCAAAACAGAGAAGGTAAGCAAGAATATGCATATCAAACTTCTTGGGGAAGTACAACAAGATTAATTGGTGCAATAATAATGGCTCATGGAGATGACAGAGGACTTAAATTACCTCCAAAAGTTGCCCCTATACAAGTTGAAATTATACCTATTGCACAGCATAAAGAAGGTGTGGAAGAAAAAGTTACAGAAATTTATGAAAGATTAAAAGATAAATTTAGAGTAGAAGCAGATTTTAGAAAAAAAGTTTCGCCAGGAGTAAAATTTAATGATTCAGAAATGAAAGGAATTCCACTTCGTTTAGAAATGGGACCAAGAGACATAGAAAATGGAGAATGTGTATTAGTTAGACGTGATACATTTGAAAAAATTACTGTAAAGTTAGATGAACTTGAAACAAAAATTAGCGAAATTTTGGATTTAATTCAACAAAATATGTATGATGTTTGCAAAAAAAGGATGGAAGAAAAAACTACAGTTGCTCATAATTTAGAAGAATTTGAGGCAAATATGAATAAAGAACAAGGATTTATTAAGGCTATGTGGTGCGGAAATCCTGAGTGTGAAGCTAAAATAAAAGAATTAACAAGTGCAAAATCTAGATGTATGCCTTTTGAAAAAGAGGATATAGGAGATACTTGTGTATGTTGCGGAAAAAAAGCAGATAAGTTTGTAATTTGGGGAAGACAATATTAAGAAGTAACTTAATTTCATGTAAAAAAAAGAAAATAACAGCTAAATCGTTGATATTTTCTTTTTTTTTTAGTACAATATACCCGAAGAAAGAAGGAGAAGAGATGGGACAATTTGTACACTTACATATACATAGCGAATTTAGTTTGCTTGATGGTGCAAACAGAATAAAAGACTTGCCAGCGAGAGCAAAGGAGTTGGGAATGGATGCTATGGCAATAACAGACCATGGTGTTATGTATGGAGCAATAGATTTTTATAAAGCATGTAAAAAAGAGGAAATAAAACCAATAATAGGATGTGAAGTATATGTTGCACCTCGCTCAAGGTTTGATAAAGAGCCAGGTGTAGATAATAAATATAATCATTTAATATTACTTGCAAAAAATAACCAAGGCTACAAAAATCTGAGTAAATTAGTATCATTAGGTTTTATTGATGGATATTACTATAAACCAAGAATAGACCTAGAAATATTAGAAAAATACAGTGAGGGACTAATTTGTTTAAGTGCATGTTTAGCAGGAAGCGTGAATCAGGCATTATTAAATGGCCAAAACGAAAAAGCAGAAGAAATTGCATTATGGCATAAAAGAGTGTTTGGAGAAGATTATTATATAGAAATTCAAAATAATGGATTAAAAGAACAAGTTTTAGCAAACCAAAAATTAGTCCAGCTTGCAAGAAAACTGGATATTCCGCTTGTTGCAACAAACGATGCGCATTATCTAAAAAAAGAAGATGCATATAACCATGAAGTACTATTATGCATTCAAACAGGAAAAAGAATGAGTGACGAAGACAGAATGAAGTTTGATACAGAGGAGCTGTATGTAAAGTCACCTGAAGAAATGATAGACTATTTTAAAGCATTTCCAGATGCAATTGAAAATACTGTAAAGATAGCAGAAAAATGTAATGTGGAATTTGAATTTGGACACACAATTTTGCCAAATTACGAAGTACCAGAAGGCTATGAAACTCACTACGATTTTCTAGAAGATTTGTGCAAAAAAGGTATGGTAAAAAGGTATGGAAGTAATATTCCAGAAGAATATCAAAAAAGAGCAGAATATGAGTTAGGTGTTATAAAAAAGATGGGGTATGTTGACTATTACCTAATAGTATGGGACTATATAAATTATGCCAAAACGCACAACATTCCAGTAGGACCAGGTAGAGGTTCTGGTGCTGGCTCAATTCTAGCATATGCAATAGAAATAACAGATATTGATCCAATGAAATATAATTTACTGTTCGAAAGATTTTTAAATCCAGAAAGAGTAAGCATGCCCGATTTTGATGTGGATTTTAGTGATGAACAAAGACAAGAGGTAATAGACTATGTATGCCGAAAATATGGACATGACCATGTGTCACAAATTATAACATTTGGAACCTTAGCTGCTAAAAATGCAATAAGAAATGTAGGAAGAGCGCTAGATATTTCACTTGCAGAAACAGATAAAATTGCTAAAATGATACCAAATGAACTTCATATAACAATAAAAAAAGCATTGGAACAAAATATAGAATTAAAAAATCTATATGAAAATGATGAAAGAATACACAAACTTTTAGATGTATCTATGGCCTTAGAAGGAATGCCTAAAAACACATCAACACATGCATGTGGAGTAGTTATAACAAAAGATCCAGTCGACAGTTATGTTCCCTTATATGTAAGAGACGGACAAAATGCAACACAATACATAATGACAACACTTGAAGAACTAGGACTTTTAAAAATGGACTTTTTAGGGCTAAGAACACTAACAGTTATAAAAGACACTAAAGAAATGGTAAAAAAAGACCATGGAATAGATGTTGAATTTGATAAAGACATGAACGACCCAAAAGTCTACCAATTATGGCAAGAAGGAAAAACATGTCGGAGTATTCCAGTTTGAAAGCCAAGGTATGAAAAACTTCATGCAGGAGTTAAAGCCAGACTGTTTAGAAGACTTAATAGCTGGTGTTTCACTTTACAGGCCAGGGCCAATGGATCAAATACCACGTTATGTTAGAGGAAAACAAACAGGACAAAATGAATATACACATCCAAGCTTAGAGCCAATATTGAATGTAACTTACGGATGTATGGTTTATCAGGAGCAAGTTATGCAAATAGTTCGTGACCTAGCTGGCTATTCTCTAGGAAGAGCAGACCTGGTACGTAGAGCCATGGGAAAGAAAAAACTAGATGTTATGGCAAAAGAAAGAGAAGTATTTATTAATGGCCAGGTAGATGAAAATGGAAACATAATAGTGCCAGGCTGTGTAAGAAATGGAATAGACGAAGTATCTGCAAACAAAATATTTGACGAAATGGCAGAATTTGCCAAATATGCATTTAATAAATCACATGCAGCATGCTATGCAGTTGTATCATATCAAACTGCATTTCTAAAAGCATATTATCCACCAGAATTTATGGCAGCGATGCTTAACAGTTACCTAGGAAACCTAGATAAAGTACCTGTTTATATAGAGGAATGTAAAAGTTTAAATATAAAAATTCTAAAACCAAGCATAAATGAAAGTGAACTAAAATTTACTGCAATAAATGGAAACATCAGATTTGGTTTAGGAAGCATAAAAAACGTTGGAATTCAGCCAGTAGAAAACATAATAAAAGAAAGAAACGAAAATGGCAAATTTAAATCATTTACAGACTTTTGTGAAAGAATTGCAGAGGCGAGTGTTAACAAAAAATGCATAGAAAGTTTAATAAAATCAGGAGCATTTGACGAATTCGAGCAAAACAGAAGCACACTTCTTGCATCATTTGAGGGAATAGTAGACACAATACAAAGCACCAAGAAAAAAGGTCTAGAAGGACAATTTTCAATGTTCGACTTAGGTTCTACAAATGGAGATTTAGAAAATAACATGGATGACATAAAATATGCCTTCATAGAAAAAGAAGAATTTTCAGAAAAAGAGCTTCTATCACAAGAAAAAGAAATGCTAGGAATTTACCTATCTGGACATCCATTAAGCAAAATAAAAGAAGAAATAGAAAGACAAACAACAATTAACACAAGAGACATTGATGCAATTGATAATAAAACAAACATAGATGAAGAAAATATTTCAGAAATAGACAATGTAAACGAATATGACATGCAAAAAGCAAACAAATTTAGAGATGGGCAAGAAGTAAAAATTGCAGGAATAATAACATCAATAAAAAAGAAATTTACAAAAACAAACAGAATAATGGCATTTATAACAATAGAAGACTTATATGGACAAACTGAAGTAATAGCATTTGAAAACGCATATTTATCAGCAAAAGACAGTCTAATAGAAGAAAATATAGTTTTAATAAAAGGAAGGTTAAGCCTAAGAGAAGAAGAAAAAACATCGATAATTGCAAATGAAATAACAAATTTTGGTGTTCAAAAAAGAAAAATTTTAATTATAAATATTACCAATTTGGACGAACCTACTAAAAAGAAACTAAGAGGAGCAATAAAATATTTTAATGGAGAAATGAATAATATTGCAGTAGAGGTTAAAGAAGGAGAAAATATCTTAAAATGTGGGGCCATTTATTTAACAGAACCTATTTTGGAAGTATTTAGCGAAATTGTTGGAAAAGAAAATATCAAATTAAAAGAAATATAAGAAGGGAAGTAAACAAAAGATGCTTAAAGATAAAAATATATATTTAATACCATGTCTAGGCTTTTTATCTGTAATACTTGTAGGTTGGATAGTACTAATGCTTCCAATCTGCAATAATGGTGAAATTACGCCATTTGATGCACTATTTACAGCTGTTTCAGCAACATGTGTAAATGGGTTAACAACAGTCAATTTATCTTGCGATTATAATTTTTTAGGACAAGTTACAATAGCAATAATTACCGAAATTGGAGCCATAGGATTTGTAACATTTATATCATTTATATTAAATTTTAAAAGGAAAAAAATGAGTTTATCAGAAACATTGCTTTTAGGTAGTGCATTAAATGATAACCATTATGGAAAATTAAGACAAAAACTAAAGGAAGTTATAAAATACACAATAGTAATTCAAATTATTGGAGCAATTTTATTAGCAATAGATTTTATACCAAGGTTTGGAATGAAAAATGGAATTTGGTATAGCATATTCCACTCAATTACAGCCTTTTGTAACGCAGGATTCGACATACTTGGAGATAATAGTTTAACTCAATTTTCAAAAAACATATATATAAATATTGTATTTATAATATTAATGTTTTTAGGCTCAATAGGATATTTTGTAATAGAAGATATAATGAGATGCATTAAGAAAAAGAGTTTTTTACACATAAGTTTTCATACAAAAATAGTGCTAACATCAAGTTTAATAATTTACTTAATATCAATAATTTTAATAAAAATTGCTCAGCCAAATTTAACATTATTAGAAGCGGTATTTACAAGTGTAACAGCAAGAACAACAGGCTTCTCAACAATTGATATGGCAGGAACTTTACCAATTACAAAACTGATAATATCATTCTTAATGATAATAGGAGGAGCACCAGGATCAACCTCAGGAGGAATTAGAATTACATCAGTTGCAATATTAGCTTTAACAGTTAGAGCAACTTTAAGAAATAAAAAAGATGTAGTTGTTTATTATAAAAAAATAGATTTACAAACTATAAGACAAGCAATAACAAATATAGTAATATGCACAATGCTTGTTTTAATATCTATGTTTATAATGGAAAAAGTCCAAGTTATGAGGCTAGACAACAACTTATTTATGTGTGCTTCAGCTTTTTCTGCAACAGGTTTATCTGTTACAAATGTTGCAAAAATGAACTTTGCATCTAAAGCAATTTTGACAGCTCTAATGTATATAGGTAGAGTTGGTCCGATTTCGATACTTTCTATTCTTATTTTTAAGAAAAAGGAAAATCAAAATATCGAATATGTTTCAGGAAATGTTATGTTATAGGAGGATAAAGTTATGAAGAAACAATGTATAGTTATAGGTTTAGGAATTTATGGAATGAATGTTGCAAGAAAACTTTCAGAAGAAGGAATGGAAGTTTTTGCTATTGATAAAGATATGAGATTAGTAGAACGTGCAAGTAATTTTGCAACTAAAGCGGTTTGTATGGATATTACTAATATTGATGCTTTTGATGGTATTCCTGTTGGAGATTTTGATGTTGGTGTTGTTGGAATTGGGGAAAGTGTATCTGTTAGTATTATTACTTGTTTGGCTCTTAAAGAGGCGGGCGTTAATTATGTTATTGCAAAAGCAGGTGATAAGCTTCATAAAAGAATTTTGGAAAAACTTGATGTTGATGAGATTGTACTTCCGGAGGAGTATTTGGGAGTTATGACTGCTAAGAGTATTTTAGAGAGTAAGGATCTGAAAAAAATATAAAATAAAAAGAAAACCACCGCTCTGAGTTCAGAGCGGTGGTTGGGTTGTGTTAGAAAAAAATTATTTTTCTTCAGTTGGAATCTCTGTATCGTCAAATATGTGATTACCTAACAGATACGAAGACATAAATTTACTGAATTCAAATAATGCTGTTTTTTGCGTTTCGTTCAATGTACCATAAGCACGGGCTTTTACCAATTCATCTAAACCAGTGAATTGATTATTTTTCTCGTCAAACCATCCGCCGTTATTTTCAATAAATTCTATTGCGGGACGAATCTTTTTCATAATAGACTGAAATTCGCAAAATAGAAAATGAAGGTTAAGATTTACATCAAATCTGTTTTCTCCGTATTCGGCAAGTGGAACAGTGATGTTTCGATGTTTCATTAGAACAGTTTGTTCAATTACTTCTTCAATTTCTTCGCAACATTTTCTTCGGGCTTCATTGTTTGGAAAAGTTATGGTGGTTAAGAGGATGGATTTATCTTTAACGCCTAAAGCTGGATTTTCCCAAATTTTCCCCTCATTCATCAAAACAGATCGAACTACAAATTGCAAAATCCGACCACAACCAGCTGGAATTGTGATACTAGTTATGACAGTGTCATCACTGAATCTGCCTCCGATAGTAGTATAGTTTTTACAATAGTTCATAAAGCTAATTCCTCCTTTGATTTTTTGAACAATGTCAATTTTTACAATATTATTATAACACTAAATTAGAATAATTACAAATGTTAGAGATTGCTAATACTTCTTAGTAAGTACATTAGCAGTAAAAAACATTTTTACAAAAACGAACAAACTTTCTAAAAACTATTGACAAGATAAAAAAAGAGATATATAATCCATAATGTCAAAAGCGAACAAGATTTCGAAAAACAATTTAAGGAGGATTATATTATGATAAAATTATTAAGAAGAAATAGAATAGAAGAAGAATTAGGAAAAAGTGTAAAGATTTTTGGAAAAACAATATCAGTAAATGTTATATATAGTAAAATCAAAAATCCAGAATTAGATTTAGTTGGAAATATCATAAATGTATATCTTCCAAGCAAATATAAAAGAAATGGAAATGTAGGAATAGTAAAACTTGCAATAGAAAAAATGTACCAAGAAATAGCAAGGGTAGAAATAGAAAATGTAATGGAAGAAACAAGAATAAAAATGAACGGTTTAGCACCAGAAAATTATGTTATAAGAAGAATACCAAATAAACTTGCAAAAACAATAGATATGAAAACAATAGT
>CAKPLD010000026.1 GCA_934167225.1 uncultured Clostridia bacterium | reverse complement strand
CACCAGTAGCTTAGCTGGATAGAGCACTCGGCTACGAACCGAGAGGTCGGGGATTCGAATTCCTCCTGGTGCACCAAACTTTCAGATTAAAATGAAAGTTTTTTTAATATAATCAATAATCAATAATCAATAGCAAATTATACAATAACAAAATAAATTCAAAATTCAAAACAGCAAAAACAAAAATCATAAAAAAACGCCAAAAAGGAGAACACATATGAAAAAAGAAAATCAAGAACACAACGATTATGCAAGATTCAAAATAAAAGCAAAATCGAAAGACAACTACTATATAACCGTGTTTTATGAAGATACAACAACAACAATAAACCTCTCGGAATATAAAAGAAACCTATTCACATTTGGAAAAGACGAAGAAAATGACATAGTAATAAACTCAGAAAAAATAGATTCGGAGCAAGGCTATTTCGAGCTAACAGAATATGGTATAAAAGCAGTAAACACAAGTAAAACTTTCAAAATGGTAGGAAACGACAACAAAGAATTCAACGATATATACTTATCAGGAGGAAGTTTCATAAAAATAATAGATCCAGAATCAAAAGACATGTCACACAGCATATTATTTATAATGTCAATAGGAGAAAATCTAGACGAATGGAAAGCATATAACTTAAATCCAGGAATAAACACAATAGGAAGTAGTAATGTATGTGATTTAGTATTACCATCAGATGGAGTTGCAAAAAAACATGCAACAATATCTGGAACTAAAAAAAACAGAATGATAAAAGACGACAACAGTCTAAATGGAACATTTGTAAATGGAAGGCAACTAACACCAGCAGAAAATGTAAAAATAAACGATTTTGATATTATACTTATAGGAAATTCAAAAATAATTTTTCACAACAATCATTTATTTTATCAAATATACCAAAGAGGTATGCAGTTAGATGCAGTCGATATAGTAAAAAAAGTAAAAATAAAATTCAAAACAAAAGAAATATCATCACATGTTACAATGGAAATAAAACCATCAGAATTTGTAGCATTTGTTGGAGGATCTGGTGCAGGAAAAACCACATTTATGAAATGTATAAGTGGAGTAAATGAGCCATCATCGGGAAAAGTCTTATTAAATGGCGAAAATTTACATGAAGACTACGAATACTTAAAATATAACATAGGTTATGTCCCACAAGAAGACATAGTTTACTCAAATTTAACACTACATGATATGATGAAATATACTGCAAAACTAAGAATGCCAGACAATTCAACCCAAAAAGAAAGAGCAGACAAAATAAAAGAGGTTTTAGATGTAGTTCAATTAACAGATTTTGAAAATTCATATATTAGACAATTAAGTGGAGGGCAAAGAAAAAGAGCAAGTATAGCAACAGAACTAATTGCAGACCCAAGTCTTATATTTTTGGACGAACCAACAAGTGGTTTGGATCCAGACACAGAAAGAAGTGTAATGCAAACATTACAAAAAATGTCAAGAATGGGTAAAACCATAGTACTAGTTACACATAATACCCTAAATTTACATTTATGTGACAAAGTGGCTTTTTTCGGAGCAGGTGGAAAATTATGTTTCTATGGAAAACCACAAGATGCACTAGAATTTTTTGGAGTTACAGATTTTGTTGATATATACACATTATTAAGTGAAGATGTGGATAAATGGTACCAAAAATTCGAAGAAATATATCGGAGATAAGGAAAAGGAAATTATACAAAAATACGAAGTACCAAAGCCACAAGGAAATAGAATTCCACATAAAAGAAAATCATTTTTTAAACAATTATTTACACTTATTATTAGATATATGAGATTAATATCAAATGATATAATGCAAATGCTATTATTATTTGCGCAAGCTCCAATAGTAGGATTATTATTAACAACAGTTACGAATGACCAACTATATAAAGGATATGACGACACAAAAGCGGTGCTATTTTCTTTAGGATGTGCCTCAATTTGGTTAGGGTTGTTAAATTCTGTACAAGAAATATGTAAAGAAAAGGTTATTTTACAAAAAGAGCATATGTCAGATTTAAAATTATCTACATATCTACTTTCAAAATTTATTGTACAAGGGTTGTTAGCATTTATACAGGCAACATTAATGGTTGGAATATTCCAAAAAATAGTTGGAGAATCTCCTAATAATATATTAATAGATTCTTTCTGGGATGTACAAATTATCTGTTTCTTATCAATATTATCAGCAGCCGCATTGGGATTATTTATATCTTCTATAGTAAAAAATTCCAATATTGCAATGTCGATAATACCATTAATACTTGTTCCGCAACTATTGTTTTCAGGAATGCTATTTAAATTAGAAGGAACAGCAGATTTTATATCTAATTTTGTACTTTGCAGATGGTCTGTAGAAGGATTAGGAACAAGTGCAAATTTAAATGATTTAACACATATGGTACAAACTATAAACCCACTTATAAAGGTAGATGCAGAAGATTATTTTACATTTACCCAAGATCATATGATTCATGTTATTTTAGTTATTTTATTTATGACTTTAGTTTTAATGCTAATGAGTTATATAGTACTTAGAAGAAATGTAAACCGAAATATGTAAAAAAGCAAGCAAAAAAGCTTGCTTTTTTACGTTATCCTATTGACAAAACAACATAAATATAGTATACTAAAATACCGAAACAGTATACTAGAGACGTAACCACAAAAGAAAAAGAAATCAACCACAGAAAGGGATGAAAAAAATGAAAAGAGACCAGATAATAGAAGCAGCAAGAAAGCTCTTTCATCAATTTGGATTCAAAAAAGTATCAATGGACGAAATAGCCAAAGAAGCAGGAGTAACAAAAAAAACAATATATATGTACTTTGGAAGTAAAGAAGAGCTACTACAATACTTTATACAAGAAGAAATAAAAAATATGGAAAAAATAGTAGAAAATGTAGAAGCAAAAAAAATGGACTTTTTTGAAACTGTAAATCAGGCAATATACGAAATTTTGCAATACAGAAAAAATCAAGACTTTTTAAACATAATAGCAAAAGAAGCAGAATGGTTAAAAAATCCAATAATAGTAGAGAGCTTAAATTTAATTGATGAAAAAGTGCAAAATTACATCAGAGGCAAACTAGAAACAGCACAGAAAAAAGGCTATATAGAATGTAAAGACATAGAAGTAACAACGTTTTTAATATACAAAATGTATATAGCTTTAATTTTCGAGTGGAGCACAAAAGAAAAGAAAATAAATGAACAAATACTGGCCCAAACGATTTCAGAGATATTAAAAAAAGGATTGAGAAAGGAAGAGAAAGAAACATGAAAAAAATGAAAAAACTCAAAGAAACCAATGGTTTCAAAGCAATTATTTTCATTGTCGTTATGTTAATTCCGCTAATTTACAGTTTCTTCTATTTAAAATCGTATTGGAATCCATATGGAAACCTAAGCGATATGAAAATAGCAGTTGTAAATTTGGATAAAGGAAAAGATGACAAAAAACAAGGCGATGAATTTGTGCAAAGCTTAAAAGATAGTGACACATTTAATATTTGCGAAGTAAGCAAAGACAACGCAGAAGAAGGAATGAAAAAAGGAACATATTATGCAACAATAGAAATTCCAGAAAACTTTACCGAATGCCTAGAAAGTGCTGAAACAGAAGATAAACAAATAGCACAAATAACATATAGCCCAAACCAAGCAACAAACTATTTAGCAACACAAATAGTAAATAGTGCAGTAAAAACAATAGAATTAAGTTTACAATCGAAAGTAGACAAAGAAATAATATCAAAATTAGCAAGCAAATTAAACGAAGTACCAGATAGCTTACAAGAAATAAGCAACGGAGCAGACCAGGTATTAAATGGATCGGAAAGCTTAAATGATGGTATTAAACAAATAAATGACGGAACAAGTACATTAAGCAATAGCTATAAAGAATTTGATAACGGAGTAGAATCAGCTTACAATGGAAGCGAAAGCTTAAATAACGGGATATCACAAGTATCAAATGGGGTAGACACATTAAAAAATGGTGGAAAAACTTTAGATGATGCAATTACAAAAATAAATCAAGGCGCAGATGAATTATCAACACAAGGAAGCCAAGGAATAACGGCATTAGCAAATGGAGCAAACGACTTAAATAATGGTGCACAATCATTAAACCAAGGAGTTTCACAATATGTAGAAGGAGCAGAATCATTAGCAGATGGAACAACAAACTATGTAACAAGTAACAAAAAAATATTAGAAGGAACAAATGCTTATGTAAGTGGAGTATCTACATTAAATGAAAAAACAAAAGCAATATTAGAAGGACTATCAGCATATGGTCAAACATCAACAGATCCAAAAGTACAATATTTAGCTACACAAGCACAAGCAGTGTTAGATTACCAAATAAATGGAGTAAAAGCATTTAACTATTTAGAAGCAAGTGGAAAACAATTGCAAGCAGGAACGAAAGAAATATCTAAATATAATGATCAGTTAACAAATGGAGCTAGTAGTTTAAAAACATCAGGAACAGCCTTAAAACAAGGAGCAAACAATTTATATAAAGGAACGCAAAGTTTAGTTAGCGGAACATCAGGTTTAGGAAGTTTAACAAATGGAATACAAAGTTTAAAAACAGCTTTATCACAAGTAAAGCAGGGAACAACATCATTAAACCAAGGAATAAGCACATTACAAAGCGGAACAAACAAATTATCAGATGGAAGTAGTAGCTTAGAAACAGGACTTGAAAAATTAAACTCAAGTTCAAAAACAGTAGATAATGCATTAGGAACATTAAATGATGGAACAGAAACAGCCTATGAAGGAAGTAGCCAACTAGTATCAGGGGTTCAAACATTCAAAACATCTATAGATGAAGGAATGGAAGATACGAAAGAACAATTAAAAACATTAGATGGTATTGACGAATTTGGAGAAGACCCAGTAGAATTTAAAACAGAAGAATATGGAAAAGTAGATTCATATGGTATAGCATTTACACCACTATTTTTATGTATAGGATTATGGGTTGGAGCATTAATGGCATATGTGGTATTATATTATGACCATGATGAAAGATTTGGAATATTTGGAATGAATGCAAAAAATAAAATATTACAAAATATTATTTATTTAGGACTTGGAGCAGTTGAAGGATTAATTACAGGAATACTTTTAAAAGCAGGTCTAGGATATGAAATACAAAACATGGCTTTATACTACGGAGCAAGCATTTTGATAGGAATTACATTTATGAGTATAATTCAATTCTTAATACGTAATTTCGGAGATATAGGAAAATTCTTAGCACTTATTATATTAGTTTTACAATTAGCAGCAGCAGGAGGAACATTCCCAATTGAAACAATTGATAAAGGATTCCAAGCAGTTTCTGCATATTTACCTATGACATATTCTATAAAATTACTAAGAGAAATCTTAGTTCCAACTGAAGCAAACTTCAAAGGAATGTATATAGGAATATTAATTGGAATTATTGCAGTTACAATGTTTATTACATCTATGGTAGATTTGATAAATGATAGAAAATGTGCAAATAAAGAAAATGCTTAAAAATAAAAATGGTTAGTTTAAATACTAACCATTTTTTTAATCTTTACGTTTTCCAAATAAGGCTAAAATTCTTAAGAATATATTAATAAAGTCTAAATATAATTCCATGGCTCCATATACATATAATTTTTCATCATCACAGAAGCCTAAATTGTGCATTTCTGTAATTTTGTTCATATCGTAAATAGTTAACCCAAAGAATATAAATAACATTGCCCAATCTAATGCTATATCAAGCATAGAGCTTCCGACAAAAAAATTAATAATTGTCAAAATAAGGCCAACAATAAGTGCTACAGTAAGAATTGTACCCCAGTTTGAAATGTCTTTATCTGTTTTATATCCAATATAAGAAAGTATGCCAAACATACCAGCTGTTGCGGCAAATGCATAACCAATTGAGGTTAATTCATAAGCTGCAAATATAACAGATAATGTAAATCCATTTAAAAATGCATACCCAAAAAACATAATAGTAACAACTGTTGGAGAAGCTTTTGTAAAGAAGAGTGAAAATAAAATTACAACTACAACTTCTGCAATAGCTAAACCATAAAAGGTTCCATTTATAATCATTTGCATATACATCCCAGAATAATAGGCATATATGGCTGTAACAGCACTTGCAATTAAGCCTAAGAACATTCTAAAGAAAGTGTTAGTAAGTACAGAATTAGTATCCATTGTGCGAATTGCATTTGAATCATCAAAATCCATAAACTCACCTCCTTTTATTTTTTTATAGCATGTATATAATATCATATAAATATAAAAAATACCATAAATTTCATTAAATATTTACAAAATACTTAATGCCATTTCCAATAGCATTTGTTTTAAAAATTACTTTTCCGTGTTCCATCAATTTGCTTTTTAAAAGCATAGAATTACTAATTAAATTAGAAAATTCGGAAATTGATGTATAAAATAAATTGTTATATTTATATTCAATATTAATATTGGTAAAAATTAAATAATAAAAATCTTTATATACATATAATGAAATATTTTTGGCAAAACCTTTAAGTGCTCCTAATTTTGATGAATGGCAAAATGTGCAAAAATTACAAAATTCATCAAAATTATTAAACTTATAAATGGCATTTTTATAAGAATTGCATGGTATTTTTCTTTTATATTTAACTTTTTTTTCGGATTGATTATGGCTCTTTTCATTTTGATATTTAGTGAGTGTGAAAACAATATATCCATCAGATGTGGAAAAGGCCTCTACAAGTAATTTGCAGTTTTGAACCTTAAAACCAACTTGCTTTTCAGCTTCTGTAAGAATAGACTGAAAAAAAGAATGTGTTTTTTCGGTATTTCCAGCTAAATTATGTACATCAATATTTTTTTCGGATAATTCATCCAAATCTATAATAATTCTAATTTTGTTATCTGTAAGCTTTTCAATTTTCATAACTTAAGAATATCCTCCTAACAATTATATGTTGTAATACGTAAATATGACACCTAAAAATATTATACTACGAAAAATAAAATATTTAAAGCGTTAATTTATGGTAACTGTAAGTTACAATTCACAGTTATTAAAACCGGTTCGAATTAGAATAATTATTAATTTGAACCTACTCTACAATTTTAAAGTTGTGAATAGTAACAACTGTAACACAAAAAATAAAAAAAATCTACAATTTGCTTGAAAAAAATGTAAAATGAATATATAATATAAAAGTCTTATAAACGCAAAAATCCGTAAGGAATTTAAAGGAGGAAAAAATGGCAGCAAAAGATAAAAGTTTTTGGATACTATTAATATTTATACTAAGTGGATTAGTAATAGGAGGGCTATTGGGAAATTTAGCCTCAAATGTAAACGGACTATGGTGGTTATCATTTGGACAAGAATTTGGATTAGAAAGTCCATTTGTATTAGATTTAAGCATACTAAGTTTAACATTTGCATTCACAATAAAAATAAATATAGCAAGTATAATAGGAATGGCATTAGCAATTTTTATATACAGAAAAATGTAATAAAGAGGTAAGGGGCGGAAAGGAAAAAAATTGACAATAAAAGAATTACCGCAAAGCGAAAGGCCATACGAAAAATTAGAATTGTATGGAGAAAAAAGTTTAAGTAATGCAGAATTACTAGCAATAATAATAAAAACAGGCACAAAAGAAAATACAAGTGTTGATATAGCAAGACAAATTTTAAATTTAAACGAAATGTATGATAAAACAAACTTATCATTTTTAAGAGATTTAAGCATAGAAGAAATAACAAAAATAAAAGGAATGGGAAGAGTAAAAGCCCTTCAATTAAAAGCAATATGTGAGCTTGCAAATAGAATGAACAGTCCATCAAACTATAAAAACACTCAAGTAAAAGAACCAAATGACATAGTCAAAATACTAATGAACGAAATGCAATATGAAAAAAGAGAAATAGCCAAGATAATACTATTAAACAACAAAAATAACATTTTAAAAATAAAAGACATTGCCATTGGAGGAAATAACTTCGTAACCATAGGAATGAAAGATATTTTAACAGAAGCAGTAAGAGAAAATGTACCAAAAATAATATTAGTGCATAATCATCCAAGTGGAAACTCAACACCAAGTAACCAAGATTATGAAGTAACAAAAAAGTTAGAGACATCGGCAAAAATATTAGGGATAGAGCTAATAGATCATATCGTAATAGGAAAATCAGAATATACAAGTATCAAAACAATTGAAAAATGGAAAACAAAATTAGAGAGGAAGTAGAAAAAATGAAAATATTCACATTTGGTTCAAAAGATATTGGAATAGATTTAGGAACAGCAAATATATTAATGACACTAAAAGGAAAGGGAATAGTTTTAAAAGAGCCATCAGTTGTTGCAATAGATAAAAAAACAAGAGAAATAAAAGCAACAGGATTTGAAGCAAAAGAAATGTTAGGCAGAACACCAGATGACATAAAAGCCGTAAGACCAATGAAAGATGGAGTAATAGCAGACTTCACAGCTACAGGGTTAATGTTAAAAAATATGCTAAGAAAAGTATCAGCAAGATATAGTATAGGCAGACCTAGAGTAGTGGTTGGCGTACCATCTGGAATAACTGAGGTTGAAGAAAGAGCAGTTGAAGAATCTATAATGCAAGCAGGAGCAAGAGAAGTGTATATTATAGAAGAGCCAATGGCAGCAGCAATTGGGGCAGGAATTAATATAACAGAACCAAGTGGAAGCATGATAGTAGACATTGGAGGAGGAACAACAGAAGTTGCAGTTATATCATTAGGAGGAATAGTTGTAAGTAATTCTCTAAGAATAGCGGGAGACGAGCTGGATGAAGACATAGTAAATTATGTAAGAAGAGAAGCAAATCTATCAATTGGAGAAACAACGGCAGAACAAATAAAAATGCAAATAGGATGTGCAACACCATTAATGACAGATATGCCAATGGAAATAAGAGGTAGAGACTTAGTAACAGGGCTTCCAAGAAATATAACAATAAAATCATCTGAAGTAATGGAAGCAATAAGTGAATCAATATCAAAAATAGTTGAAACAGTAAAACAAACACTAGAGAAAACACCACCAGAACTTTCAGCAGACTTAGTAGAAAAAGGAATATATTTAGCTGGAGGAGGAGCATTGATTCAAAATTTAGATAAACTACTAAGTGAAGAAACAAATATGCCAGTATATGTAGCAAATTCTCCATTGGAATGTGTGGTAAATGGAACAGGAAAAACATTAGAAGATTTAGAAAGACTAAAAACAGTACTTATAAATAGTAGAAGAAGATAATAAAAGAAAGGATAAATTATTATGTATAAAAATAAAAAAGGTGAAATTATAGGAATAATATTAACAATAATAATTTTAGTATTACTAGTGATTTTAACAAATACAGAAAACAGTAATTTATCTTATGTAGAAAATGTAGCAAATAAATTAGTAAATCCTTTACAAAATGGAATTACATATGTAAAAAACAAAATACATGGAAATTCATCATTTTTTACAAATATAAATGAATTAAAAAGTGAAAATGAGATGCTAAAAAATAAAAATAATGAATTAGAGGAATCGTTAAGGGAGTTTGAAACAATAAAAGCAGAAAATCGAACCTTGAAAGAATATTTGGATTTGACGAAAAAATATACAGATTACAAAACTGTTGCAGCAGATGTGATAAGTAGAGATATTAGCAATTATTCAAAAACAATAGTAATAAATGCAGGAACAAAAAGCGGAATAAAAGAAAAAATGACGGTAATTGCATCAGATGGATTAGTAGGATATGTAATATCTGCAACAGACACAACATCAAAAGTTCAAACAATAATAGATTCATCAAGTAACACAAGTAGTATTTTAAGTTCATCAAGAGATAGTGTAGTATGTAAAGGTCAATTAGAGCAAAATAATAGCCTAAAAGCGGTATATGTTCCAACAGATGCAACAGTAGCACAAGGAGATTCAGTAGAAACATCAGGACTAGGAGGAATATATCCAAAAGGAATTTATATTGGAAAAGTATCAAAAGTTGTAAATACATCAAATCTAAATGATAGATATGCAATGGTTGAAACAGCAGTAAATTTTAATAAACTAGAAACAGTGTTGGTAATAACAAATTAGCCAAAAGGAGGATAGGAAAATGAAAAAAATAATCATAAATATATCTTTAATAATTGCATTTATAATTATATATTTTTTACAAGTAAACCTATTCTCATGGTTTAAAATAGCTCGGAATAATGCCAAATCTAATTGTAATGTATATATTATTTATTGGCCTTTTTTATAGTAGAACAGCTGGGATGACTTACGGAATAGCCATTCGGAATAATGCTTGACTTATTCATTGGTAGAAAAGTAGGAATTACCGCAATTATGTTAGGCATAGTTGGACTAATAGGAGGATTTTTTGATAAAAACTTCTCAAAAGAAAGTAGAATTACAATAATAATAATGGTAATAGTAAGTACATTTGTATATGAAATAGGAGGATATTTAATAGGATGTCCGATATATGGTTATGAAATAGAAATACTAAGTTTTATAAAAATTCTTTTAATCGAAACTTCATATAATATAATAATAACAATACTATTATATCCACTAATACAAAAACTAGGATATGCAATAGAAGAAGAATACAAAGGAAATAAAATTTTAACCAGATATTTCTAAAAAATCTAAATAAAAATTGCAAGAGAAGGTGAAAGATTGAAAAGAAAAATAAAAAAAGAACATACAAATTTGAGATATAATATTTTAACAATTATAGTCTACATAATTGGAATAATATTGATAATAAAACTATTTGAGCTACAAATTATAAAAGGAGCTAGTTATAGGGAGACTTCAAATACAAGGTTATCAAGAGAGAGCACTCTAGAAGCTTCTAGAGGAGAAATTTTAGATAGATCTGGAAATGTACTAGCCTCTAATACTAGCTCATTTAATATAGAAATGTATAAAACCAAATCAGATGATGATGTATTAAATAAATGTGTTTTAAATTTAATAGAATTATTTGAAAAAAATCAGGTAAGCTATCCAAACAATTTCCCTGTAAATGACGAATGTACAGCATATACAATAGAAGGTGAAACACTTCAAAAGTGGCTTGCAAAATACAAATTAGCAGAAAACACAAGTGCAGAAGATGCTGTAAAATATTTTATAAATAAATATAACATAAAATCAACAGACATAAAAGAAGCAAGAAAGCTAATATCTATTAGATACGAAATGTCAACAAAAGGATATAGTAGCACGAAATCACTTCAATTAGCAGAAAATGTATCAAGAGAAGTTATTGCTGAAATTTCTGAGAAAAATGCAGATTTTCCTGGAGTTGCAATAACAACGCAAAGTGCTAGAAAATACAATAACGACAGTCTTGCATCACATATATTAGGATATATAGGAAAAATAAGTGAAAAGGAATATAATGAAGAACAAGATATTTATGGAAATGCTGATTATGTAGGAAGAACAGGAATTGAATCACTATTCGAAAATTATTTAAGAGGCACAAAGGGAAAAGAAGAAATAGAGATGACAGTTGACGGAACCGTTACGGGAGAAACAATTACAAAAGAACCAAAACAAGGTTCAACAGTGGTTTTAACAATAGATTCAAAATTACAAGAAGTAGCTGAAAATGCTCTAAAAAATAACATAGAAAAAATAAGAAATGGTGGATTTTCAAACAGATATGATGCCAAAGGTGGATGTGTTGCCGTTATAGATGTTCACTCAGGAGAAATACTTGCAATGGCAAGCTATCCAGATTATAATCCAAATTCATGGGTTGGAGGAATAAGTGTAGCAGAATATAATCAAATAAAAGAGAACAATGCGCTATTTAATAAAGCAGTATCAGGTTCGTATGCGCCAGGTTCTATATTTAAAATGGTAACAGCATTAGCTGGGCTGGAAACAGGATCAATATCAACTACGGAAAAAATAAATGATACAGGTATATATACAAAATATAAGGATTATCAACCAAGATGTTGGTATTATAATAGTTATCATAGAGGACATGGATATTTAAATGTTTCAGGAGCAATAGAAAAATCATGTAACTACTTCTTCTATGAAACAGGAAATAGAATGGGAATAGATACATTAGATAAATATGCTACATATTTTGGCTTAGGAAAGAAAACAGGAATAGAATTACCAAGCGAAACTGCTGGAACTCTTGCTTCTCCAGAATCTGCAAAAAAACTAAATGAAACATGGTCAGCAGGACAAACTTTGCAAGCATCAATAGGACAAAGTTATAACAGCTTCTCTCCGATTCAACTTGTAAAATATATTGGAATGGTAGCAAATGGAGGAAATAAAATAAATCCTACACTAATAAAAAGAATAATGAATGCAGACGGAACAGAAAGTTCAAAGTCTGAAATTAATCAATATGTTAAAGAAAAATTAGGCTTAGAGGACGATAATTCTGAAAACCTAACATTCTCTAAAGAAAATATAAAAGCTGTTTTAGAAGGTATGCGTTCCGTTACAGAAGAAGGGGGAACAGCAAGTAGTGTATTTAAGAACTTCAATATAGAAGTAGGAGGAAAGACAGGTTCAGCAGAAGCAGGATCAAATGTAAATGCATGGTTTGCAGGATTTGCACCATTTAATGACCCTGAAATTGCAGTTGTGGTAATGGTTGAAAATGGTGGACATGGTTTCTATACGGCAGAAGTTGCAAGAGAAATTATTGCAGAATATTTTGGAATGAATATAAATTCTAATGAAATACAAGAATCTAACCAAGCAACAAATTATGTTGAAACAATAGAGTAAAAGGAGATTGAAATGAGAAATTGTATAAATGTAAGTCAAAAAAATAATTTGGTAGTTATGAAAATACAACCAGAGGCAAAAATTGAAGAAATAATACCACAGATAAGAAAGAAAACTATACAATTACAAAAAATATATAAAGAAGAAAAAACACCTATAATGATTACGGGTAAAGTACTTAAGAATAAAGAGATGGACGAAATAGAAAAGCTTATAACAGATAGACTAGATGTAGATGTGGATTTTGATATGCCAAAGGAATTAGGGCTTCATAACATAAAGAGAACCTTTATACAAGAAGTTTCAGAATCTGAAACTAAGTACCATAGAGGCTCATTGAGATCTGGCCAAAAAATTGAAGAAGATGGTAGTATTGTAATTATTGGAGATGTAAATTCTGGGGCCGAAGTCATTGCTGCTGATAATATTGTTGTTCTTGGAACTCTTAGAGGACTAGCTCATGCGGGAGCCAAGGGTAATGCCAAAGCTATTATTGCAGCAGGAAAATTAGATACAGTTCAAATTCGTATTGCTAATATTGTAAAGGAATTTGATCGTGATGAAGAACCTTTGCATAGACAGGCTTATGTTTATGTGGAGGGAGAGAAAGTTATTATTGAGTAAATATTTGATTTTGTGTTGACAATATTCGACAAAAGTTGTAAAATTTGTTGCGAAAGAGGTAAGCACCAGAGTTTTCGGAGGTATCATAAATTATGATAGATAAAAAAATAAAAAGATATGCGAAGCAACTTGAACGGAAAATGTCTCAAAGAAAATGGAAACAATTTCTGAGAGAATATTATTTACGACTGAGAAGGGCTGATATAAGAGAAAAAGAAGTGCTGGAAGAATTCTTCGAGCAAACGGTATTAATAGTAACGAAGAAAAAGCCGTCCTTATTGCCGCCTGACCTGAAGGATATTGCAAATCGGTACCGTTAACCCCCATTTTTTGGGGGATTTTTTTTAACTCAAAAGTAATAAAATCAAACTAATAAACAATTCATCATCCTTCACACCTTCTTCGTAAAGGAAAAAAATCAAACAAATTAATAAAATATCATCAAAATAGAGCTTTAATCCAAAAAGTTCAAAAAAGTAGTCAGAATCATTTGTTGTATCTGCACTATTTTTTTTATCCTCATCACTAGGGAAACAAGGAGATTGAGATTTGGAATGATGAGAGGACGTATTAATGTTAAAATTTTGAGAGTTAAGTGTACTAGAATCTGTATTATGTATTGGTTGAGAGGAATTAGCATTATTTGTATGTACATTTGCATTATTTGAAGTCGGACGATACGGATTATTGTAGTATGGGGGATAGTTATTATAAAAAAAGGGATAGCGAAAAATTGGCATTAGTTCTTAGCTCCTTTTTCATTTTTAAATAATTGAGTAATTTGTGTAATTTTAAAAAGATTAACATATTGATCAAGTTTTTTTTGTTTGCTTTCTCTTAAATAAGGTTTTAAAGAATAAAGCAAATTACTTCTAGGGTCATCTTTTTTATTAAGTGTTTCCATGATGTTTTTTATTTTTAAAATAGTATCAATATCTATAGAGCTTGGATCAAAATGTTGACTATTGTCGGAACTCTTGGTTTTAAAAGAATCAGAAGAACTTTCAGGAGCCACATCAGCAGAAGAATTATTTGGTTCTTCTGTAGTTTGGTTAGATTTTAACATATTTGCAATATTGCCTATCATTTCAGGTGTTATATTTAGATTAGACGAATTTTCGTGAGTTTTATTTGTATTATCAGATGAATTATTACTAATGATATTTTTGAAATTGCTAATAATATTAGAAAAATTGTCTTCTGCCATAACCTATCTCCTTAAAAATTAATTTTTCCCTTTATTTTGAGAATTTAAAGCTTGAATAATCCTTTGCTTTTCTTCTGGACTTAAAATTTGATTTAATTGATTAAGTCCGTTTGATAATTGGTTTTTATCCATTTTGTTTAACATATTCATTAAGTAAGAAATATCAACATTATTCATAAAACTATTCACCTCTTTATAATTATATTATGTAATAATGTAAAATATGTTAAGTTATATTATAAAAAAATGGAATACTTTTACGTTACTATTCACAGCTATTAAAACCGGTTCGAATTAGAATAATTATTAATTTTTGGGGGATTAACGGCTCAATACG
>CAKPLD010000025.1 GCA_934167225.1 uncultured Clostridia bacterium | reverse complement strand
TTTAATATATGCTACATTTAATACAAATGTTAAAATTTGACTTATAACTGTTGCAATTGCTGCACCTGCAACTCCTTCGTGAAATACAAATATAAATATTGGGTCTAATATTGTATTTAATATTGCTCCTGCAAGCATTGATGTCATTGAATATTTTGGACTTCCATCTGCTCTTATTATTGAATTTAATGTTGTTCCAATCATTGAAAATGGGAAACCTATTGCTATTATTCTTCCATATGACATAGCATAATCTCTTAAATTATCTGTACATCCAAATATTTTTAAAAATACTGGTAAAAATAGTAATGTTATAACGCAAAATATTATTGATGAAATTACACATAATGCAATCCCATTTCCTATACCTATTTTTGCTTCATCTTTTTTCTTTTCACCTAGTTTTAGACTTAAGTATGCTGATGCTCCATCTCCAAACATTAGCGAAAATGCTAATCCTATCATTACTAATGGGAATACTACGTTTGTTGCTCCATTTCCTAAATATCCTACTCCTTGACCTATGAATATTTGGTCTACTATGTTATATAGCGAATTTACAAGTAGAGATATTATGCATGGAATAGAGAATTTTTTGATCAGTTTACTGATTTTTTCTTTTCCTAATATGTTTTCTTCTTGTTCCATTTTTTCTCTCCTTCTTTCTTTATTTTTTGCTGTAATAGTACGTGTTCTAGGTTAAGTGAACCCTAATATTATACTTTTTTTTGGCAATTTTGTCAAATGAATTTTCGCTTTTTACATCAAAATTATACTATCTTTTTAACTAAAATTGCCTTATATAAGGCCTTATTTGTACCCAAAAATATAACTGCACAAAAAATTTGTACAGTTATATTTTGTTCTCTAATTTGCAGTTTCTAACTTTAATATTCTTCTATTATGCCAATCTAAAGTGTTTTGCATTCCTTTAATACGTAAATCTTCTTCTTCGAATTTATCATTGTTTACTTCTCCTAAATCAAACAATGCCATTATTTTATCTGTAAGTTCATGCTCTAATTTTACCATATTTTGTCTTTGCTTAATTAGTTCTTGGGTGTGTTCCTTTAACATTATTGTGTGTTCATTCAATGTTGCTGTATGTTCCTTTAACATTATTGTGTGTTCATTCAATGTTGCTGTATGCTCTTTTAACATTTCTGTGTGTTCATTTAATGTTGCTGAAATTTTTCCTAAAGCTGTTGCTTGTTCTTTTATCATATTAGATATTACGATTAAAAGATTATCTCTTTGCTCCTCTGTCATAACTCATCTCCTCCTTTCTTATTTATTTTTCAAATTTGTATTTACAAAAAAATTCATAGAGATGATAAAAATAACTTTTGAAACAAGATTTTCTCAAATAAATTAATTGAATAAAAAAAATTTGAAATTTATATCCCCTATTATATGGCATAATTGGGGATATTGTCAAGTATTTTTTTATTATTTTCTTACCCAAACTGAGCAACTTTTTCCTTTTACTTTAAAGGTTCCACAACCTTCGCTATCTATTGTAACTATATCTGGGCAATTATCTAGGCAATCTATAAATTTTTCACCTGCAAAGCTTGTACCTACATACATTCTTTTTTCTGCTTCAAATGAATTTGAGCAGATTACAGCCAAACCAGAATCTAAGTGTCTATTATCTCCTTCACGTGTCCAGCCTATGATATTTTTATGATCAAAATAGTCATGTTGTCTTCCATACGCTTTTAATTTTCTAAGAGCCATAATCGTTTTTATCATGGGAACTGGTGTAACATTTGAATGTGGTATTCCGTATAAATCGCCATAAAACACACATGGGTATCCATCTTGTCTAAGCAAAATAATTGAATATGCCAGTTGTTTCATCCAAGGTTCAATAAAACTTTGCAAGGCTTGTCCGAGGCTGTGTATCATGATTATCTACAAAAGTTACTGCTTTGGCAGGGTTTTCTTTTATTAATGTGTGATCTAGCAGTTTTGACATATCAAAATCCGGGTTTATTGAAGCATTATATAAATTGTTATGTAATGGAACATCGAATAGTGACATAATTCCGTCAACTTCAGTTAGATATTTGTGAAGCTTATCTACATCTGTTGACCAATATTCTCCAACAGTAAATAGTTCTTTTTGCGTTTGTTCTCTTAAATATGTAAGCCATTCTTTATAAAAACCTGCATCTATATGTTTTACAGCATCTAGTCTAAATCCATCTACTCTTGTTAGTTTTTGATACCATATCCCCCATTTTTTGCATTCTTCTATTACCTCTTTATTTGAAAAATCTAAATCTGCACCCATTAAATAGTCAAAATTTGCAAATTCGTTATCAACGCTTTGTTGCCATTTTTTGTCCTTAAATTTAAAAATGGCATGTTCTCCTGTAGCACTATTTACATCTATTCCGGTAAAATGTGTCCAATTCCATTCAAAATCTGAATATTGATGATGCCTTGCAGGAAATGTGTATTTTGTAGCTGCTTTTATTTTTTCAATATTTCCTTCTTTATTGTGATCACCCCATTCACATTTGTTTGCCAAAATGTCTTGTTCTTTATCTGCTCCCATTTTATGGTTTAAAACAATATCGGCATATACATTTATTCCATTTTGTTTAAGACTTTCTATTGCTCTTAAATACTCATCTTTTGTACCATATTTAGTTGGGATACTTCCCTTTTGTTCAAATTCTCCTAAATCATATAAATCATAAACACCATAGCCGACCTCATTTTTGCCATTTATTCCCTTATATGCTGGCGGAAGCCATACTGATGTAATTCCTAATGTCGATAAATTTGCAGAATCCTCCTTTATTTTATTCCATAATCCTTTAGGTTCATCTAAATACCATTCAAAATATTGTAAAATTGTTCCGTTTATTTGTTTCATAATTATTCCTACATCTTCTTTCTTTTGTTTTAAAAATATCTTCCCCATTTAGGGACGGTTCTTTATTGGGGAGCTCCCCAATAAAGAACCGTCCCCAAATGGGGAGAAGATATTAATATTCATCTAAAAAACTTATAATTTCCCCATCTTTTTTATATGACAAAATTGTTTCAAGGTTGATGTTTTGTGTACTATTAAAAATATTAATATCAGAGTTTTTGTATTTGTTTTTTAGCTGTTTTATTATTTCTTTTGTTTCAGCTCTTTTGGAAGTTTTATCATTTTGTTTTAAATTCGCTTGTCTTTCTGTTATTTTGCATGCACATTTAATAAATTCTAATTCATTATAGTTCATCCAGCTTATAATGTCATCTTCTCTTACAAAATAAAAAGGTCTTATCAGTTCCATTCCTGGGTGAGATGTGCTCTTTAATTTTGGCATCATTGTTTGCATTTTTCCGCTAAATAGCATTCCCATTAAAACTGTTTCTATTACATCATCAAAGTGGTGTCCTAGTGCTATTTTATTACAGCCAAGTTCCTGGGCTTTTTTATATAAATAACCTCTTCTCATTCTTGCACATAAATAACATTCATGATCTGTCATGTTTGCAACTCGTGTAAATATATCTGTTTCAAACATTGTTATTGGAATGTTTAAAATTTGGCTGTTTTCGATTATTTTGTTTTTGTTTTTTTCATTGTATCCTGGGTTCATAACTATAAATTCAACATCAAAATTGTTTTTTCCATGTTTTTTTAATTCTTGAAAACACTTAGCTAGAAGCATCGAGTCTTTTCCTCCTGAAATGCATACTCCTATTTTGTCTCCGTCTTGTATTAAATTATATTCTACTATTGCTTTTATAAATTTTGCCCATATTTGTTTTCTGTATGTAGTTATTATGGTTCTTTCTATTTGTTCATATCTTTCCATGTCTTCTTCCTTTACAATTCTGCATAATCATCTGGAATTTCGAAGCTTTTTTCATCAATATTGTCCGAAAATTCTATTTTTAATAGTTCTTTATTTTCTCCAGATGTTGTTTTTATATATGCTATTTTCCCATTATCAAAATAAAATTTTGTTTTTATTTTATCTTCTTCATTATATTTTGACATTATGAAAAAAGCTCCAACATCCTCATATTCCTCATAATAATAGCTTTTTCCATTTATTTTTTCATGGCCTTTTACATACTTTTTTTTGTCTATTTCAGACAGTCCGTTTTCTAAAATATCTGCATCTACTTCACTGCCATCATATTGATAATATTCTTTTTCGTTATGCATCACATAAAAAGCTGTTTCATCTTTTATTAATGTCGTTGTATGATCTTCGTCAGATTTGGTTTCTATACTCATATCCTGATTTTTTTTTGATATTGTTAGAGTATAGTTTACATCCATATTTTCTTCTTTCATTGAAAATGTGTAATTTTCTTTTTGACATATATCATTATACATTTTTATTGTTAAATCTTTTTCTTTATGTGTTATAGCAAATATTATGGCTACAATTAATATTATTATTAAAATTCCAAATACAATCTTTGATATTATACTTTTTTTCATCTAATCACCTAAACAAATTCCGATATCTCTAGCTGTTTTTATTAAATCATCATCCAATTTTACAGTTTTCATATTACTATCTTCTGTTCCACCTTCAACTGCACCTATAACTTTATTATTTCCTACTACTTCTTCTAGTGAAACATAGTCTAATTTTCCATTTTTTAATACTGTTAGAACGTTAAATTTTCCCTCTAATGCTAATTCCATAGCTTTTGCTCCATATTTTGTAGATAATATTCTGTCAGTTGGAGTTGGCGTTCCACCTCTTTGTAAATATCCAAGTGTTGTGTTTCTAGCAATTAAACCTGTTCTTTTTTCTAATTCTTTTGCAACAATATCTCCTGCTCCTCCAAGCTGAATATTTATAACTCCTTTTCCTCCTTCACGTGTGTTTTTTACAGAAATGCTTCCTCCTTTTGGGAATGCTCCTTCTGATACTACAACTACACTAAAGTTTTTACCTGCTTTTTGTCTAGCTTGTATTTTTTCTACTACTTTGTCTATGTCATATGGAATTTCTGGAAGTAATGCTGCATCTGCTCCTCCTGCAATTGCTGACTCTAATGTTATCCATCCTGCATATCTTCCCATAACTTCTAAAACCATTATTCTATTATGTGTTTCTGCTGTTGTATGAAGTCTATCTAAACTTTCTGTTGCAACAGATACGGCTGTATTAAATCCAAATGTTTCATCAGTACATGCAACATCGTTGTCTATTGTTTTTGGAACTCCTATTACATTTACTCCTCTTAATGAAAAGTCTCTTGCAGATTTTTGTGTACTGTCTCCTCCTAATGTAAATAAACAATCTATTCCATCATTTTTTAAATTTTCTACACATGTTTCAGATAAATCTTTATATACTTCTTTTCCGTTTTCTATTACTTTATAATTAAATACATTTGAATTTAATGATGAACCTATTATTGCTCCACCTTTATGTAATATTCCAGATGTAATTTGTTCATGGTCTAATCTAACAAAATTGTTATGTAATAAACCATTAAATCCATCTATAAATCCATAACATTCTACTCCATTTTTTTCTGCTGTTCTAGTAATTGCACGAATTACTGCATTTAGTCCTGGGGCGTCCCCACCATTAATTAATATTCCTACTTTTTTTAACATTTTTATCCTCTCCTCTTTTTATTTAATTTGTATAATAACCTTTATCAGTTACATTTTCGATGGTTCCATATTTGTTTTTGTCTTTTAATGCAAATTTATATTCTATGTTTTCTGGTGGATGACCATCTAAAACAAATCCAATTTTTGTTTCTTTTTTCCATTTTTCTATTGTTTCTTTTAAGTTTTTTATTACTTTTATAATAAATTTGTTTTTTTCGTCTACAGATAAATTTCCTGTCATTAATTCTGCCATTTCATTTGTTCCTATATAGCCAAGTGATAAATTCGAATACTTGCCATATAATAATTTATCTATTTTTTCTCCTTTTTTCAGCCTTGCAATTCCACCATCTTGCCAAAGAATTGGGCTAACATCTGAAAGTGTTCCAAGTAAATGATAATGTCTACATATTAATGCTTCTTTGCATAGTTCTAGCCTTTTTTCTAGTATATTATAGAATTCTTTTTCATCCCCATCTGCAATTATTGCTATTTGTGGCAAATTTAAAGTTACAATTCCTTGGTTAAATTGCCCCATAAATTTATATGGTTCTTCTTTAATTAAAATTTGTTCTTTTTCTAGGATTTGCTTTATCTCTAAATTTTCTTGTAAATATTGTTTCTCTGCATTTAAATCAAAATATAGTTCCACTGTCGCCTGTTGTCCACCTGAAGTTATTAGCGTTTTTAGCTGATATTTTATAGTTTTTATTCCATAACTTAATTCTTTATTTTTGGCATTTTGAACCATTTTTTCTAATTCTATATTTGTTAGTTTTTCACCAAACTGTGTTTTTAATTCTTTTTCGTAAATTTCTTTACTCTTTCTGAGAAACTTCCCTAAAAATGATAAGTCAATATATTGTTTTCCATATAAATTACTTCCTACTTGAACAATTATCTGTGTTAAAATATTACATGCTGTATAGAAGTTTTTTGGTTCTTCTATTTCTATGTCATTTATTTTTGTGCCATTATACAGCATGTCTTTTACATTTGTAACACATGAGTTTATAATTGGCTGAATAAAGTAATTTGAATAATGAAAATATATTTCTCCTTCTTCATTTGCTTTAGATATTTTTTCTGGTAGTAATAGCCTTTTTGTTAGATCTTTTGAAACTTCCCCTGCTATATAGTCTCTTTGTGCAGAAACCAAAAATATATTTTTGTCTTTTGTGTTTTGGATGTTATCTGCATTTTGGTTTCTTATTAAGCCTAATATTGTTTCATCTGTCGTATTGCTTTTTCTAACTAATGCTCTTGTATACCTATAAACTATATATTTTTTTGCAAGCTCGTATTTTCCTATTTCCATTAGTTTTTGTTCTATTATGTCTTGCATATCTTCTACCAAGATTCTTTTTTTGTCTATTTTTTCAACATAGTTTGTTATTTTTTTTATATCTTCTTTACTTGCTTTTTCTCTTTCTTCGATTACCTCTTTGTTGGCTTTTTCAATGGCTATTATGATTTTATTTCTGTCATAATCTACTATTCTGCCATCTCTTTTTATTACTTTCAATTTCCGCCTCCTTAGGCTTATTTTTTGGATATATTTTTATCTCGCCATAAGTATATCACAATCATTTTTAAATTTCTACTTTTTTTTATTATTTATATCTGTAATTAGTAACTTTCTTACCTTTTTTTCTTGTTCAAGACATTTGTCTATATCCACTCAACGTTTTACTGTTTTCGAAATAAATTTATTATTTTATTCATACATCTTTTAAATAAACTCTGTTTTTCATATTTTATAATGTGAGTTTCATTATTTTCATAAAATTTTTCATTACATTTATTCTTTTGGTCATGTTTTTTCTCAAAATTAATTTCATATTTTTTCTTTAAAAATTCTTCGTTTCTTTTTTGTTCTTCTTTATCTTCTAACACAAGTTGTTTTCTTTTTTCTGGGGAGCATATATAATCCCTATATATTAAGGATAATATTGCTCTTGTTTCTTTCAATAAGTTAACTTCATTAATTCCTTTAGAATAATCTATATTTACTTTGTAATTATTATCTTTATTCTCATTAATTATCTTTATAAATTTTTTAGGTATCTTCACATATAGATCTTTTTGCATATGATTAATAATATCCGAAACCTCTGTAAATGATTTATTCAATTCATTCATCGTCTTTACTCTCTTTCTCCTTTGCTTCATTTTTTTTATCGTTTTTTTCCTTTATTTGTAATAATTTTCTAGCATTTTCATAAACTCGTTCTAATTGTTCTCGATCTATTCTTTTTTGATTATCGTTTCTTTCCAATACAATCACCTCCAAAAATATTTTGCATTTTACAAATATGTATTTTCTTCTTTTTAGTCAAACTTTTAATTCATTATAATTTTATTTATTTTGTTCTGTTGGCTGATTATTTTTTTGTTCTGAAGCTTTGATTTTTTCTAATAAATTTTTAATCGATTGAACTACGTCATTTCTATCTAATTCTCTCACCATTCCATCGTTTTTTACTAAATCATTTTCTGTAACATTTTTCCTTTCTGTTCGTTCTTGTCGTTCTATTTCTTGTTCTAATTCTTCTAAATCTATTTCTTGGCAAAATGGCTCTTTCCTGTTCCATATTGATGTTGTATTTCTGTTATTCTTTATTTTTTGATATATTTGTTTTAAATAATCAATATCTCCCGTTTCATTATACGTTCTTTGTAATTCTATTACCTTCTTTTTTTCTTGTTCAAGGCATTTGTCTATATCCACTACAACAATCGGTAAATCGCCAAAATCTTTTGATGCTTGTCTGCATTCCTTATTAATTTGATTGTTTCCCTTCTTGAAAAATATTATATAATCTGGTTGTTGCCTTTTTCCGTCTTGAAATCTTTTAAAATCTAATTCATTATACCTCCATATAGGAGAGGTTTGATTTATAAATGATTCGGGTGACCATAAATCTATCCATACTGTGCCACGGATTGCATCATACATATCTGAAGCAGTATCCTTGGTACCGAGCTCCTAGTAATGAGCCTTCCGGCATTTTATTAAACCCATAACAAACATCTGGTCTTCCTGATATTCCTATCATATCATTTCTTATATAACTTGCGCAAAAATGCGATACTCCCATTTGTGGTCTATTCCAGCTATTTTTATAATTCTTAGCCGTTTTGTCATCAGAAACTCCTCCAAGCCCTGTCATAATGATTTTAAATTCTGTGCCAGCATCATAAACATTATGTTCTATTTCTTGTAATGAATCTATTGTTAGTAATTGGTCATTAAATTGTCTTAAATATTCATTTCTTAAATCTGCCTCAATTAGTAGATGGTTTATTATCGTTACTGGCTCGCAAGAATAAAAAATTTCCTTTATCTCATCCGGATTTTTCATCTTCTCTATTTCCTGTAATGCTTTCATATAATCTCGTAATTGGCCATTTTGTATTGATTCTATATCATTATATTGAACTGTTAGCTTTCTTGCAAACATATCACTATGTCCAAATATTTGATAATATAGTGCTTTTTTCATCAAACTCAAATCATCTGATTCTAACCATTCAATACATTTTTTTCTTTTTATTTCATCAAATTTTAAAAGATCTTCTGGTTGTTTTATTTTAAACTCATTAGGATTTTGCATTATTCCAATTAATTCATCAACATTAATATTTTCAATATCATCAATATTTTCTACTAATTCTCCGTATTCATCTATGTTTGCTAATACTACAAGAAGCACTTCTTCCCATTCAAGCGTTCTATTATGCTTTAAATAATATGTAAAAATTTCACTAAAACACTTATATTGTTTATCATTTAATTCTAATAGTTTTCTTTGTATATCAGGAAAAAGCGCTATCCTATTTATGCTATCTAACCCAAAAGTTTGGATATATTTTTCATCAAGTATTTTGATGTTAATTTTTTCTAAAACGCTCCTATTTTTTTGATACATTTGTTTTAAAATTTGTATTTTTTCATCTGTTATGTCTATATCATTTCCGGCTTCCTCTTTTAAGATAACAGGTAGATATTGGTTCCAAAAATTCTTTTCATCCAAAAGAGCTATCTTTATTTTTCCATTTCTACCTAGTTCAAGATTTTGACTTGTTATGCATTTATATATAAATTCCTCATCTGGTTTTAAACGCATTATCATATATAATTTCCCCCTATGTCTAATATCTCCAAAAATATTTTGCATTTTACAAATATGTATTTTCTTCTTTTTAGTCAAACTTTTAATTCATTATAACATTTTTCGATATTTTTTCAAATGTTTTTGTAAAAAATTATTTGTTAATACTTTTGTAATCTTTCCGAAATTTGTTGCAAATGCAACAGTTTTATGATATATTTTGTTCGAAGGGAGTATATACATGACAACGAATTTTGATACAGCAAACTTTCTTGAAAGTTTTGGCGAGAATTGTAATAAAGTAATAAAACGTTTCTTTAAAAAGGGAGAAGTAATTACAACATATATTGAAAAAAGAAATCAAATGTGTATTTTATTATCTCGGAACTGCAAATTTAATTAGATATGACTTTAATGGTAACAAAACTATAATATTTCAATTTACAAAAGGAGATATTTTTGGAGAGGTACTATATCCTGCAAATACTAATAATGAGCTGTTTGTAGAAGCTAAGGAAAATTGCAAAGTTTTAAGTTTTATATATGATAATATTGTAAAAGAATGTCGCTCTAAATGTAAATTTCATAAAGAACTAGAAAAAAATCTTCCTATTTTAATTATGAATAATACTGTAAAATTAAACACTCGAATTGAAATTTTAACAAAAAAAAATATAAGAGATAAATTACTTACATATTTTAATTTATTAGCAACCAGAAAACTTAGCAAAACCTTTACACTCCCTTTTTCTCTTACTGATTTAGCAGACTATTTAAGTGTTGACAGAAGTGCAATGATGAGGGAATTATCCCATTTAAGAGATGAGGGGTTTATTGAAAAAAATGGAACAACTTTCACAATATTAAATTCTTAATAAACAACTAAAAACTCTAGTTTTTTATCTAATAAAACTAGAGTCTTTAGTTTACATTATTACATTAAAAAATAAACTATACAAAATTAAAGCAAACGGTTTTCCTAAAATAATTATTGCACAAAATTTTTTTAATGATATATTGCTAAGTCCTGCGACATAACACATTAAATCATCTGGTAAACCAGGCAAAACAATTCCCCATAAAAAAACTTTTTCGAATTTATTATTTCTTATATAGCCCAAATATTTGTCGACCTGCTCTTTTTTAAACAAGCTATTTATTAATTTCAATCCATATTCTTTCGATAAAAAATATGCTATAATCGAACCAATTGACAGTCCTATTTCATTATATATAAATCCCCATATTGGCCCAAAAGCTAAAACTCCTGCTAAGCAACTTGCTCCACCTGGAATTACAGGAAATACAACCTGAATTATTTGTATAAAAATAAATAATGCTGGTGCAAATATTCCAAATTTTTTCATGTATTCAATTAACATATTTTTATCGCTAAATATGCCCATTTTTATGCCATATACTATAAAAGCTATTATTAAAACTGTCATAATAATTGTTGTTATGTTAAATACATTCTTTAATAATTTTTTCTTTTCCATCTTTTATTCCTTCTTTTTTTGTTATATTGTCTTTAATACCACCTGTTAAAACTCCTCTATATACATCAAGCACCCTTTCTGCATATCTTTTTGAACTATATTCCTCGGCTTTTTTTCTTATCTCAACTTTATATTCTTCTCTTAATTTATCATTATTTGCAAATGTAATTAACTGGTTTATATATTCCTCTTGATTACTAAATATACTTTTTTTAGGTACCATCTCTAAAAAGGCCATGTCATTTATACATATTGGAACAACTTCTGATGCCATTGCTTCTATTACTGTTAACCCTTGTGTTTCCGAATTAGATGCAGTTACAAATGCATCGGCACATTGGTAATAGTATTGAATTTCTTCTTGCTTAATTTTTCCTGTAAAAATCACTTTATCAAATATATTTAGTTTTCTTGCAATATTTATATATTTTTCTTTTTCCGGACCATCTCCAACTATTAGCAATTTTGTATTAAATATCTTTTTTTCTATCATTTTTTGCTCGGCATTTAATAAAAATTCTATATTTTTCTCTGTTGCTAATCTTCCTACAAATATGATTGTAAAATCTTGTTTAGTTATTCCGTATTTCTTTTTTATTTGTTCAACTTTTGTAGGTGATACATTTTCTTTATAAAATCTGTCAATATCTATTCCACTTGGAATAATATTTATATTTTTATCTATCATGTATTTTTCTTTAAAGAGTTTATATATTTTGTTTGTTGGTACAATTGTTTCTTTTGCCGTTTTTACACAGTATAGTTTTGTTAATTTTTTTACGATATTTTTGCTTAATTTATCAAAATGGTTATGTGTAATATAATGTGTGTAATCTTCGTAAAGTGTATGATATGTATGTACAAGAGGTATTTTGAATTGCTTTGATAAAATTCTTGCAAATATTCCAACACCAAATTCTGTATGTGAATGTATAACATCTAAATTCCATTTCTTTATTATTTTTATTGTAGATATTGAATATATTTCGCTAAATCTATAATTGTAAATTCCTACCGGAATTCCAGGTAATTTTAATATTTTTTCTTTTTCATCATATTCGTGTTTTATTATGCTGTTATTTACTGTAACTATATATACTGTGTGCCCCATTTTCATTAATGCTTTTCTTAAATTAAATACACTTGTCGATACTCCGTTTATGTCTGGGGTATACGAATCTGTAAACAGTCCTATTCTCATTTTTGCTTTCTCCTTTGAACTTCCTCGTAAATTTTCTTCATTTTTATTCCTATATTTTTGCTACTTCTTTCTTCTGCTATATTATAAGCAAATTCTGTTAAATTTGGCAAATTTCCATTTATAATGTCTTTTATTCTTTTTTCAAATTCTTGTACATTTTTTGCCATATAAACATTTTTGCCATCAACAAGCCATCCATTAAAAACTGGAATGTCTCTTACAATCATATTGGTTTTGCAACTTGCTCCTTCTATTATTGTTATTCCTTCCGTTTCTTCATATGTAGGAGCTAAATATATATCACATCCATTTAAGGCATTACATATTTCTTCTTGATCCACATATCCTGCAAATATTAGGTTGTTTAATTTGGTGTTAACAGCTTTTCTTACTTTTCTTCTAGCAAATATTAAAGGACTATATCCAAACCAAATAAACTTGTATTCTGGCATTTTTTTTGCAAGCTCTACAAAGTCTATTATTCCCTTTCTTTCAATATAAAGTCCTATTCCAATAATTACTTTTTCTTCTTTTTTCAAATCATATTTTTTTCTAAATTCATTTTCAGCTTGTTTACTACATTTAAAGTTTTTTAATTCTACCCCATTTGATACTACATATATATCGTTTTTTATGCCATAACTTTTTAAGAGTTTTTTTGAATATTCTGTCGGCGTAATTATTGCATCTCCTAATGTGTAACATTTTATTAGCCACTTTTTAAAAATTTTTGATATTTGATTTGAAAATATGAAACTATTTCTAAAGTCTTCTTCTGTGCTGTGTGCATGATATACTATTTTCTTTCCTTGTTTTTTTAATTTTTTTGCTAGCATATATGATTTTAAACCATAGAAATTTATGTGTGCTATATCAAATTCGTCGTTCGGATTTGTTGTATATTCTATATTTACTTCGTTTAGTGCATTCATTTGGTGTTTTATTGCTTTTCCTAATCCACTTTTTGATAATATTTGTTCATTTTCTGTATATAGTAGTATTTTCATTTTTTCCCCTTTTATGTTTAAAAATCTTAACAAAGTTATTATAGCATAACTTTGTTAAGATTTCATTAATTTTTTATTAATTTTATATTTGTTCTTTCTGTTGAGTCTATATGCTTAGTGTATATATTTACTTTTATTGTATTTCATAACGTTTTTATTATATGTGAGGATATATTTTTCTAACTTAATATTTCTTGAACATAAATTTCATCTACGGCAACAACAATTGTATATTTTCTTAATCCTTCTATATCTTTTATCTCTTCAAACTCGCTGTATCTTTCAATTTGCTCTCTTGCTTCTTTTTGCTTATCTTCTAGTTTTGCTGTTTCTCCTTTTTTTAAGTATTTAAATTCTACCATTATTGCCTTATATCCTTTTGTTCTGTCTCTTGGCACAAGAAGTATATCCGGATAATTTCTGTTTACTTCCATTTCTGATTTTGTAAAATATGAATTTATATTCATTGCTATACAGTAGAATATTAATTTAATATATTTTTCGTCAAATTTTATGAGATCACGATTTGATAAATTCTTTAAGTATATTCTTAATACTTCGACTATTTTGTCTATTTTTCCTTCTAATGCAATTTCTTTTAATATCTGTACACTTGTGCTATTGTCTATTCTAAATTCTGCTTCTTGGCTCATTAATTGCATAAAATAACTTGCATATATTTCTTTCATTACTTTATTTGGTATTACAAGTTCTGGTATTCCAGCTAGATCTCCTGCTATTGTTAAGTATCCTAGATAGTATAACATAGATATCATATCTGCTTCCGTAAAATCTATTGCTGGATTAAATTTTTCTACAATGCTATTTACTATTGGTTCACCTTGAACCGTTTTTTGTAATATTTCTAATTTATTTTCTCCTTTGCATAAATCTAGCATTTTACCTATTTTACTGTAATCACTTGCTATGTTCATATCTATTAGTCTATCTGGCACTCTTTTTGACCATGTATATTCAGATAAGAAATACAAGCACATATTTGAATTATATATTTGATTTTCTGCATTTAAACTAAATTTGTATCCATCGTAGTTTTCTTTCATTATTGGTAATATTTTCTTTTGCTTATCTATAGGTATTTCTTGATTATTTAAAATTTCAATCAATTCCTTTTCTGTAAACCCCATCATGTCATTAAATCTTACATCTTGCGTTATATCTGTTCCTATATTAAATCCGCTTGTCAAACTATCTAATGTTATTGGTGCAACACCTGTTATAAATATTCTGTCTACTACTGTTTCTGTTCCTTTTTTTAAAACTTCATACCACTTTCTTACTTTTCCATTTTTTGATACTAGTCCCTTAAATTGTTCAGGATTAAACCCTAGTAGTTCGTTCGCAAAGTGGTCGTATTCGTCTATTATTACATATATTTTTTCCTGGGCTTTTTGAACATAAAAAGCTTTTATTAAATTATCTAATATATTTTCTGCTTCGTCTTCCTTGTTTACGTAAAAGTCTAAATTATATCTATGAATAAATACCTCTATAGATGAAGCTACTTCGTTTTTAAATCCTTTTATTGTTGCTTCATTTGTACTTGTGTCTATTCCTGAAAAATTAAATCTTAATATACAATAGCTATTTTTTAATTTTGTTGGATTTTTACCTATATATGTGTTTCCATATAATTTATTAAATTTATCTGCTTTATTTTTATCATAATAATTTT
>CAKPLD010000024.1 GCA_934167225.1 uncultured Clostridia bacterium | reverse complement strand
AGTGCTTTACAAAATGCAGCATCTATTGCTTCGATGGTACTTACAACAGAAAGTTTAGTTACAGATGCACCTGAAAAGAAATGTGATTGTGGTCATTCAGATAATGGAATGGGTGCAGGAATGGACGGAATGTATTAAAAATAGCACGCTAATATAATAAATAAAAAAGTAGCATAAATATTAAAAAATATTCATGCTACTTTTTTTGCAATTCGCAATAAAATCAAGTTCGGCTAAAGACTCGCTGTAAGTTGGATTTGACATATCACAATGTTTATTAATATATGTATATAAAAATTAAACTATGCTTCATAGTATTTATCTGTATCTGAATAAAGGTCATCAAGAGTTATATTTAAGACCTTACAAAAGGCAAGAGCTTCAAAATCTTTGACTGTTTTTTTGCCGTATTCAATTTCGTAAATATCACATATATACATTGTAACTCCGAGTAGATCTAATTTCTTGCATAGTTCAGGTTGGGAAATTTTTTGAAGCTTTCTATATTTTCTTAAATTTTTTCCTATAATATTTAAATTACCATTTAGTGTTTTTACTTTCATATTTTTTACCTCAATTATTATTAAAATTAAATTTTACCTTAAATTCTATAATAAATAGTTTGATTAAGTTACAGGTTCATTATGTAATTATTACATTTTTGTTACATTTTTTTTACGAATATATGTCATTTTTTATAAAACATTGTAAAAATATAAATTTTGTGGTTAAATAAAAATACAGGCTGTGGTATATGTTTTGGAAAGTCAGTCGAAATACTAGGAGGAAAAAATTTATGAAGTTGATAAAAAAATTGAAAGAAAACAAAGGTATTACTCTAATAGCCCTTGTAGTTACAATTATCATACTTATAATTCTAGCGGGAGTAAGCATATCAACTCTAACAGGACAAAATGGAATAATAGATAATGCCTCAAAAGCAAAACAAAGTACAAAAGATGCAGGAGATTTAGAATATTTGCAAGTAAAAGCCTATGACATACTAACAGACTACTATCTGAAAGGTCGGACAAAATAGTGCAGAAAGTGAATTTATCCTAGAAGAATTAGGAAAAATCGAAGGAATAACAACAGATGTATCAAAAGGAACAATAACATACAATGGTAAAACTTACGATATAAGTGAAATATTTGGTAGTACAAGTGAACAAAAAAACATAGAATCAAATGGAGTAAAACAAATAACAGTAGCAAATGCAAATGAAGCAGAAAAAGAATTGCTAGAAAATGAAAATGTAAGAATGATAATAAAAGAAGGAGATAGCACAAATGACGAAGAAACAATAAAGGCAGTAATACCAAAAGGCTTCTATTACGTAACAGGAAAGCCATCAACAGGGCTTGTAATATCTGATAAAATAGGAGATGATGACAATAATTCTAAAGGAGGAAACCAATTTGTTTGGGTGCCATGTAATGGAAATAGTGGTGTAAGATATGAAAGAACAAAAGATGAAAGTACAAAATTTGGGTTAGCTTCACAATGGACAGATACAACTAAACAATACTACTACAATACACCAGAAAAATACACAGATTGGACAGACTATGGAGGAGCAAAAGATGGAGACACAATAGATAGTGTAGACAGTGTGCAAAAATATGGAGGATTTTATGTTGCAAGATTTGAAGCAGGAGTGCCAGAAAATGCAGATTTTTATGCAAAAGAAAGTAATGACTACGCATATGCTATAGATAAAAATAATACAAGTCTGAAACCAGTAAGTAGAAAAAACAACCAATGTTGGAATCGTATAAACCAAAAAAATGCGAAAGTGGTTTCACAAAATATGTATGCAAATAATAGTGTTGTAAGTAGCCAATTAATAGATAGTTTTGCATGGGACACAACAGTTTCATGGTTAAAGACAGAAGTATCAAATATAGGACAAGATAGTACAAACTATGGAAACTATACAAATAGTAATTCGAACATAGAAATAAAAAACGCATTGTATTCATTGCACCACTATATAGAACATATAGAAAAAGATAATTCTACAACATGGGTAACGTACGAAACAAATAAAAAATATTATAAAGGTAATATAAATTTAGGAAGTAAAAAAGTAAACCAAGGCGAAAAAGAAAAATACCAATTTTATTCAAGTAGTACAGACTACAATTTTGAAGAATATAACCATTATTTATGGGTTGAATTAGCAACAGGAGCATATGAAGCAGAGGTAGAAGAAAATGGAACGAAGAAAACTAAAACTGTAAGTTCAAAAGTAAAAAATATATATGATATGGCAGGAAATATGTATGAATGGACAACAGAAGTAGGAAACCATTCTACAAGTGATACAATGGTTGAACAAGATAAGACCACTGCTGCGAAATACGCTGTCCTTCGTGGTGGTAGTTTCTGTTACTATGGAAGTGCTGCAACTATAGCTTACCGCAACGGCAACGTTGATTCTAGTGCTCCTGTCACTTACGTAGGGTTTCGTGTCGTACTTTACATAAGATAGAACTGCTCATTTTGTAAGTGTCAAGCAGTATGGTTAATATAACACCATGCTGTTTTTCCATCACACACACCATATTATACACCACTGATTTTTGTCAGATTATTCAACAAATCTATTGACATAACACTAAAAATATTATAATATATACAAAGTTAATTCATAATAAAAAATTAATTCCAAAGCTCCTAAAAATCAAGGAGGAATTAATGTTAAAAATAATAAAAAAAATACCAATTGTATTATTGTTATCAATAATATTCATTTCATATTTAGCAAATATAGTAAAAGCAGTTTACGAAATAAAAGAAGCATATATAGTAAAAATAGGAGAGGCACCATATCATTTAAAATACTATAACGAAAGTAAAAAAATGTATACATATTCAATATGTAACATTGTAGGGTACTACAAAGATAACAAATTTTACCCAGCATATTGTTTAAATAGAGATCTACATGGAGTTGGAGCAGTAGATAGTTATACTGTAGATATAGATAAAATAATAGACAACGAACAAGTATGGAGAGCGGTAAAAAATGGGTATCCATATAAAACCGCAAAGCAAATGGGAGTAGAATCAGAATATGATGCATTTGCTGTAACAAAATTTGCAATATATTGCTTACTAGGGCAAGCAGACATAAACTTATATACAGCAGAAGAAAACGACAGCGAAGGGCAAGCCATGTTAAGAGCATTGCATAATTTAGTAGATATTGGAAAAAATGGAACAGAGACAATTGAAAACGAATTAAAAATATCAAAGATATCTGAACTAGAAGAAGATGGAAATTATTATTCTATGACATATAAAATAACAGGAGGAAATACAATATCAAAATACAATATAAAATCGGTTTCGGGTTTATCAAATGGTGATATTTTAACAGACATAGAAGGAAATATAAAAACAAGTTTTGAACCAAACGAAAAGTTTAAATTAAAACTTTTAAAAACCAATTTAAACTCAGATAAAAGTATAAATATAGAAATTTCATCAGAACTAAAAAGTTATCCTATGTTTTATGGAAAAACTAGAATTTCTGGAACACAAGATTATTTACTAACAGCCGATTCATACCAAAATGTGGAATCAAGTATAAATACAAAACTAAAATTAAATACAGGAAAAATCCAAATAAATAAAATAGATAATGAAACTAAAAAAGGGATTGTTGGCACCGTATTTGAAATATATAACTCAAAAAAAGAATGTATCGGAAAATATACAACAGACGAAAATGGTAAGATAGAAATTTCAAATTTATATCAAGATTCTTATTATGCAAAAGAGATAAAATCAAATGAAAATTATATATTAAATGAAGAAAATGAATATTCGATAGAAGTAGAATACAACAAAACATCTAATATAGATATAGAAAATGAACACAAAAAAGGAACCTTAGAAATATTAAAAGTAGACAAAGAAAACAATAATATAACACTCGGAAATGTTGGATTTGAATTATATAGTGAGGAAACAGGCAAATCAATTGGAACATATTATACAGATGCTAATGGAAAAATAACAATAGAGAACTTAAGAATAGGAAATTACAAATTAAAAGAAATTAGCACAAATGAGTGGTATAATTTAGCAGATGACCAAAATTTGCAAATAAAATGGAACGAAACAACTACAACAAAAATAGAAGATGAATTAAAAAAAGGACAAATTAGAGTAATAAAAGTCGACAAAGATAATCATACAATAAAAATTCCAAATGTTGTCTTTGAGGTTCAAGATAGCAATGGTAATGTATTAGAAACAATAAAAACAGATGAAAATGGAGAGGCAGTAACAAATAAATATCCATTAAGAGATTACCAAAGTTTAAGACTACGTGAGACTCAAACTGATGAAAAATATGAATTAAGAAATGACATAAAGGAAATAACATTAGAAGAAAATCAAATTAAAGACATACAAATAGAAAATGAAAAAATTAGAGGTCATATTAAGATTGTTAAGACATCAAAAGAAGACAATAAAATAAATGGCAAGAAAAGAGGAGATCCATTAGAAGGAATAAAATTCGAAATATATGATACAGATGGAACTTTGATTCAAAAAATAACAACAGATAGTAAAGGAATTGCATATTCACAAGAATTAGAAAAAGGAATATACAAAGTAAAAGAACTAGAGACAAACGAATGGTATTTACTAGATCAAAGTATTTACGAAGCAGAAATAAAAAATAACAAACAGGAAGTAACTTTAAATATAGAAAACACGCCAGAAAATCCAGACGAAGAAATTGAGAAAAAAGGTATGGACGAAGCTTTTGCAGATGATGAAATACAGTATAACATAACCTTAAAAAATTCAGGGAATGTAAAATTGGATAATTTTATTTGGGAAGATGAAATACCAACAGATTATATAAAAGTTACAAAAATAAAATTAGGTACGTATAATCAAGAAAATACTTATAATTTATATTATAAAACTAATTTTAGTGAAGATTATATTTTAATGTTTGAAGATATAAATACAAAAAATTCTGATGAAATAGATTTTTCTCGAGAATTAGCGGATAATGAATTTATAACAAATATAAAATTAGATTTTGGAACAGTTGATGTAGGATTTAAAACAGAAGAGGATACATTGATTTTTGCAAAAGTAAATTCTAATGTTAAAAGTGAAGATGTTTTCGAAAATAAGGTTTATTTAAAGTCAAATTATAAAGGATATAATTTAAATAAGTCATCTAATTGGAAAACTAAAGTTTATAAGATTTTGCCACTAACAGGTCTATAAAAAATTATTACAAAATGGGGTAAAAGCAGTTACCTCATTTTGTATAAAAATAAAATAATAGCACAAACTAAAACAGGGGGTGTGCGAAATGACAAAAAAACAAAATGAAAAATATGAAATAGGTGAGGATGCCACAAGATATGGGGAATTTATTACATCATATTTTGCTTGGTTACCATTATCGGTGCAAAAGGAAAAAGTAGAAGATTTAGAGAATATAACTAATAACAGCAAAAATAAGAGAAGAAATATAAAATCATGAAAAAATAAGAGAAAAAGGATGTCTAAAAGAAGAGAAATGATTAGAAATATTGTAAAAAAATAAAAGAAAGGAAGTTGGGAATATGATATATAAATTTACATCAAGAGCTAAAAAGGCAATTGAAGTTGCAGAAGATGAAGCAGTTTTGCTTGGACATAACTACATAGGAACAGAACATATATTATATGGTTTGCTAAAAGAAGGAGCTGGAGTTGCAAGTCGAGTACTACAAAATCAGGGCATAACAGCAGAGAATATTGAAACTAAAATTATTGAAATGATAGGAAAAGAAGCTAGTACAGGAACTGACACACTCGGCTTTACACCACGAACAAAAAGAGTTATAGAAAATAGCTTTATAGAAGCAAGAAAAATGGGATATGACTACATAGGAACAGAGTATTTATTAATTGGAATTCTTAGAGAAGGAGATAGCATTGCCGTTAGAATTTTGCTTGATTTAGATGTTGAATTACCAAAATTGTATAATGAAATTGTAAATGTTATAAATGAAGCAGAAGATGTATCAAAAGAAAGTAAATCTTATAATAAAACAAACGGAAGTTTTAATTCTACCTTAACTCTAAATCAATTTGGAGAAGATTTAACTAAAAGAGCAAAAGAAGGAAAGTTAGATCCTGTTGTTGGTAGAAGCAAAGAAATTGAAAGGGTTATTCAAATTTTATCAAGGAGAACAAAAAACAATCCATGTTTAATAGGTGAACCAGGAGTTGGTAAAACAGCAATTGTAGAAGGTTTAGCACAAAAAGTTAACTTAGGTGATGTTCCAGAAATGCTTAAAAATAAAAGAGTTGTAAGTATGGATATTTCCGGAATGGTTGCAGGTGCTAAATATAGAGGAGATTTTGAAGAAAGAATCAAAAAAGCATTAGGGGAAGTAAAAAAAGCCGGAGATGTAATATTATTTATTGATGAAATTCACACAATAGTTGGTGCAGGTTCTGCCGAAGGGGCAATTGATGCTGCCAATATTTTAAAACCTATGCTTGCAAGAGGAGAAATTCAACTAGTTGGTGCAACTACAATTGGAGAATATAGAAAATATATAGAAAAAGATACAGCATTAGAACGCAGATTTAGTACTGTTATTGTGAATGAACCAACTGAAAAAGATACAATTACAATATTAAAAGGAATACGTGATAAATACGAGGCACATCATAATGTAAAGATTACAGATGAAGCAATTGAATCGGCGATTATATTATCTGAAAGATATATTAATGATAGATTTTTGCCAGATAAAGCAATAGATTTAATAGATGAAGCTTCATCAAAAGCGAGACTTCAAACTTATACAGAACCAGATAGTTTAAAAGAAATGCAAGAAGAAATAGATAGAATTTCTAAAGATAAAGAAGAAGCGGTTCGTGGTCAAAAGTTTGAGAAAGCAGCATCATTAAGAGATGAAGAAAAATCTTTGAGAGAAAAATACGAAAAAGAGGATAAAAAGTGGAAGAATCAAAATACTAAGAAGATTATTACAATAACAGAAGAAAATATTGCAGATGTAATTTCACTTTGGACAGAAATTCCAGTAAAAAAAATATCAGAAGACGAAAATGCAAAACTTCGTAATTTAGAAAAAACATTGCATGAGAGAGTAATTGGTCAAAATGAGGCAGTAGAAGCAGTAAGTAAAGCAATAAGAAGAGGAAGAGTTGGATTAAAAGACCCAAATAGACCAATAGGTTCGTTCCTATTTTTAGGTCCAACAGGAGTGGGAAAAACAGAGTTATCAAAGGCCTTAGCAGAAAGTTTATTTGGAGATGAATCTGCAATGATAAGAATTGATATGTCTGAATATATGGAAGCACATTCTGTATCAAAACTTATAGGATCTCCTCCAGGATATGTAGGATTTGAAGAAGGTGGTCAGTTAACTGAAAAAATTAGAAGAAAACAATATTCTGTAATTTTGTTTGACGAAATTGAAAAAGCACATCCAGATGTAATGAATATGCTTCTTCAAATACTTGATGATGGTAGACTTACAGATTCAAATGGCAGAACAGTTAACTTTAAAAATACTGTAATTATTATGACATCTAATATTGGAGCAAGAATTATTACAGATAAAAAGACATTAGGCTTCTCAAATGAAACAAAAAACGGCAATGAAAATAAAGACGATAAAAAAGAATATGAAAATATAAAAAAAGAAGTAATAGCAGAATTAAAACGTGAGTTTAGACCCGAATTTATAAACCGTATTGATGAGATAATTGTGTTCCATAAATTGAAGGATGAAGAGATTTATAAGATTATAGAATTAATGTTAAATGAAGTAAAAAATAGAATGAAAGCTCAAAAATATGAGATTGAATTTTCACCTAAGGTTAAAGAATTAATTGCTAAGAAAGGTATTGATAAAGCCTTTGGAGCAAGACCTCTTAAGAGAACTATTCAAAGTTTAGTTGAAGACAAAGTTGCTGAAGCTATTTTAGATGGTGTTATTAAGAAAAGCAAGTTAGCAAGTATAGATTGCGATGAAGATGAGGTTGTGATTAGGTAATTTATTAAAAAAGAACCGGTCCTAAAAGAATATTGTTCGTTAGAAATCGGTTCTTTGTACATTATACTCATTATACTGGTTCAACATGCACAATGGTTTTATAAACATTATCAAGTTTACAAACGCTTCTTTCGATACTATCAGCCAAAGAGTGACTATCAAAAGTAGACATATTGCCATCCACACAAATGACAATAACAATTACATACTTATAACCAACAGGAGAAGAGCTAATACTCTGAACTTGTTTTATATCTTGATAAGAATTTACAATATCTAAAATTAAATCTTTGGTTTTATCATCAACAGAAATATCCATTAAAATATTATAGCTTTCAATAAAAAATGACAAACCAGTAAAGCCAATCCAAATAGAAATACCGATACCAGTTAAGCTATCGAACCAATATACACCTTTTAATGTAAGCAAAACAGAAATTAAGGTAAAAGTTGTTACAATACAATCATTTCTGTGATCATTCATATTAGCAGAGAGCAAGATATTGTTGTATTTTTTTGCTATTTTTCTGGTATATAAATACAGAAAAAGTTTTACAGCAATTGTAATAAAGCAGGTTATAACAAGAAGCCAAGAAAATTCTAATTTACTTCCAAATATAAGGGCTTTTATTGAATCATATAATAATTTAAAACTAACAACAATCATTGAAAGTCCAATAAACATAGAAAATATATATTCAGCCTTGCCATGTCCGAAATTATGGTCATCATCTTTGGGAGCACTAGAAATTTTGTTACCAATAAAAGTCATAAGTGAGGCAAAAATATCTCCAGCTGAGTTTATGCTATCTGCAATCATAGCTTGACTTTTAGTGGCAAAACCAATTGTTCCTTTTATAATCAATAAAAATATATTACCTAAAATACCTAAAATTCCGACTTTTTTAGTCTGAGAAAAACGTTTATCATCCATTTTTAACACATCCTTTTGCATTTATTTTTATGAAAATATAAGCACTAGTATAACATATTTGATTTAAAATGTTAATAAAAACAAGAAAAATGACAAAAATATTACATTAATATTACAAAAATATTACAAAACTGTTGCATAAATTTTACAAAAGTGGTATAATTTATATGTACAAAGGAAGTTTTGTGAGGTGATTAAGATGAAAGGTATTGGAATTTTAATATATATTTTAATATTTATAATAGTAGCCTTAATTGGATATGCAGTAGTTCAAATTAAAGCATTTGGAATGAATGTAAAAGATTTTTGGAGCTTTATAGAAGCAAACCAAACTTTAGATAGATTATATGCTTTTTCAAAAAGATATGAAAAATTAAGTGTACAAGAGCAATTAATATATTTAAAAGAAGCAGAAGAAATATTTAATGCTTTTGACAAAGTGCCTAATGCATTATGGGAAGATGAGTACGAAAAATATAACGAGGTATTAGAAAAATACAAAGACATCAAAATGCTAAGATGGGCAAACAATTAAATTAGCTTAACATAATAATTCCTAATATATATATTGTAGCCGAGTTGGAAGACTTGGCTATTTTTTTGTCCCCGAAAATTAATCAAACCTTGGTAAAAACTTACATTGAATACATAATATTAAATATATTATAATTGGCTTAGGGTGAAATATATATGAGAATAAAAAAACTTAGTGGAAGTGAAATATTAGAAAAAGAATTGAAGGGGTGTTGTAAGTTCTTTTTAAAAGAATCAAATCATAATAAAAAAAGTAAAGGTTATGGTTTAATTAGAGACAAAACTAAATTGGCACCTCAAATATCGAGTATTGCCTCTGTTGGTTATGGAATGGCAGCTTTAGTAATAGGAACAGAAAGAAAATGGATTAGCTACAATAAAGCATATGAAAGGGCAGATAAGACTCTTAATACATTTTTATATAATATGTATGAAAAAAATGGATTTTTCTATCATTTTGTTAACATAAAAACAGTTGAAAGAGAGTGGAATTCCGAAATATCTATTATTGATACAGCAATTTTTATTTGTGGAGCATTACTAGCAGGAGAGTATTTTGGCAAGGCAATTAAAGAAAAGGCCAAAGTGCTATATGAACAAATAAATTGGAAATGGTATTTAGATGAAAAAACAAAGCAATTTTATATGGGATATTCCAATGAAAAAGGTTTTTGGGGACATTGGGATATGTATGCCGAGCAATTGATATTATATATTTTGGGAACTGCATCACCAACATATCCAATAGATGGGAAAATATATGATTTTATAAAAAAAGAAAAAAGAGACTATTTAAATATAAAAGATATAATTTATACATATTGTGGAACATTATTTACATATCAATATTCTCATGCTTGGATTGATTTTAGAGAAATAAGAGATAAGGATGGAATTAATTGGTTTGATAATTCGGTAAAAGCAACACTTGCAAATAGAGAATATTGCATAAAAAATAGTAATAAATTTAAGACATTTAATAAAAACTCTTGGGGATTAACTGCATGTGTGGGACCTAAAGGATATTCCGGGAATTTTGGAGCAATGCCAGCAGATACAGACTTAAATAAAGAAAATGAAGGAACCATTTCGCCATGTGGAGCAATAGGTTCGGTAGTTTTTACACCTGAATATAGTTTAAAAGCAGTTGAAAATTACTATAACAATTTTCCTCGTTTTTGGTGTAAATATGGATTTAAGGATGCCTATAATTTAGATATGAAAAAAATATGGTATTCAAAAGAATGCATAGGAATAGACAAAGGAATTTCAATGATTATGATTGAAAACTATTTTTCAGGTTTGATATGGAAATATTTTATGAAAAATGTCTATGTACAAAAGGGTTTAAAGATTCTCGGATTTAACAAAAGTAAACAAGAAACAAAGATATAAGATAATATTAAAAAATGAAGGAGAGGTATTGAATATGACTAATGAAAAAATATATGAATTATTATCTAATATGACTTTAGATGAAAAAATAGGTCAGTTAGTACAAATTGCAGGAGAAGTATTTTTAATGGAAAAGGTGGATGTATCAACAGGACCAATTAAAAATTTGGGATTATCAAATGATATGTTATATAATGTAGGCTCAATACTAAACATTGTAGGCACAAAAAAGATAAGGAAAGTTCAAGAAGAATACTTATCTAAAAATAGATTAAAAATACCTTTATTATTTATGGCAGATATAATAAATGGATATAAAACAGTATTGCCAATACCTTTAGCACAGGGGTGTTCGTGGGATAGTAATACTGTTTATGAATGTATGAAATTAGCAGGAGAAGAGGCAAAAATTGCACGGTGTAAATGTGAATTTTTCTCCAATGGTAGATTTGGTAAGAGATTCAAGATGGGGAAGAGTTATGGAATCAATTGGAGGAGAAGATCCGTATTTAGGAGAAATATATGCCAAAGCTGTAATACAAGCACATAAAGATATAAAAGAAAGTGAAAATTATGAAATGGTATCTTGTGTAAAACATTTTGCTGCATATGGTGCTGTAGAGGCAGGTCGAGATTATAATACAGTTGATATGTCAGAAAGAGAATTTAGACAATATTATCTTCCTGCATATAGAGAGGCAATTAATAGTGGTTCGGAAATGATAATGACATCATTTAATATTATAAATGGAATTCCAGCAACAGTGAATAAATGGTTATTAACAGATTTGTTAAGAAATGAATTAGGATTTAATGGAATTGTAATTTCTGACTATTCGGCAATAGAAGAAACGATTAATCATGGTGTTTCAAAAGATAAAAAAGAAGCGGCATATAAAGCAATTACTGCAGGCGTTGATATAGATATGATGTCAGATGTATATGCAAATAATTTAAAAATCTTGGTAGAAGAGAAAAAGATTTCGGAAAAAATTATAGATAAAGCAGTTTTAAGAATTTTAAAGTTGAAGAATGATTTAGGATTATTTGAAGACCCATATAGAAATTTAAATAGTGAAAAAGAGCAAAAAACAGTTCTAAACAAGTTCAATCTCCAAAAAGCAAGAAAACTAACAGCTGAAACCTTTGTATTATTAAAAAATAATGGAGTCTTACCATTAACTAAAAACAAAAAAGTAGCATTAATTGGTCCATATGCAGATAATATTGCAATATTGGGGTCATGGTCTATGTTTTCAGATAGGGAAAAAATAACGACTTTAAGAGAAGCTTTTGAAGAAAAGATTGGAAAAGAAAATATATTATATGCCAAAGGAAGTGAAATATTAGAGGAAAAAGATATAAATCAAATTTTACAGGCTGATGGAGGAAATACTATAAAAATAGAAAATGAGCAAGAAAAATTAGATGAATATATAAAAGAGGCTATAGATGTAGCTAGAAAGGCTGATGTTATTGTATTGGGAATAGGTGAACACTATAGACAAAGTGGAGAAGCCTGCTCAAGAGCAAATATAGAAATTTCGGATATACAAAAAAGATTACTGAATGAACTTGCAAAATTAAATAAAAAAATAGTTGTTATTTTGTTTAATGGTAGGCCAATAGTATTAAAGGAAATTGAGGAAAAGGTTGAAGCTTTGTTAGAAGCATGGTTTCCTGGAACGGAAGGAGCAAATGCAATTGCAGATGTTGTATTTGGAGATGTTAACCCTTCTGGAAAATTGACAATGAGTTTCCCACAGGCAACTGGTCAGTGTCCAATTTATTATAATCATTACAATACGGGAAGACCACATAATAGTAATGTTAGATATGTATCGCGTTATCAGGAGATTCCAACAAATAGCTTTTATCCATTTGGATATGGATTATCATATTGTAAATTTAAATATTCTTGTCTAAAACTAAGTAGTAAAATTTTAACTTGTGATTCTACTATAACGGTGAGTGTGAAAATAAAAAATGAAAGTAATATAGAAGGAAAAGAAGTAGTAGAACTATATATTCAAGATGTAGTTGCAAGAGTTACAAGACCAGTAAAAGAGTTAAAAGATTTTAAAAAGATTAGTTTTATGCCGAATGAGGAAAAAGAAATTTCCTTTGAGATTAATGAAGAAATGTTAAGGTTTTGGAATGAAAATGCAGAATATGATTCAGAAGAAGGGGAGTTTAGAGTTTTTGTTGGACCTTCTTTAGAGGATGTATTAGAGGATAGTTTTTTTCTAAAAAAATAAAATACAAGTTGCTACTTATTAGTGGCAACTTGCATTTTATTTTACTTAAATTTCAATTCTAGGATTATATATATCAAGCCACATATCTACCTGACAAAGATATGCAATCATCTGAGGACCGGCACATTAATTGCCCAAACCAAGGACGAGTGAAAGCCTTTCCATCAGTATTTAAAATATCTAAAATAAATTCACGGTTAAGCAAATAATTAATAGGTCTAGAACTATCTTTCATAATTTCAGTAAGCATCTCTTTAACAGCTGACAAATAAGTAGGGTTAAAAGTCTTAGGATAAGGAGATTTTTTCCTATCTACAATTTCATTAGGCAAAACACCTTTCATAATGTGTCTTAAAAGACCTTTTTCTCTGCCTTTATAAGCTTTCATTTCCCAAGGCACATTATACATATATTGAGCTAACCTGTAATCACAAAAAGGAACACGAACTTCAAAACCATTTGCCATGCTCATTCTATCTGCACGCTCTAAAAGAGTTTGCATAAACCATGTAATTGTAAGATACGAAATTTTACGTTTTTCGGCAGTTTCAAAAGAATCGGTATCCAAAATTTCTACATTAGATAAACTTTGTTTATATCTAAAATCTATATAATCTGTTAAATTTACTTTACTTGAAATAGATGGATTTAAAAGTTTAGTTCTTTCAAGTTTTGCAATAGACCAAGGGAAAGTTCCAGAATTTAAGCTATCTTCACGGAAAAACCATGGATAACCACCAAAAATTTCATCTGCACATTCTCCCATTAAAGTAACAGTTTTTTCTTTTTTTACTTCTTTACAAAATAAATATAAAGAGGAATCTACATCTGCCATTCCAGGCATATCACGGGCCAACATTGCTTCTTTTAAACTAGAGGCAAGTTCAGGTGTATCTAAAATTACAGTATGGTGTTTGGAATAAGAATTTTTATTCATTAAGTCTATATAGTAATTATCCGAATTAGGCTGAAAATCAGATTTAACGAAATTTTTATCATTATCTACATAATCTACAGAGTAAGTATCTAAAGGTGCCATATCTTCTTTTTGCATGTAATCAGAAGTGAATTTGGTAATTATACTAGAGTCTAAGCCTCCAGATAAAAATGTACAAATAGGCATATCTGATACTAATTGCCTTGAAATAGCATCTTTTAATAAATAATCTAAATGATTACAAGTTTCGTCAAAATCTTCTAAATGACGTTTAGATTCAAGTTTCCAATATTGTTCAACATGAAGACCAGATTTATTATAAACCGCAAAATGGGCAGGTTTAATTTCATATACATTTTTATAAATAGTAAAACCAGGTGTATGACTAGGGCCAATTCCAAACAATTCGGAAATACCTTGAGAATCAATAACTTTTTCAAAATTAGAATATTTAAAAATTGCTTTTAATTCAGAAGCAAATATAAGTCCACCATCAAATTCGGTATAAAATAAAGGTTTAACCCCAAAATGGTCTCTTGCCATAAAAAGCTCTTGGGTTTTAGTATTCCAAATAGCAAAACTAAAAATTCCATTTAAATGATTTACTACATCTTTACCATAATGTATGTAACTTTTCAAAAGAATTTCTGTATCACTATGACCATAAAAAGAGAATCCATTTTCAATTAAAATTTTTCTTAGTTCTGTTGTGTTATAAATTTGCCCATTATAAACCATAACATATTCGCCTTGATTAAAACGTTGAACCATAGGTTGTTTGCCACCTTCTGGATCAATAACAATAAGTCTTTTATGGCCAAGAGCAACATTATTATTTAGGTAAAGGCCCTCTTCATCAGGTCCACGATTACTTAAAGATTGGGCCATAGTGTTTATAACATTTTTCTTATTAGGTAATTCTTTTTTATAATTTACAAAACCAACAATTCCACACATAAAACTTATCCTTTCCATATAATAAAAATTTGTTCAATACCAGTATATGAAAGCCTTACAAAAAATGTGAAAATAAATTAGTAACAATGGTTGACAAATGTTAAAAAAAAATGTATAATCTTATGGTACGAATAAAAGTGAAAATATGGTATAAAACATATATATCGATTAACAAGAGGAGGGAATAAAAATGGCACAACCAAAAAGAAGATGGTCAAAAGCTAGAACAC
>CAKPLD010000023.1 GCA_934167225.1 uncultured Clostridia bacterium | reverse complement strand
TTATGATATAGCATATCTATGTGATATAATGGTAATTTAGTAATATTTTTTAACTTTTTAGAAAATGAACTTTTTCCGGCACCAGGACTTCCAATAACAATTATTTTTTCCATTTTTTTCTCCTTCATTTACTATTTATATTTAACATTATAACATATTTTTTAATTTAATCTATATTTCCCCTACATTTTCCGATTTTCCCACTCATATCCCCTGTCGGGTTTTGTTTTCAAATCAAAAAATGTTACAATAAAAACATAGTAATACAAACAATTACTAAAAACAACAGAAAGGAGGCAAAAAAGTGACAGGTAGTATTGAAAAACGAGGAAAAAACAGTTACAGGCTAGTAGTATTCAAAGGATACGACCTAGATGGCAGACCAATAAGACATCAAAAAACAATACATTGCAAGAAAAAATCAGAAGCACAAATAGAACTTTCAAAATTTCTAACAGAAGTAGAAAGTGGACTAATAGTAGACGGAAACATCCCAACATTTGCACAATATGTGGAAATATGGACAAAGGATTATGCATTAAAAGAACTAGCACCATCAACTTATTATAGATACAAACGTATGTTAGAAACAAGAATCACTCCATATTTTGGACATTATAAGCTAAATAAAATCAAACCAACAGACATAATGAGATTTTATGATTTACTTGAAGAAGATACTCAAATTATTAGAAGAAAAAACAATAATGGAAAGAAAACAAGAAAGCCCCTATCTCAAAAGACAATATTAGAACATCATCGTTTGCTATCGGCAATGCTTCACAGAGCAGTATATTGGCAACTTATTGTAAGCAATCCTGCTGAACGTGTTCAACCACCGAAAACATCTAAGCCTTTAAGACGTCATTATGATGAAGATCAAACTAAAATTCTTGTTGATAATTTGCAAAAGTTAAAAGGCAATCAAATTAAATATCGTACTGCAATTTTACTTGATATTTTTACTGGAGCAAGGCTTGGTGAACTTGTTGGACTTGAATGGAGTGATATTGATTTAAAAAATGGTATTATCAATATTAATAAGTCTAGTCAATATCTTTCTGAAAAAGGAGTTTTTACTAAGGCACCTAAAACAGAAAGTTCAATAAGAGATGTTGCAACAGTATCTGCTAGGCTTGGTCATGCACAAATTACTACTACATACAATTTCTATGTTCACCCACTAAAATCTCATGATAGGACTGCTGGAAATGTATTAGAGAATTTGTTAATTTCAAGCAAGGCAAATTAGAAATTCAATATTATCTATAAATCTTTTTTGTAACTCTCATATTTATATTTTTTTGGTTTATTTTGTTGCAAAAATAACTTTAATAATTTTTGTAAATGAGCTTTTCATAGAGGTTCTATGTCAATTTAGAAGTTGATCCCCAATTTCTCCCCAATTTGACATAATAGTGCTATTTTTAAGCATTATAGCAACCAATTCTTAGGCAACAAAAAATCGCTACAACCACTCTAGCTGTAACGATTAAATCAAAATCATAAAGCGAAATTATTTCAAACTCACCTTAGGGTTATGAGATGTGCTTGAAACGTTTATGTAATTTAGTGAAATCAAGGGTTTTAGCTGATTTATCAATAAAAATTGGGGAAATGGTTTTTAGAACATTTATGTGTTTTTTTGAACTTTTTTGAGGTGTTTTTCCCCAACTTTTCCCCAATTTACTTTTACATATTTTGGATGTTTATGGGAAACCTAAAATTTATTTTTGGAGGTTTAAAAAATGAATAATAAAATTACCTATCTCAAAGAAGGAGATTATTTAATTCCTAATTTGTATATTAAAGATTATAAAAAAAGTGATTATAGCATTGGAAAGTATGGACGCTTAAGACTTAACTATTTGAAAGAACATAAACGTGTTCTTTATACTGAATTATTACTTAATGGAAAGTTATCAAAGCATTTAGCTCTTATTGATGAAAATGCTAAAAAGAGAGTTTCAGATATTGTTAATAAATTAGCCAAAGCTGAAGGTGTTAATGAAGATTTAAAACGAACTAATCAGATAGAATGGGTTCAAGCTATGAATAATATTAAAAATCGTGCTGAAGAAACTGTTTTAAGTGAATTAATTTATGTGTAGGAGGTATTAGATATGAGTAATTTTAGAGAGGTTAATGATAATGATATTTTAAAAGAATGGTTAGAATATAGAGAGGAAACTGCATTTTGTACTTTATCGCCTTAAGATAAAAAGTATTGTATTAATTTTGATGAGATATCTGAAAATATATTAAAGAATGTACCTATTCAAAATAAGAAGTATGTTCAAAAACAATTAGATACTCTTGATAAGAATTTTATGGATTATCTTTGCTATTGGAATGAGAAGTATTATAGAAATGGATTTGTAGATGGATCTCAAATAGTTATGGGATGTTTTGAGGAATAGTAAAAGGCGAGATTAATTCTCGCCTTTTATTTTATCTCTTTCAATATTTCTAAAAATACATTATATATACCATTATATTCCAGTTTATTAGCTGTTTTTTTATAAAGTTCTTCCATTTTTAATTTATTTTTATTAAATTCATTTTGAATTTTAACTAACTCTTTCTTCTGCTGTTCTTCATTTTTATTATAAAACTCTTGATTAATATCTTTATACATAAATGGTTCAATTCTATTTAGTTGTACTTTATTGATTTTTGTTAGCTCATATTTACTTACAATAACTTCTAGCCATTGTTTTAAATTTATCATATCTAACATGATATCTTTTTTACTTATATTCAAATCATTAAATATAAGTAACGCAATTACTGGTATTGCAATTATTGCATTAAAGTAAATTTTTGAAATATCTATTTTTTGTTTTGCAATATTCCTTAAAATATTTCTATATATTGTAGGATGAGCATATAAAGATAAAAATTTATAAATTTCATTTAACTCATTTTCAACATTTTTACACCTATTCTTTACTATTTTTCTCAAATAGTTTTGTGACATATAGTCTTCTGATTCGGAGTTTTCTTTTCTTCTTTGCTGATACCTTTCATATCTATCTGCCCTAAAATACTCTTCTGCACATTTTTTATTTATATATATTCCTATTAATATCATCAAAATTTCAAAAGAACTTCTGGCTATTATTAATCCATCCATCAACTTATTATTTTTTAACATTTTATAAGCTCTCAGATATGTCTCTATAAAGTCATTGAACAGTTCTTTTTCTCCAGCTTTATTAAAATTATCACTGTGATTATATAATTCATTTATAAATATTTGATTAATATTGTTAATATAATTGTCTATCTTTTCTTCCATATTACCTCTTACTATTTTATATTTTATATTTTATTAGTTATCTTCTCCCTGTGATTTATTAGAAATGTCATATTTTTCTTTTTCAGATATTATTCTTTTCTTTACTTTCAATCTTTCTCCTAAGTACAAACTTCTAAAATTTTCTTTTTCTTCATTTACAAATTTCATAACATTTGCATTATGTTTTCCTTTTTCTTTTGATAGTTTATTAAAAAATTTGTATTTATCCTCAAAAGAATTTGCTAAACCATATTCTCCTGATGCTACTGTATCAAATAATATACATTCGATTTCATCCTTAATATCTTGATCTGTAGTTACTGATAAGATACATTCAAATGCATTCCAGCCTAATATAGAAACATCTAGTATTTTTAATAAATATACAATTTCTTTTATATACATTCTTTTATCTATTAATTCTTTTATATATTTAAAAATATTTTCATTATACTTTCCAACTAATATTCTAACATATTCAGATACTTTATAATATTCATTTTCTTTTAATAGTTCTAAACAAAATAGAATATTATTATATAATTCTTTATCAAAATTACTACATTCATAAATAGGAAAAGAATTAATTCTATTAAATTTTTCTTTATAATTTTTAAAATGTTTTCTTATAAAATTTCTCACTAAATTAGGATAAACTTCAAATGTTTTTTGCATTAATATTTCATCATTAAAATCCAATCGTTTGTAACTAAGGTTAATAAATATAGAGTTGAGATTTTGCTTCTTCAGAATCTTTATAAATTCATATTGGTTATGTATATAAATACAACCATTTAAAATACATATTCTTTTTTTATTATAAGCTCTTACAATATTTATTGCTTTATCCCTATATTCTTGTGTATTAAATATTTTTTTATTACTAAATATAATCTTACATATATAGTTATCAACTATATAACTGTTTCCTATATTATAATAATTTACAATTTGCTTAAATAGTCTCTCCGAAAATATATTTTTATCTAATGACGAATATTTTAAAATTTTTTTTACTTGTTCATCATTATTAATATTAATTTTAAAATATTCTTTATCATATAATCCAAGCAAAATATAAATATTATTTGTTTTTTCATATAATTTTATTGCATTTTTATATCTTCTCCCTATATTATATAAAAAAATACTTATATTGAAATAATGACTATATAATTCGTCTTCATATATATCCATCAATTTACAAATTTCTATAATCTCTTTTTCATTTTTCTCTTTAAAACTTTCAATATAATTCTTTAGATATTTTTCTCTTTCCTCTTCTATTATTTCATGCTTTTTAGATGGTATATCATCTAAAAAATAACTATACAAATATGAATATAATATACATATTCTATCTGACTTTATTTTTTTATAAATTTCATTATTATAAAATAAATCTTTTTCTTGATCTTTTGCAAACTTGTATAATTCCCACTTTATATAAGCATCTATTTGTTCAAAATGTTCATTAAAAAAATCTAACATGCAATCAACTTTGAAATTCTCTTTTGCTTCCTTATAATCTCTATCCATATTACACATATACTTTATTTTATTAAATATTGATATTTCTTTTTTATTTATAAATATTTCACAATAAGTTTTAATAATTTTTTTAATGTTATCCATGTATTTCTTATTTGGTGCAATTGCCCTATTACATAACTTCATTTTCATGTACCCATCATCTAATGAATAGTGCAAATCTAAATTACAATATTCGATTGCTGCTTCTAATTTTAAATTTATACATTCTTCTGGGTTTACTACAATCCAATTAAACACAGTTCTATATAACCCAAAACTATTATTTATTTTATCTCTTTTTAGAACACTTTTTATCATTTCACTTAATTTTTTTAAAAGATCTTCATTATTTTGTTGTTCTATATATCGATACAATGTATTAATAATTTTTTCAAAATCATCTTGCCACAAATAAATATATTTACTTAGAACATCAATTAGTTGTTCATATGTATATCTAAACGTACCAAAGTAAAAATAACTATCTTCATCATACCTTGGATTCGGAATATTCACAAATGATTTAACTAATTCAATTATCAAATGATTTTTTATAATTATTTCTTTAGAATTTTCAGATTTACATAAAGGCTCTATTGCACTATTTAACTCTTCAATTATTTTATTGATTTTATTACAATCATTCGCATTTCTTATTTTTTGTATATATTCATCTTCAATAATTGAATTTAAAATATAATGTCCATTTTTTATATTATTAGCTCTTGTTTTTATTAACTTCATTGTCGTTTCTAATTGTATTACCTTTTCAAAAGATTTGTCATATAAATCTTTTAGCTTTTCATATTCTTCATTATCTTTTTTCTTTAATTCTTCTTTATCTTTATAAAAAATATCATGTCCAAACTCTATTAGTGCATGTGATAAAATTACAACAATCTGAATTTCACATTTCATATTATTAAATTTTGATATACTACTATCTTTTAAAGAAATCGTAATGTTTATTGCATCGTAATTTTCTTTTGGTGAAGAATACATTTTTATTTCAAAAAATTCTTCTAATAGTCTTTTTATTATGTCTTCTTCATCTCTATCATAAATAATTATTCTTATTCCACTTAAATCATTTAAATTTCTTATATCTCCATCTAACTTATATAGATTACTTTTTAATTTATATAATTTTTTCTTTAAAGAATCTACATCTTTTACTCTGCTTGTAATACTTTGATAATGTATATCATTTTCTATTAATAAATTTCTTATTTTACTATTCATATAATTGGTAAAATTTACATATTCTAGTTGCAAATTAATATACTGAGATAACAATTTATTTATTATTTCTTCGTTTTTTTCCATAAACACTCCTATAATTAAAAGCAAAATAATCCTGTATTCTTCTACATTCTTATTTTGCTTTTCTTTTGTTATTTATTATAAATTTCATTAAATTCTCTTTTTATTATTAAAGTATTATCGCAGAACCATTTAAAGCATTCTTCCCACTCTTCTTGATTTGTTACATCACATTTTTTAATTGCTTTTATTCTTGAAGCTTTTTTATTATCTAATCGTTGCCATTTATATTTTAATCCAGTCTTTTCTTCTATCAATTCTTTATTAGCATAAAATAAATCATATATTTCTTTGTTATTATCAATATAAACTTCTATTCCTATTTCATTTCTTTGCGTTGCACATGTTAATGAAATATGATATTCAGAGTTTCCCATAGGTAAATCATACCAATGTTGTGGTAATGCTTTTCTTTTATTAAATTCTTTTGAATATTCTTCATTACTTGCACCATATTCTCCAAAAGCTTGCCAAAACTCTCCTTGTAGTTTTTGAGCTTTTCCAAGTCCATTACTTGCTTTTTGAGTTTTTCCCCAATCATTTGGTTTTGATACGATATTAAATTTAGGTGCAACCAAAGAATCGCCTATCTTCCAAACTTCAATTTCTAGTAAAAAAAATCCAACTTCTTCATCTGTATGTGCATTCAACCATTCAATAGCTTGTCTATGTTCATCTCTAGCTCTCTTCACTATCCAAATAATAGTTTTTGCATCTTTTCCAGAAGCATATGTAATTATCTTTCCTAATTTATTCATCATATTACACCCTCTATTTACATATTCGAACTCATTAATTCCGCTTGTTTTACAACTATTTGTACTGCATTATCTGCCTTTTCTGGTGGATAATGATATTTTCTTAAAAGTCTCTTTATCTCTCGTCTCATAAAAGCTCTGGCAGATTCCTTCTTTTCCCAATCCACTGTTCTGTTTTTTCTAACTGTTTCTGTTAATTCATGTGCTAGTTTAATTAGTATGTCATCTTGCATTTCTTTCAAAACTTTTGGATCTTTTACCAAAGCATCATAAAAAGCATATTCATCCTCTGTTAATCCTTTTTCTTTTCCTTCATTTCTAGATTCTACAACTTCTTGTGATAATTTTAATAGTTCTTCTATTACTTCTGCACTTGTTATTAGTCTATTATTGTATTTATTCATGATAGCTTCCATCTTTTCGGAAAACAGTTCAGCTTTTACTAAGTTTGTTCTTTTGAATAACTTTATATTACCTTCTAATAGTTTTTTTAATAATTCTGCTGCAATATTCTTGTTTTTCATATTTTTTAGTCCAGCCATGTATTCTTCAGAAAATATTGATATTTCTGGACTATTCTTTTCAGCGGCTTTAAATATATCTATTATTCCATCTTCTTGTATTGCTTGTTCTAAAACATTTAATATTCTTTGATTTACTTCTGTTGTAGTCAATTTTCCTGTTCCTGTTATTTTACAAACACCAACTTTTACTCCTTTAAAATATTCTACTTCTGTTTTTGTTCTTTCATCTAATAGTGAACGTGATAAAGTTTCTGCCTGTGATAAAGCTGTTGCTTGTCTAACAAATTCTTTTTTATCTTCTTCTGTTTGAGATAATATATAGTTAATACCACTTGTAAGTATTTTTAACCTAGCTTGATTTGAATATCCAAAAAAGTCTGAATAATCAAATCCGTAAAATATGTCTCTCATTATTTCTAATTTTTCTCTTAATATTGCATATGCGGCTGTAATATCAGGTACTTTATCTCTATCTCTATTTGTATATTCGTTTAATGCAACTTTTAAATCTGCTCCAATACCAATATAATCTACTATTAAACCTGCTTCTTTATCTTTGTATACTCTATTAACTCTTGCAATCGCTTGCATTAGGTTATGTCCTTTCATAGGCTTGTCTATATACATTGTAGCTAAATCTGGCACATCGAATCCAGTAAGCCACATATCTACTACAATTACGATTTTTAGTTTACTTTTACTATCTTTAAATTCTATTGCTAAATTGTCTCTATATTGTTTATTTCCAACAATATCATGCCATTCTTCTGGATCATTATTATTATCTGTTAATACAACTTTTATTTTCTCATTATAATTAGGTTTTATATTTAAAATTTCTTTATATAGGTTGATAGCTATTTTTCTACTCATGCATACAATCATAGCTTTTCCGTTTAATATATCTTGTCTTTGTTCATAATGACTAATAATGTCTTTTGCTAGCATTTCTAATCTTTGTTTTGAACCAATTACAGTTTCTAATTTAGCAAGTTCTGCTTTTGATTGTTCTATTACTTCTTCAGTTGCTTCATCATTGTATGAAATATATTGATATTCTTCATCTATATCATGTAAAACACATTCATCTAATTTTAATTTAGCCACTCTATTTTCATAATAAATTGGTACTGTAGCATTATCAAGAACAGCCTGTGTCATATCATATATATCTATGTAATCTCCAAATAAAAGTCTTGTACTCTTATCTGCCATTTCAATCGGTGTTCCTGTAAATCCTATAAATGTTGCATTTGGAAGAGCATCTCTCATTTTTTTAGCATATCCTACTTTGAACTTTCCCGTTTTTCGATCTAATTTTTTCTCTATTCCATATTGACTTCTATGAGCTTCATCAGCTATAAATATGATGTTTTCTCTATTTGATAAAATGTCATTATCTTCTTCAAACTTTTGTATCGTTGTGAATATTATTCCTCCAGCATTTACTCTTAAATATTCTTTTAATTCACTTCTACTTTCAACTTGTTTACATTGTTGTGGTAAGATTTCTCTACTACATGTTGAAAATGTCGTGTACAGCTGATTATCTAAATCATTTCTATCAGTCAAGACCACTATTGTAGGATTATTTAAATTAACATCTTTTAATAACAGCCCTGCATAAAATACCATTGCAAAACTCTTTCCTGAACCTTGTGTATGCCATACTACTCCAGCTTTTTTTGTATGTTCTTTTAATGCTTTTTCTGTGCTTAAAATAGATTTTTTTACTGCGAAATATTGATGATATCCAGCTAATATTTTTATATCTTTTCCTTCTTTATTCTGAAACATAATGAAATTAGTTATTATATCAATTATTCTTTCTTTTTTGAAAACACCTTCCATTAAAATATCAACTTGTTCAATATTTTCTTCTGGCTTCTCTCCATTTTTAGATTTCCATGTCATGTATCTTGAAAAATCAGCAGTTATTGTTCCAATTCTAGCATTAATTCCGTCAGATATAATATTAAATGCATTATAGTAAAATAGTGCTCTAATATCTTGTTGATAATTTTTTATTTGATTATATGCATTCTCTATTGTTGTATCTTCTTTTATTGCACTTTTTAATTCAAACACAACAAGTGGTATACCATTTATAAAAATAATTACATCTGGTCTTTTTTCTTTATATTCTATAATAGTGTATTGATTTATGACATGAAAAGAGTTATTTTCTATATTATTTCTGTCAATTAATTTTGCAGTGTATGTTCTATCCCCTTCCATTGGTATTTCCACTCCAGCATAAAGCATGTGATAAAATTCATAATTAGCTTGCACTAAACCAATATTAGTAAAAGTTCTTATTTTTCGATACACTTCATCTGCAGTTTCTTGTTTTATATCTGGATTAATCTTAAAAAGAGAATTAAAAAATATATCTTTTATTATTACTTCCTTATAATCTCTTTCAATTTCTGGTCCATATAAATATTCATAACCTAATCCTTGTAATTGTTCAATTATGGCTTGTTCCACTTGTTCTTCTTTAAACATATTTTTACTCCTTTTTATCTACTATCTGAAAATAATTATTTGCTTAATTAAATTTCTATTTTATCTATGTTTATTTCGCCGTTCATTAATTTTGGTAAGAGTGTGTCTCTTAATTCGACTAAAGTTTCATTTTGCATTAAATTATTTATATATTTATCAAACATAGGTTGCATTATCCTATCCATTTCTTGTAACTCCTTACTTTCTGGTATTAATACTTCTGATACATCTAACTCTCCTTTTTTTATATGTCCCATAGTTGTTGCTTTACCTGCTGCAATCCTTTTAAATTTATTTAAATGTTTTAATGTCCAAAAGTAATAAAACCATTTTGGATATTTATCTGATGTAACTTTAAATATATGTTGATTTAATCCTGCTTTTCCTTTTCCCCATATACTAATACATAGTGTACCAGACCAAGCAAATAATATATCTCCATTATGTATAATTGCTTCATCTTTTATATTCACTGAACATCTCTCCGTATTTTCTGTTATACCATCCTTCATTTCTTTAATCTTAATTACTGGTAAACTTTTTTCATTATCTTTTGGTCTATATTTTTGCATAGCCAAACCATTAGTATAAGTAGCAATTTTTGATAAACTTGCTACTTCATATTTATTAAAATTAGTAAGCCACTCTTCAAATTTTATTTGCATTAGTTCATACAAATTATCGTTTATCTGATTATTCAATTCTATTTTTTCATCAATTCTTGATAATATAGTTGCTATTTTATTTTGACTTTTTATATCTGGCAATAATATAGGTAACTTTAATTGTGCTGTTATTCCTAAATATGCCCTCGTGCTTCCAGATGTTGCCCAATTTTTTAATATATTTTGAAAGTATGGACTATCAAAATAATATTTCAAATATTTGTTATTAATATATTTTTTTACTCTATAGTATGTAAGTTGTGGGGTTAATACTATTTCTTTAAATTCTTCACCAACTAATGCGGTTAAGCCTATTGTAGCCTTATGAGATAATAATATATCATTTGGTTTTGCAAATCCTTTATCGAGTTTATCTCTTGTAGACTTAGAAATAAATTTGCAATTATTATAATTTATTTTTCCATTATTTAAATCTGAAACCATTATGAATGGTATTCCCTTATTTATATAATCTTTACTTTTTGGATGCTTTTCACCATGATTTCCATCCATAGGCTTTTCTAGCATATCTAATTTTACTAATTCTTCAACTGTATATTTTTTAAATTTCATATCCTATTGCCTCCAAGTTCTTGCTTATTTCATTTTCCAACTCGTGAGACTTATCAAATTGAGCTTTCAATTCTGTTGTTAAAGTTTTCATTTTTTCTTCAAAGGGTATTCCATCATCTTTTGTTTCTTCTGTTCCAACATATCTTCCTGGAGTCAATATATAATTATTCTCCTCTATTTCTTTTTTAGTAGAAGATTTGCAAAATCCAGCAATGTCATTATAGTCCTCATTTTTTCTCCATTTGTGATATGTATCTGTTATTTTTTGTATATCAACTTCTGAAAGTTCTTTTACTTTTCTATCTACCATATGTCCAAGATTTATTGCATCTATAAATAAGATTTTATTCTTGGTATTTTCGCTTTTATTTCTTCTTATTATCCATAAACAGCAAGGTATTCCAGTTGCATAAAATAATTGGCTTGGCATGGCAACTATCGCATCTATAACATCACCTTCTATCATATTTTTACGAATATTTCCCTCATTTGATGTATCACTTGAAAGAGAACCATTTGCTAATACTGTACCTGCAACTCCAGTTTCTGGATTTAGGTGATATAGCATATGTTGTAACCATGCATAGTTTGCATTTCCTGTTGGAGGTACACCATATTTCCAACGGTTATCCTCTTGTAATCTTTCTCCTCCCCAATCTGATACGTTAAAAGGTGGGTTGGCTAATATGTAGTTAGCTTTCACAGTTTTGTGTAAGTCCTCATGGAATGTATCTGCATTATGACTTCCTAAATTACCATCTATTCTTCTTATTGCTAAATTCATTTTAGCCAATTTCCATGTTGTAGGATTTCTTTCTTGTCCAAATATGGATACATCATTCATGTTTCCTTGATGCTCTTTTATAAATTTTGATGATTGAACAAACATTCCTCCTGAACCACAACAAGGATCATAAACTCTTCCTTGAAAAGGTTCTATCATTTCAACTAGTGTTCTTACTATGCAAGCTGGTGTATAAAATTCTCCTCCGCCTTTTCCTTCTGCTGAAGCGAATTTGCTTAAAAAATATTCATATACTCTACCAAGCATATCCATTTCTTTTGCTTTATCCGTTCCTATTTCTATATTGGTAAATAATGTAACTAATTCTCCCAAAGTAGTTTTTTCTAATTCTGGTCTTGAATAATTTTTATTTAACACTCCTTTTAATGATGGATTCTCCTTTTCTATTGATTCCATTGCATTATCTATTACTTTGCCTATTTCAGGTGTGTTTGCATATCTTAATATTTCTTTCCATCTAGCAATCTTTGGAACCCAGAATATATTTTCTGCAGTATATTCATCTTTATCTTCTTCATCTGCATATTCATCTTTTAATAATTCTTGATACTTTGTTTCAAATGAATCAGATACATATTTCAAGAATATAAGTCCTAAAACAACATGTTTATATTCACTCGAGTCCATACTTCCTCTTAATTTATCTGCTGCTTGCCATAACTTATCTTCATATCCTAATATAGTATTACTTTCATTTTTTGACATATTTTCCTCCAAAATTTTCTACTTTTGTTTTTATAATATATCACAGAATCTCAATTTTCTCAACAGAATGAGCTTTATTTCCACAAAAATTATTAACTCATCTCTGTGCCAATTTTATCTCTCATCTTCTATCTTTCTTCCTTTAATTTCCTCCATTATTCTGTATCGTCCCCCCCTTTTATTTGTTCCTTCATCTTCGTCACATCATCAATTTGTTATCCCAAACAATAATATTTTCATAAACTCCTCCTATTCTATTATCTCATACCCCGAAATCACATAACCCTTTACTCTTCTATTATACATCTTCTCCAAAACTTTCATATTATCCAAATAGTCATATACTATCACCTTCTCTTTACCCTCATGTTCTCTATGTAATCTTCCCACATATTGTATAACTCTTCCCTTCCATGAAACAGGCATAGTTAAAAATAATGTATCTAATCTACTATCATCAAATCCTTCTCCTACAGAATTACTTGTCGCCAATATTATTCTGGACTTATTATTTTCATCTGCATTTTTTATAATATCTTGAATTTCTTTAGTTTTCTTTTTTCCCATATTTCCCTTATATATAATAACCGATGCATCCAACTTTTTTAAACTTTCGTTTAATATCTTTAAATGTTCCAATCTTTCAGTTAAAACTATTGGGGTTCGTCCTTCTTCTATAGACTTTTTTATGTCTTCTATTATGATGCTATTTCGAAAGGGATTATGACACATATCATTAAGAATTTCTGAAATTTGTATTTTATCTTTTTCTTCTGTCGGATTGTATTTATAATTTGTCTTTTTCACAATTACCATATGTTCCATTTTTTTATTTTGTTTTAATTCTCGATTATTCACCCTAACTCTTATATTTCCACATTGCATATATATTATTTTATGCCATCCATCTTTTCTTGTTGGCGTGGCAGTTAGTCCATAAACATATTTGCTTCTTACCGTCTTTAGAACTTTTTCAAAACTATATGCTGCTACATGGTGGCATTCATCTACAATAACTAATCCGTAACCTTTAACCAATTCCTCTAAATTATCTTTTTTAAACAAAGATTGAAAACTTGCTACATCTAAGTTGCCATTTGGCTTTTCCTTTCCATTTCCAATTTGACCTATTTCTTTTTTGCTTATACTAAAAAAATATGATAATTTTTCTTTCCATTGTTCTAAAAGATTATTTCTATTGACTATGACTAGTGTATTAGTTTTTAATTCAGAAATAATTTTGGCTCCTACTACTGTTTTACCAAATCCTGTTGTAGCACATAATATCCCTGTATCATTTTTTAGTAATTCTTTCATGACTTTTTCCTGCTTTTTATTTAATTTTCCATTAAACTTGTAATCTGTTCTAATTTCATTTTCTCTTGTGTCTTTTATTGTTAACTTAACATTACTTTTTTCGCATATTTCTTTTATTTTATCCATGCATCCTCTTGGTAATTTTAAAAATCTTTCGTCTTCTTCAAAACAACTTATTATTCTGGGGGTTGTTTTATAAAATATTGGCATTCTTAATTTTTGTAATTCGTAAAATTTGGGGTTCGTAAAACTCGCTAGTCTTTTTAAATATGTTATTTCATTTGGTAATAATTTTAATTTTTTTACATATATTTGATTATCAAATATGCATTCTACATTGTTAGAAAATATAGTGTCTTTTATATTTTCTTTTCGTGGTATTTCGTCATTTTCTAAAACTTTTTCTATGTCTGGCTCTTTATAATCATCTTCTTTATTTTTTTCTATAAACGTATATATTTCTTCGGTTTTTATTCTTTTTATATTTTTTAAAATATTTATTTGATTTTTCTCTACTTCAAAATATTTATTTACAAAAACCGTATTTCCTTTTTTACTACTTTCACCTTGAAATGGCAAAGATATTAAATTTCCAAATCCTCCTTTTGGCATTGTATCTTGATTTGGAAATAGTCTGTCATATGAGTCTAAATCTAAAGATGTTTTTTCCATTGTTTTTGTTAATAATATATTTCCCATTTTTCTAGCAATTTTGGCAGGTACGCTTTCTTCAAAAAATATCCATACATGTGCTCCATTTCCTGAACGTGATCTTTCTACATAAATTGGAATATTAAATTCATCACATATATTCCAAAATTCTGTTACGTCTTTTTCATATGTTTTTTTATCAAAATCTATTGCTATGAAATTACATAAATCTCCTGGTAATAATGGATATATTCCTATATTTATCTTGCCTTGCAAATGTTTTAATATAATTTCGGCTGTTAGTGACTCTAATATTCTATTTGGACATTCATTGCATTTTATCTTGGGCTTATTACATTTATATATTTTAAATTCATTTTTGCAAACTGGTGAATATCCGGACATTCCAGTTTTCTTGCTTTCCCATCTTTTTGCATATACATCTGTTCTTCCATTGAATACTTCCATAAAAATTTTTACTTTTTCCTCATTAGAAAATTTTTTTACTTCTTTATGTGATTCTTTTTCTTCTGTTTTTCCATATATCTTTTCTTTTAGTTCTTTGTTTTCTTTCTCTAATTTTTCAATAAGTTGTACTAATTGTTTTTTGTTATAATTCTCATACATTACTATCTCACATCCTTTTTATTTTTAATTAAAAAGTCCATATAAAAGTCAATACCAAAATGACCAAAAAAAGGAAAATAATTTTTACCAATTTCGACACCGAAAAATCATCTGCTA
>CAKPLD010000022.1 GCA_934167225.1 uncultured Clostridia bacterium | reverse complement strand
TTTGACATCAAAAAAAGTAACCATTTTTGGTAATTTTTATATTCCTTTTTTTGGTTACTTTTATTTTATCATTTATATTAAACTATTTGTTTTTTCTTTAATATTTTTAACTGATAATTTAATTCTTTCTTGTCCAATTTCATCCAAAAATAATGTTTTTCCTAAAAACTCACACCCCAAAATAAATATCAAAAAACCACTTAATTTTCTCAACAATTCTAGCCTTTCTCTCAGCTCTATTTCCACCGCCAAATCTCCTCATAGGAGGCAAAATTTTCTCAATATCAGTACCACTAGTTTTAACAAATCCCTCTCTAAAAGCATTATCTATAAATTTCCTAGTTTCCTCCTCATTCAAATTCTCCTCGTCAATAATTTTCTTCAAATCAAATTCCTTTTGTTCCTTAACAAAACTCTTCCAATCCTCCATAACATCAGAATTAGAATTTATTGTGGAAATAAATTCTTCAATCAACTCCTTTTTCGAGCGAAGAGTCAAACTTGATTTAATAGCCTTATCAATAGATCCAAGAATCTCTTTATCTTGGCAATGAGACTCATGATATTTTGCTACAAGCATTAAAATATAGTCAATATTTACTTCAACTTGTTTAACCAATTCCATCTCAAAAACAACATCTTCTTTAATGCTTTCTTTGTCATTCTCATTTTTTTGTTTATACTTTTGATATAAATCAACATACATTCCAGTATAATCCTGAAAATCTCTTTCTGACAATATTTCATTTCCAGAAAATTGATCAAAAGAAGACAATATGTTTCTTAATCTAAGTATATTTCCTATTGATATTATAAAATCTTTTTCTGCCTTTTCTCCTATAATCTGTTTACCAAGTGGATATTTTTGTAACAACTCAGCAATTCTTTCCTCATATCCTTTTTGTTTTTTACCTTTACTATTTTCATAACCGTAAAAATAATCTTGGTAAGATTTTAATAATACAACACCTGTTTCGCTTTTATCGCCAAATAAAGCTATTGCCGAATCTGTTTCTCCTTCTAGATTTCTAAAGCAGACTATATTTCCGTAGGTTTTTACAGAATTTAATATACGGTTTGTTCTTGAATAAGCCTGTATTAAACCATGTTGTTTTAAATTTTTATCTACCCATAATGTGTTTAGAGTCGTTGCATCAAACCCTGTTAAAAACATATTTACAACAATTAGTAAATCAACTTCCTTGTTTTTTACTTTATCTGATAAATCTTTATAATAATCCATAAAACCATTTCCTTTTGATGAAAAATTGGTTTTGAATGTTTTATTATATTCATCTATTACAAAGTCTAAAAATTCTCTAGAACTTTTATCTAGTAAATCTGTTTCAAAGCCCTCTTCGTCTAATATTCCATTTGGTTCATCTTCTTCATTTTGGACAAAAGAATATATTACAGATACTGTTAGACTTTTTTGTTTTTCTTGTAATTGTTTTTTAAATTCTAAATAATATTTTTTAGCCATTTGTATCGATGATACCGCAAATATTGAATTAAATCCATTTAGCCTTTGTCCTTGTAAGTCATAAACTGAATTTCTTTTTGTTTTTTGGTCAAAATGATCTATAATGTATGTAACAACATTTGATATTCTTTCTGGCGAATCTAATACTTCTTCTTTGTTAATTCCTGGCACTTTCTCATCTTTTAAACCATCTTTGGCTTTTATAGTATTTATATAATCTATTCTAAAAGGCAATACATTTCCATCATTTATAGCATCTACTATTGTATATGTGTGTAATTCATCTCCAAAAATTTGAGCAGTTGTACAATAAAGTAGATTTTTAGTATAGGTAGCATTTTGAGGTTTTATTGGTGTTCCTGTAAATCCAAATAAATGATAATTTTTAAAGTTATGTATTATCATTTTGTGCATTTCACCAAATTGTGAACGATGACATTCATCAAATATTAATACTGTGTGTTTTTGATAAATTGGATGATTTTTATTTTTCTTTACAAATTCACTTAATTTTTGAATTGTTGTTATTATTATTTTCGATGTCTTATCTTCTAATTGTTTTTTAAGCACTTTTGTACTTCTATTTCCATTTGCTGCCCCTTTTTGAAATTTATCATATTCTTTCATTGTTTGATAATCTAAATCTCTTCTATCTACAATAAATAATACTTTGTCCACATACTCTAAATCACTTGCTAACTGTGCCGTTTTAAAAGATGTTAATGTTTTTCCTGATCCTGTAGTATGCCAAATATATCCTCCTGCCTCTATTGTTCCTAATTTGTTGTAATTTGTTGATACTTGAATCCTGCTTAATATTCTTTCTGTAGCAACAATTTGGTATGGTCTCATTACAAGTAATAAGTCTTCTGATGTAAATACACAATATTTTGTTAATATATTTAAAATTGTGTTTTTTGCAAAAAATGTTCTTGTAAAGTCTACTAAATCTGGAATTGCTTTGTTTTTGCTGTCAGCCCAAAATGATGTAAATTCAAAACTATTACTTGTCTTTTTTCTTTTATTTCTAAGTGAATTTTGTTCTTTTATGTGGTTTTCTCTTGTTGTATTTGAATAATATTTTGTGTTTGTACCATTTGAGATCACAAATATTTGAACATACTCATACAAGCCACTTCCAGCCCAAAAACTATCTCTTTGGTATCTATCTATTTGATTAAATGCTTCTTTTAAAGCCACTCCTCTTCTTTTTAATTCTACATGTATCAAAGGCAATCCATTTACTAATATAGTAACATCATATCTATTATCATAATTTCCACTATTTTCTACATATTGATTTATAACTTGTAGCCTATTGTTATGAATACATTTTTTATCTATTAATGTTATGTTTTTACTTGTTCCATCATCTCTTTTTAGTACCTGAACATTATCGTCTTGTATTTTTCTTGTTTTTTCAACTATACCCTCATTTTTGTTTGCAATAGCTTCTTTAAAAAATCTGTCCCATTCATTATCTGTGAATTTGTAATTGTTCACAATTTCAAGCTGAGTACGGACATTGTTTATTAAATTTTCCGAATTATGAATTTTTAAATATTCATACCCTTGTTCTGTAAGCATTTTTATAAATTCATTTTCTAATTCTTGCTCACTTTGATAGCCTTCTTCTGTTCTTTTAATCGTTTTATATTCTTCTACTACTGTTGGTTCATTCATTTTTATATTATTTTCCATTTTCACTCTCATTCCTTTCTCGTCTTTTTTAGATTTCAAATTAGAGCTATAATTCTTTAAATGTTAATAGTTTGTCTCTATAATATTCATATTGTTTTTGTCTGGCTTCTATTTCTGCTGGTAAACCAACTAATTCATCATTACATATTTTATCGAATTTATCCAAAATACATGCTATTCGTTCTTGTTCTTTTTTCGGTGGTATTGGTATTTCAATATTTAATATATCATCCTTCCTTAAATTTGTTTGATCTACTCTATTGTCATATTTTAGTAAATCATAATTTCTATTTAATATATAAAATAAAAATTTTGTATCAATTTCTTTTGTATTTTTGTTTATAAAACATCCTATTCTTTGATTTAGTGTATATTTATTATCTTCATCTACTAAAAAACATTTTGCCAGTGCTTTTCCATTTGGCAAATCACTCATTACCATTGTTATGTCCCCTTCAGATAATGGTACTAAGTTTGCATTTGTTCTCCTAATCTGTTTCATATTTGTAGATATAGCTTTTGATGTTACTAATATATATTGTCCATTTGGATCAACAACTCTTTCATGTCCTTTACCATTTTTAAATTCTACAATTTCTTTAAGTTTTATATATTTTGTGTTTTTTTCAAAATGTAATAATTTTTCCTTATAATATTCATATTGTTTTTGCCTGGCTGTTAACTCATGTGAAAGTTCCATAGAAAGTGCTATAAATTTATTTAAAATATCCACTATTTTATGTTGAATATCTAATGGTGGCACAGGAATACGAAACTTTGTAAATTCTTCTTTGGTTATAGTCTTTAATGTACTTCCCCTTGCAAATTTTTTTTCTATTCCAAATTTTACTTGAATACAATATGCAAAAAAATATTTATCTATGTCTATTTTAAATCCATTAAATATTGCAATTGTTCTGTCTACATAAGCATCATATTGTGTGATAGCAACTCTTCCAATTGTCCCTTGAATCGAGCAAATTACATTTCCTTTTGGAACAAATATACTTTTAGGTTGTGCTATTTTCGAAATTGTTTGTTTTGTTTTTTCTTTTAATACTAATCCATAATCCTCAATATCTGCAACTTGTACAAATGGCATAGAATCTTTTCCACCATAAAATTCGCTGTTTGTATATGGTTGTGGAAACGATCCTCTTCTATATGTTGCTATTTCTCCAATTGTTTTATATTCCACACCATTTGGGCACATTTTTTTTACTAATTCTTCTATTTTTCCCATTTTTACACCTCGTCTTCCAAAATGAATTTATTTATTTCATTACGAAGTATGTTTTCTTTTTCAACTATTTCGACAATCTCTTTATTTAAAACTTTTATATCTATTTTTTCTCTTTTATCTTCTTTTTCAACATAAGTAAAAACAGATAAATTATAATCATTTTCTCCTATTTCTTTATTTGGAACTAATTTAGATATATAATTTATATTTTTCCTCTCTGTAAATATCTTTACTATATTTTCAATGTTTTTATCTGTCAATTTATTATTATTTGTAACTTTTACACATTCCTTTGATGCATCTATAAACAATGTGCTATTATCACTTTTATTTTTCTTTAAAACCATAATACATGTTGCAATTGTTGTTCCAAAAAATAAATTATCAGGTAACTGAATAATGCTATCTATAAAATTATTATCAATTAAATATTTTCTAATATCTTGCTCTGCTCCACCTCTATAGAAAATACCTGGAAAACAAACTATAGCTGCTGTTCCGTTTGTTTCAAGACACGATAGAGAATGCATTATAAAGGCAAAATCTGCTTTATTTTTTGGTGCTAGAACTCCTGCTGGTGAATAACGCGAATCTCCCATAAGAACCACATTATCTTTTCCTTCCCATTTTATAGAATATGGCGGATTTGAAACTATAACCTCAAATTTTTCATCTCTATGTTGAGGAGATGTTAATGTATCTTCACAAGCTATATCAAATTTATCGTAATCTATATCATGTAAAAACATATTTATTCTACAAAGGTTATATGTTGTTAAATTTATTTCTTGTCCATAAAATCCATTTGTTACATTGTCTTTTCCTAGTATTTTAGCCGACTTTAGTAATAATGAACCAGATCCACATGCAGGGTCATACACTTTGCTAACTGACGTTTTTCCAACAATTGCTAGTTTTGTTAGCAATTCGCTTACTTCTTGTGGTGTATAAAATTCCCCTCCAGATTTTCCTGCATTAGATGCATACATTGACATTAAAAATTCATAAGCATCTCCAAATGCATCTATTGTATTATCTTTATAATTTCCTAATGGAATGCTTGCAATTCCCTCTAATATCTTTACCAATCTATCATTTCTTTTTGCAACTGTTGCTCCTAGTTTGTTACTATTAACATCAATATCATCAAATAATCCTGCAAAATTTTCTTCACTTTCTGCCCCTTTGGCTGAATTTTCAATATTGTTAAATATTGTTTCTAGTGTTTCATTTAAATTTTCATCATTTTTTGCTCTTTTACATACATTTTCAAATAATTCTGATGGTAATATAAAAAATCCCTTTACTTCTACCATATCTTCTTTAATTGTTTCAGCTTCGTCGTCTGCTATTTTTGCATAATCAAAATTTGTATCTCCTGCCCTTCTTTCTCCTTCGTTTATGTAGTTTGTTATATTTTCCGATATGTATCTATAAAACATTATTCCCAATATGTATTGCTTAAAGTCCCATCCATCTACTGAACCTCTTAAATCATCCGCTATTGACCATATTGCTTTATGTATTTCTTCTCTTTCTCTTATATTTTTGCTTTCCATTTGTTTCCTCCGTTTTTTCTTATTCCGTCCATTATTTTATATCATACAATCCGTTTTTTAACAATAAATTTTTTAATATTTGAACTTGATTTTTTTCTTTATTTTTGTATAAGGATAAAAAATTAGAGAGAAGAGAGTTTTTTAACTTTCTTCTTCTCCTATTTTCTGTAGTCGGTTAACTTTTGTTATTTTATTTTGTTATTTTATTTTGTTCTTTTATATCTCCTTACATAAATATTTTACATTAAGAATTATATCATTTTTTTATACTTTTTTAACCATCTTCTATTTCCACTTATGTACCTATGCCTATAATATTTTGTCATATAATACACTATAGTCGAATACATTGAATTAATAACTTTACCAAATGAGCATTCACTAGATGCTGCTCCTTCATACCATTTTGGCGGTTTTAATTCTATTTCATCAAATTTTTTTATCCATATTTTTGAAATGCCTAATACATATGTGTAAGGTAAAATTTTATAAAAATATTCTGAATCACTATGTAATAATTCCTCCATTTTTGATTTATTCATATTTTTTAAACATTTCTTAAAACTATCAATTTCATATAATAATTCTAAGCTATCCGTATTTTTAGTTTTTATAGTTCCGTATAATATTATCAATATAATAAGTGACATACTTTCTAAAATAAATTTTACTAAATATACTTTTCCACCATATATATTTATTCCACTTCCTTCCATAGCTAAAAATTCGGCGAATATACCTATTGCTACAGCAATTGTTATTGTAGATTTATTTTGCATTTTATATAGCGCTAATAATGCTCCCAATAGAAATAGTATAAGATATACAACATTAATGCTAATGACTGAAAAAAAGCTTATTCCTCCCATAATAAAAATCTGAAAAATAATCATTACTAGCAAATTTAACCTAATTTTTGAAAGATTTTTATCTGTAATTTTATCTTTATTTTCTTTTCCATTCATATTTTTTCTTATTGTTGATATTGTCAAATAAAAATCATCTAATAAATCTTTTGATGTTACTTCATTTTTAAAGAAAAATAAATTATCTAAAAATTTCTTTTCTTCTTGATTTTCTCCATCATACTCTTTTAATTTTATAATTTTAAAATTTTTACGTTTTAATATTATTCCTCTTTCTTCCAAAGATTCTATTTTTAAATATCCTTTATTTGCCAAGTAAAGGAGTAATGATGTAACATCTTTTTCTTCTGAATAACCTTTATAAATATATCCTAATGTTGTAGTATTTAAATTATGAGGTGGATAATAATATTCCATTTCTATTGCATTATTATTTTGAATATTGTTTCTTTTACTTTTTTGATAAACTCCAAATCCAATAATAAGCAAAAATATAGAAGCTATTATTTCTAAGTCAATACCACTATGTGCTCCTACAAAATATCCCTCAGGTAATGTAGCATTAATATACAAATTATCTTCTATTCCATTTTCAATGCTACCTTTAATAATATTGTCTGTCATTTTATATTTAATATTTTTTGAATATAAATTCGAAATTTTAACATCTGATTTATTGACTTTTTTTGGCATTGTTATTGTAAATTCTACATTATTTATTTTTGTTTGATTCTCATTATAAATTAAATAATAAAAAAGCTTATCTTCTGTTTTTGATGAGTCTTTTTTTCTATCATATGTATATTTAATTTCATATGTTTTTTTATTATTCCCTTTTTCTTTTTTATTTCCTATTATTAATATTTTGTAATCATAATTTGTTATTACTCTATATGAATCATTAACTTCTATATTAGATACATTACTTTTATTAAAATCAAATATCGTCGTTTTTGTTGTTTCTAAAGGTATTTTTATCATTATTTGTTTTTTAGCATTTTCTGCGTAATTTACTGTTATTTTTTCAGTTATATCATATGTATTATTTTCATTAACTTTCATATCAATATCATATTTATCTATAATATATTGTGTGTTTTTATCACTTGCGTATGAATCATTATATATAAATAAATTTATTAATAATATTACAATTAATAGATAAATCTTTTTCTTCATATAAATTTTTATTTCCTCCATATTGTTTTCTTGCTAGATATAACATATATTTTCTGGTCTGTCAATATATTTATACTTTGAGCACCCGAGGAATTTCATGAATTTCATGATCTTAAATGTAAAGTTAAGTTCCAGTTTTTTATACTAGAACTTAACTTTACATTTAAGGTATTAATTTTATTTACACAAAATATATCAAAAAAGTTGAACAAAACAAAAAAAATGATATAATATATAAAAAATACAAGGAAGTGAAATAATGTTTTTTGCAAAACCTAACGAATATCCCCCTTGCGGAATGTTCACGACGCAACACTTTATATTAATAATACTAACAGTAACTGCAATATTTATAGCCTTAAAAAAAACTGTACATAAAAACAAAGATGAAATAAAAAAAATAATAAAACATCTAACAACAATCATATGGATTTTAGAATTTGTAAAAATAAGTTTCAATCTCTTTATAGAAAAAACAACTAATGTAAATGATTTTTTACCTTTGTATTATTGTAGTTTATTACTATATGCCGGTTTGATGGCATCATTTGGAAAAGGAAAAATTGAAAGAATCGGAGATGTTTTTCTTGCAACAGGAGGAATTATAGGCGGAATTGTATTTATTATTATGCCTACCACCTCTCTTCCTGCATATCCTATGCTACACTTTTTAAGTTTACATAGCTTTTTTTATCATGGAGTAATGGTATATATAGGTCTTCTTATTAATTGTTCTAATTATATTAATTTGGAATTAAAGGATATTATTTATTTTGCGGAATTAGTAGGAGGTATTTGCATAATTTCTCTTGTAATTAATAATATTTTTGATAGCAATTTAATGTTTATCTCTAAAGATTTCCCTGGTACTCCACTTACTATATTGTACCACTTAAGCGGAAAATTTTTTACTCCAATAATGATAATTGCTCAGATGACATTACCTTTTTTAGTTGTATATTTTGTGGAAAATAAGAAAAAAAATATTAGTAATATAAAAGTATTACGGAAAAGGTTAAGTCCCTTTTCCTAGTTACAATTCAAAGTAGTAGTATATAGAATAAGTAAAACATTGATATGTTTTATAAAGGTTCTAAAATTTGGTTCTAAAATTTTTTTGATATGTTTAAAAAAATTATAGACATTTTGAAAAATCTATGCTAGAATATACTAGTATTAGATATGCAGGTGTGGCGGAATTGGCAGACGCACAGGACTCAAAATCCTGCGAAGTAACATTCGTGTGGGTTCGACCCCCACCACCTGCACCAAATTCGCATAAATTGCTTGATTTTATATATGATGTAACCTATAACTAAATGCGGTTTAGTTATAGGTCTTTTTTTATATTGCTTTAGGTAATACATTTGTCAGTACATCTGCTGAAACTTGTTATATTTTTCTAATTATTATTCATTTTAATTCCGTATCTGGTAAATTACCGTATTTATAACTAGCGACATATTTTACTCGTGTTGTAGAAAAAAATGTCAATGAATATGTAATATCGTCATCTTTTGCAACGTATTTCTTTCCAATTGCTTGGGAAAAATAATCCAATTAATCAACTGATATATAAACTATAACATAATAAAATTATTTTCAATAAACGTTGAGTTTTAAACAAATGTTTGATATACTGTTTCTATAAAAAATAATAATATAGAACTTAAAAAGAAGAGTTGCTAGAACTCTCCAAAATCATTTAGGCTCCCGTCTTACTACAAAAGTAGTAGAGGGTTAAGTTAAATATATTTAAACATAATGGAGCGTTTTAGGAGGTTATTTGCGAAAGAATTGCCTATTTTTAATAGTACTCCTCCCACATTTTGCTCAAAAAAAAATTGACTTATCAACTGATAATGCAATTATACTTGTTTTTAATCAGATTTTCAATATTTTTGACTAAATTTTAATAGATACTAGAAATAGCCTAGAATTAAATCCTAGGCTATTGTTTGAATGACTTAGAGCTTCGAAAGTTTTCTAAGTACCACTCATAAATATTATATGGTAAAGATATATTTTTTATACATTAAATCCCATTATCCTTAATATATCATTAATATTAATTGAATTGAATTTAATTTATCTTTTAGTTTGTTGACTTCTATATTAAATAAATCTTCAAATTCTTTGAATTTTTCTTCATCTAATAAAACTTTCATACACTGTATAATCATGTATATATTAGTAAAGTTACCATTTCTTTTATAGTTTTTATCTATATTTTTGAAACTAATGTAATACTTGTTACGATAACAGAATAGTCTATCTGAGTGTGCAGATATATTTCTTATCATTGTTAAGTTTACAAGTATTTGTTTTAATAGCTTATCAGAAATTTTAAAATATTTACTTATCTCTTGTCTATCATTTTGTTTAAGTAATCCATAATACCTACTAATAGCACCAAATGTTAAAATTTTAGTTAGTACAAAAGGTGGAATAAAATTATATGTATCTTTATAATGTTTAATTGCTGTATGTTTATTATAGTTGTCATCTATCTCTTTATTAATATTTTCAATTAAATTATTTTTTAAATCTTCATTAACATTTTCATCAAAATTCTCTATTTTTAAGTAATCTTGAACGCCATATTTTTCTGCTAGAGTATTTGCCACAAGTGATTTTATTATAACTTCTATTTCTAAAGTAAATTTTAAAAATATAGCTTTTATGTTTTTATCAAACTCATATAGAGCAAATATTTCTTCAAAAGTAACATTAGGTTTATAATTATTATCTTCATCTTTAAAAACACTTTTATATCCATTAACAATAGAATAATATGAGTATCTTTCTATATTTCTTAATGCTTTTTCTTTATCTTCTATAATCACATTTTTAGATATTAAATATTCAATTAATTGTTCATTAGTCTTGTATTCTTTCAATGTTACCTCCAGATTATATAAAAAATGACTCAAGGCTTCGAAAGTTTCTTGAGTACCACTCAATATATTTATACCATATTTTCTTTTGAAAATCAAGTGATTTACCCTTAAAATTCATATTTTTTCCAATTTTTTCCAATTTTGTAACTAATACATATTATTTTAACATTTCCGTACTTTGACATTTTTTTCTTAAAAATAATCTTTGAAAGTCTTGAAATCAAGGCTAATTTTTTTGTCAATTATTTTACCGTTTTTTGTTGTCTTTTGTTTTCTTTTGTGATATAATCATAAAAACTAAGGAGCTAAAGATATGTATTTGAATATAATGAAAAATAAAAAAAGTGGAAAAACAACACTCTCTATACGTAGAGGTTATAGAGATGCAAATGGAAAAGTAAAAAATACTACCATTGAATATTTAGGAGACCTAGAAACGTTAAAAAATAAATATGATGACCCAATATCTTATTTTAAAGAAGTAGTAAATCAAATGAATCAGGAAGAAAAAATATCAAAACAGCCAATTTTAATAAAATTAGATAAAAAAGAAAAATTAAAAGTTGGTACTGATACTTTAAAAAATTTCGGTTACGTTGCCCTATCTAAAGTTTACCACGAATTAGAAATTGATAAATTTTTAATAAATAAATTTAAAGATAGAAATGTATCAGAATTTAAAATTAATAATATTATGAAATTATTAGTTTTTGCTAGGTGCCTATTCCCTGATTCAAAAAAATCTACCTACGAAAACAAAGAACTATTTTTTGAAAACACTGATTTCACTTTAAAAGAAGTTTATAATGCTTTAGGATATATAGAACCATTTAAAGAAACAATTCAACACTTTATCTATGACCGTATTGAAAATCAATATAAACCTCAAAATGAAGCCGTTTTCTATGATGTTACAAATTATTATTTTGAAATAGATGATCCAGATGAACTTAGAAAAAAAGGTGTAAACAAAGAACATAGACCAAATCCAATTGTTCAAATGGGATTATTTATGGATTCTCTAGGATTACCAATGTGCTACAAATTATTTGAAAGTAATACTAATGACTGTTTAACCTTAAAACCAATGGTACAAGAGTTACAAAAAAATTATAATATTGGAAAAGTAATTGTAGTTGCTGACAAAGGACTAAATACAGGCAACAACATCGCCTACAACAAAGCTATTGGTAATGGATACGTTATGAGTCTTAGTATCAGAGGTGCCAATAAGGATTTAAAGAATTATGTTTTAGATGAAGAAGGCTATCAATACAACGAAGATAAAACTTATAAAAAGAAATTTCGTAAATGCCCAAGAGAAATAACAATAACCAAAAAAGATAAAAATGGAAAAACCATAAAAATAAAACAAAATGTAGATGAACAGCAAGTTGTTTTCTGGAGTGCAGACTACGCCAAACGAGCTAAAGCCGAAAGACAGCCAGCTATAGACAAAGCAAGAGACTTAATTGGAAATGTACAAAAATACAATAAGAAAAATTGTGTTGGAGCAAGCAAATATGTAAAACATCTAGTTTTCGATAAAAATACAGGCGAAATTATCGAAGCAAAATCTCAGCTTTCACTTGATGAAGATAAAATTGCAGAAGAAGAAAAACTTGATGGATACTACATGATAGTATCAAGCGAATTTGATAAAACACCAGATGAAATTATTGATATATACAGAGGTTTGTGGCGAATAGAAGAGACATTTAAAGTTACCAAAAGTGAATTAGATGCTAGACCAGTCTATGTATCAAGAAAAGAACACATTGAAGCTCATTTTCTAACATGCTACATAGCCTTGGTATTATCAAGAGTGTTGCAGCACAAACTTGATAAAAAATACTCTGTTAGAAAAATCCTTGAAAGCCTTGGCAAATGTAATTGTTATAACATTCAAGAAAATTATTATATATTTAATTATTTTGACGAAATTTTAAAAGATATTGGAAAACATATAAACATTGATTTTTCGCTAAAAAATAGGTCTTTACAAGACATAAAAAAAATTTTAGGAACAGTAAAAAATAAGTTGTAAGACAACAACTTTCGGAAGCAATTTACGCACCTGACTTAGTTGATATGACTAGGTTACAGGTGCATATTTCCATTTTTTTACTGTCAAACTTAGGATATTTTCATTAATTTGGAGAATAAAATTCTATAAAGGATTGGGACTTAGTCCCATAGTTTGAATTTTGACTAGGGAGGAAAAATTCAGTGCTTGTTAGGAACTATATGGGTGTACAAAAATTGTATTTATATTGAATTTTTCCTCTAATCTTTTCATTTTTGATTACTAATTACTGCTCCAATTTTATAATTTTCTTTCTTTGATTTTGAAAATTTTTCATCATTTTTTACAGCAACTAATCTAATCAATTTTTGCTTTTCTTTGTTTAATTTTAATTCGATTTCTTGTTCATTTTCATTCATATTTTTTGAAAATAATTCGTAAAATTCTATTTCAAATTCTTTGTTAAGAGTTTTAATATAATCGTCTAATTGTTCTTGATTTATATTAACACTTGTCCTAATTTCTTTTTCTTCTTCATTTATTTCAACTGGAACAAATATATCTGCTATTCCTAACTTAAAAAACCTTGTTAATTGTTCAATATAACTACTTCTAAAATTTATTTTATCAATATAAAATTCTCCGTTTTTTATTTTTCAATAATGTCATTGATTCAATAAATTTTGAAATAAATTCTTGCTTTTCTTCTTTTGATTTTTTGTTCCATTCTTGTTTTAAAGTTTCATTTAATTTGTTATCTTTTATTAGTTTTTCTCTTTCAATATCTCTGTCAGCTAATAATTGTTGAAGTGTAAAAGATAGACTATTCATATTCAAATTTTCATATCTTTTAGTTTCTAAAATATTTATTTTTTCTTCAATTATTTTATAGTCTTCAGAGAAATCTTCCATTTCAACTATACCACTCACATAAGCTTTCTTTATTCTTTCTTTTTGCTTTTGTAATGTATCAATTTCTTGATCTAATTTTTCTGTTTTTGTTTCTTTTTTGTCAGCTAGTATTGGTAAAAAATATTTCTTTACTGCCATATCATATTCTACTAACTCAAGAATAAATCTTTGCAAACATTCTTCGATTTTGTCTTCTCTGTAATATATCTTGCAATGTTCACAAGTATAATACATATATTTTCTCTTTGTTCCACCAGAACCTTTACATTTCATAATTCTATTGCATTTTGGACATTTTAGTTTTTGAAAGAATATATAAACTCTATCTCTTGTATAACTTCTTTGATTTTTCTCTTTTTGGTGCTGTGCTTCTTCCCACATTGCACGACTAATAATTGGCTCTATAACATTCATATAAATTAAAGTATCTTTATTATTTGATTTTCCTTTTTCATAATCTCCCATATAGACCTTATTGTCTATTATTTTCATTATTGTTGTATCTCTCCAATGTTTAGGATACAAGACTTTTTCTTTATTTAAAGTATTACTTATTTGCTGATAGCTTTTTCCTTCTAAATACATATTAAATATTCTAATTACTACATCTTTTGTAGTTTCATCAATTACAGTTTTTTTATCGCTATCTTTTTTATAACCTAATGGTACAATTCCGGGTAAATGTCCAGACTTAATAGCACCATTTAATCCAAACTTTGTTCTTTCACTTACTATCTCTATTTCTAATTGTGATAATACTGTTAGCATACGCACAAAAAATCTACCGATTAGCTGTACTAGTATTTACATCATCTTTGTCACATACCAAATAAGTATTGTGTAATTCTAATTGAGAAATAAGTTCTTCTAAATCACGAACTGAACGAGTAACTCTATCTAATTTATAGGCTACAATATAATTGATTTTACCATTTTTCATATCTACTAACATTTCTTGAAATGCTGGTCTATCTTTAATATTTTTTGCTGATATTCCAGCATCTTCATACACTCTAAATACTTCATATTCTTTAAATTTACAAAGTTGTAATAGTTTCTCTTTTTGCTCTGCTAAACTAAATCCTTCTCTTACTTGATCTTCTGTACTCACACGAATATAAATTCCTGCAATTTTCTTTTCTTCACTCATAATTTTAAACTCTCCTTTCACTTGCTGAATGGAAAGCTACTTATATAAATTCAAATACAAAAAAACTCTAAAATTTAAGTAGCTTTTGATATGTAGTCTTTTAATTGAGATAAAGGATATTTAGTCTTTAAATCCCCCACATAAAAGTAATTGTGTTCATTAAAGAATAAAAATAACTTATCTTTAATGATTACTCTATGTGGTTCTACATACGCTAAGTTTGTATGTTCTATAATTCTTAAACAACCTTCAAATATCATTTTGTGTTCAAGTTTTATAGCATTCAAACTACAAGCCCATTCAATTTTAGAGAGTTACTTTTATTTTATCATTTATAAGAGTAATTTCTCGTTTATTTTGTTTTTCTTTTTTACAATACTAATCATACCACACCATCCTTCCTTTTTCAAGATA
>CAKPLD010000021.1 GCA_934167225.1 uncultured Clostridia bacterium | reverse complement strand
TAGCAGATGATTTTTCGGTGTCGAAATTGGTAAAAATTATTTTCCTTTTTTTGGTCATTTTGGTATTGACTTTTATACAGAGAAATCGCCTTTCTTGGCCTCTTCCAGCTTCTTAGTTAGCCGTGCCCTAGATGCAGTATGGATTGAATCTTCCATAACTATATACGCCTCCTAAATATAATCTTTGCAGACTATTGTCTACATATTGATATATTTTATCAGATTTACATAATATTGTCAATACAATTTTCAAAAATTATCGACATACGATTTTCAAAATAATACTGGATAAATAACTTTCATAATCTACCCCCAAACATTTATTATGCCACTTTTATTCCGGTATTAATTATTTCTTGGACAAAAGGATTCCCCTCTTCAAAATCTTTTACTTTTATTGGGTGTGGTTCTATTCTTAAATCAATATCTTGTGTAAGCATCATAAGCTCAACCATTAAATCAAAAACATTGCTATCACTATTAACAATAATTGCTATATCTATATCACTATCTTCATGATTTGTTCCCTTTGCATATGAACCAAATAAATATACTTCTCTAATACTATAATGTTTAGATATTTCGTCAACGTATCTTTTTACATTTGTTAAAACATCTATATCAATTTTTCTTTTAGCCATGACCTAACCTCCTCAATATTTTTATTGGTTCAAGGGTATAGTCTTTTGTGCATTTCTCATAAAATTCGTTTTTATAATCTTCATATCGTGCACTTATATTAAAAGAATTACATATTTATCAAAAAAACACATTAAGAAAGCAATTTTCCTTAATGTGTTTTTTCCTGCGTAATCATAACGCTTTCTGGCGGAGAAAGAGGGGTTCGAACCCTCGCGCCGATTACTCGACCTAACAGTTTAGCAAACTGTCCCCTTCACCACTTGGGTATTTCTCCAAATTGTATATATTAAATTATAAAAAAATCGTAGAAGATTGCTTTATGACAATTTTTCTACGTTATTTTGGCGGAGAGGGTGGGATTCGAACCCACGGTAGGCTACAAACCTACGCCAATTTTCAAGACTGGTGCCATAAACCAACTCGACCACCTCTCCAGAAATTGTGGCTTTCGCTAACAACATAAAATATATTATCATATAAAATGTGAATTTGTCAATAGTTTTACGTTATTTTTTATAAAAACTTTTCAGACCTTTTTAAATCCACTTGTATCAAAGCTTCGGCCACTTTTATTTTAGGAATTTTTTTTATTTAAAATGTTATTATGTAACATAGAAATATATAATTTTAAGCCATCGCTCTATTTATTGCTTCTTGTTCTTCCGGAGTTATTTTATATTTAGATAAACCTTTTTCAATTGGCTTAGCATATATATTTGACATATCTCTTGAATATATTCCATTAAATACTACTCCATTGTTTTCTTCATCTAATATACATACCGCAAAACTTAAATCGCTTCCTGTGTCTTTATAGGCATTGTATCTTACAATTCCTACTTTTTGTAGACTTTTTTTAGATTTTTCGTCTAGCTCTTTGTAATATAAGGAAAGCTTTCTTATTTCTTCTTCTGTGTTTCCAACTCTCCTCATATATACATCTAGATCTTCTTTTATGTTACTTCCGTTTCCTAATTTTTCCATAAAAATTTTATCTTTATTATGAATATTTTTTATTCTTATATTACTTATTACTGACATTATTAATAAAAATATATTTAATATAAGTATTATTATTAAAAATAAATCACTATGTAAAAAACTCAAAATTTTTCCTCCTAGTTTCTTATTGTTTTATCAAACCAAGTATTCTTTCTAAATCATCATTATTTGTGTATTTTATTATTATTTTTCCACTACGTCTTCCTGCATCAATTTTTACTTTTGTTCCAAAAAATCCTTGGAATTTGTCTTCTATGTCTTTATATACCACTGCATATTTTTCTGCTGTATTTTTGTTATTTTTTTGATGATGTATTTTCTTTTCTGCTTGCCTTACAGAATCGCCTCTTTCTATCATTCTTTTAGCCATTTCTAGTTGCTTCTTGGGGTCTGTAATTGCAAGTAGGGCTTTACAGTGTCCTTCTGTTAGTTTTCCCTGTTTTGCAAATTCTAGAACTTCTGGACATAAATTTAAAACTCTTACTGAGTTTGCTATACTGCTTCTTCCTTTTCCTAATACTTTGGCAATTTCTTCTTGTGTCATGTTGTAGTCTTCCATTAAAGCTTTTATTCCTGCTGCTTTTTCGTAGGCATTTAGGTCTTCTCTTTGCATATTTTCTATTAGGGATATTTCTTTATTTTTTTTATCATCATCTTCTCTTATTATTGCAGGAATTTCTGTTAAACCTGCTTTTTTTGCGGCTCTCCATCTTCTTTCTCCTGCAATTATTGCATAATATCCTTCTTTTTTTGTAACTACTATTGGCTGAATTACTCCATACATTTTTATTGATTCTGAAAGTTCTGCAATTGATTCTTCATCAAAATTTTTTCTTGGTTGCTCTCTGTTTGGCTCTATATCAACCAATTTTAGTGTTTTTAGCCCATCTCCTTCGTGTTTTGTTTCTTCTTCTACTACTGGCATCGAAAATAATGCGTCTAGTCCTTTTCCAAGTCCCGTCTTTTTTACCATTTGTACCATTCCTTCCTATTTTATTTTTATCTTGAGGCTCTTGCCTTTTGTTCTAATTCATTCCATTTTAAAAATTCTTTTGTAAATTTTTCGTAACTTCTTGCTCCTTTTGATTTTGGATCATATATTGTTATAGGCATTCCATAACTTGGTGCTTCACTTACCTTTACATTTCTTGGTATAACTGTTTTATATACTTTGTTTTGGAAAAATCTCTTAACCTCTCTAACTACTTGGTTTGCAAGATTTGTTCTTATGTCATACATTGTTAACAATGCACCTTCTACATATAAATTTTTGTTTAAGTGCTTTCTTACTAGCTCTACTGTGTTTAAGAGTTGTCCTAATCCTTCTAATGCATAGTATTCACATTGTACCGGTATTAATACACTATCTGATGCTGTGAATGCATTTAATGTGATTAGTCCTAAAGATGGTGGACAATCTATTAAAATATAGTCAAACTGGCCTTTTATGACATCTAACTTTTCTTTCATCCTCTGTTCTCTTGACATCATCGAAACTAATTGTACTTCCGCACCTGCCAAATTCATATTAGAAGGAGTTATATATAAATTTTTTATCGCTGTTTCTTGTATTATGTCTTCTGCTGATACGTCTGTTATTAACAAATCATATGTTGATAAGTCTGATTCCTTTTCAATTCCTAGTCCACTTGTTGCATTTCCTTGTGGATCTGTATCTATAAGCAATACTTTTTTTCCTTTTTTTGCTAGTATTGTGCTTAAATTCACTGTTGTTGTTGTTTTACCAACTCCTCCTTTTTGATTTGCTACTGATATTATTTTTCCCAATTTACTCCCTCCATTTTGTTTTTATCTCTACTACGTTTTTTATGTTAACTCTTTTCTATCTAGTTTTCTTTTAACATATTTAATAATATACAAATATTCCAAATATGTCAATACAAAATTTTTAAAATTTACAATTCTTAATAAAATTAAAGTTACAAATCACAGCTTTAAAATTGTAGAGTAGGTTCGAATTAGAATAATTATTAATTTTTTGGGGATTAACGGCTCAATACGGACTTTAAGAGCTTATAAGCATTATTTTTGGCACCCTTCCATGGCGGAGCATGAACTCTTTCCAAAAATTCTGCTAATAAGCTCTAAAAGTCCTTCAATCACACATTAATCCCCCCAAAATTAATAATTATTCTAATTCGAACCAGTTTTAATAGCCGTGAATAGTAACAAAATTAAATTATACTATCTATAAATAAGATTATTAATTTATTTCTACCATGATTTTATATCTTTTCGTTTAATTTTGTTGAAATATCCACCTCTGTCAACCTGTGAGGATCCTTTCGACATTATTCGACAAAAATATCCTCCCAACATTACGGAAACCGAACACCCTAAACATTGTTCCACAAAAAAATACAGCGATTTGCCTTTGAAAAAAAAGAAGCAAAATGAACTTACTCATTTTACTTCAAATACAACAAAAAAATCTATTTTAAAGGTTGTTTTGCAGGAGTACCTGCTTTTCTAGGATATTTTTTTGGTGTTTCTTTAATTTTTTCAATAATAATAACATTTCTCTTCATATCTGTTCCAGGCAAACAAAATTCATCTCTATACTTCACACATCCACCTAACTCTTTTAATGCAAATTTTGCTTCATTTAGTTCCTCTTCAATTTGGCTTCCTTTCATGCAAATAACCTTTCCTCCTACCTTAACTGCTGGAAGTAAATATTCGGATAATACACTCAAATTTGCAACTGCTCTAGATACCGCAATATCGAACTTTTCTCTATATGCCTTGTTTTGGTCAAATTCTTCTGCTCGTGAATGAATTGCAGTAATATTTTTTAAATCCAAATTATCCTTAACTTCATTTAAGAAATTTATTCTTTTATTTAAAGAATCAACTAGTACGAAATTATTTTTCTCATTCATTATAGCAAGTGGAATTCCCGGAAAACCTGCTCCTGTACCAATATCTACAATCTTTTTATTATTTTCCATATATTTTTGAATTGTAAGACAATCTACAAAATGTTTTAAAATAATTTCATTTTGCTCTATTATAGCTGTTAAATTTATTTTTTCATTCCATTCTATAAGTAAATTCATATAATTATAAAATTTTGCTATTTGTGTATCATTTATATCTACATTAATTTTATTCAATAATTCTTTCATTTTTTCATAAAAATATTTATCCATTGCCAAACTCCTTTCATATTTTAATTTTTCATTTGTAAATAAATTAAAAGAACATTTATATCAGCCGGCGAAACCCCTGAAATTCTTGAGGCTTGGCCAATTGATAATGGTTTTATGGCATCTAGTTTTTGCCTTGCTTCTAAGCTTAAGCCCTTTATGTCTTTATAAACAATATCTTCAGAAAGAGTCTTACTTTCCATTTTCTTAAATTTGGCTACTTGCTCCTCTTCCATTTTTATATATCCTTCATATTTAATCTGAATTTCCACTTCTTCTTTTTCTTGGCTTGAAAGTTCCGGCATATTATCATCAATTTGTGCCAAATCTTTATACCTAATTTCTGTTCTTTTTAATAATTCTGATAATTTGGAACCTGTAACAAGTGGTGTTGTGCCTTTTTCTTTTAAAAATTCATTTACTTTTTCATTAGGTTTTACAATCGTTTTTTTCAATCTATCCATTTCTTTTTGTATATTAGCCTTTTTTTGTAAAAACTTTTCATATCTTTCATCAGATATAAGCCCAATTTCGTGTCCAATTTCTGTTAATCTTAAATCTGCATTATCTTGGCGAAGTAAAAGCCTATATTCTGCTCTAGAAGTCATCATTCTATATGGTTCATTTGTTCCTTTTGTAACGATATCGTCAATTAAAACACCAATATAACCTTGTGTTCTATCTAAAATAACAGGATTTTTTCCTTTTATCTTTAAGCTACTGTTAATTCCTGCAATTAATCCTTGGCACGCAGCTTCTTCGTATCCAGATGTGCCATTTGTTTGACCTGCAAAAAATAGCCCATCTATGTCTTTATATTCCAATGATAATTTTAATTTTGAAGGGTCAATAGAATCATACTCAATTGCATAAGCAGGTCTCGTAAACTCGCAATGTTCTAAGCCTGGTAAAGTTCTATACATTGCAATTTGCACATCTTCTGGAAGAGATGAACTCATTCCTTGAGCATACATTTCGTCTGTATCAAGACCTATTGGTTCTATAAAAACTTGGTGTCTTGGTTTATCACTAAATCTTACCACTTTGTCTTCTATAGATGGACAATATCTTGGGCCTGTTCCCTCAATTTTACCCGCATATAATGGCGATCTGTGTAAATTTTCTTTTATTATTTTGTGTGTTTTTTCATTTGTATAGGTTAAATAGCAATCTTGCTGTTCAAAGTCTTTTACTTCGTCATCTAAAGAAAATGGTATTATATTGTCATCTCCTTTTTGCACTTCCATTTTGCTAAAATCTATACTTTTTCTATTAATTCTGGCTGGTGTACCTGTTTTAAATCTAATTAATTTTACACCTAGTCTTTCAAGACATTTTGCAAGCTTATTTGCTGGGAAAACGCCATCTGGTCCACTTTCTTTTGAATAGTCACCTATAAAAATTTTTCCTTCTAAATATGTACCTGTTGCTATAATAATATTTTTTACATTGTATATTGCCCCTACATCTGTTTCTAGTGATTTGACCTTTCCTTTTTCTACCTCAATATTTACAATTTCTGCTTGTTTTAATTCAAGATTTTCCTGTTTTTCTAAAGTATGTTTCATTTCCATTTGGTATCTTTTTCTATCTGCTTGTGCTCTTAAAGAATGCACTGCTGGACCTTTTGATGTGTTTAACATTTTTATTTGAATCATTGTTTTGTCAATATTTTTTCCCATTTCTCCACCAAGGCAGTCTATTTCTCTTACTAAGTGACCTTTTGAACTTCCTCCTATATGTGGATTACAAGGCATATTTGCAACTGCCTCTAAACTTATTGAAAACACTAATGTTTTCATTCCCATTCTTGCTGATGCTAAACCTGCCTCACATCCGGCATGACCTGCACCAATTACTGCTACATCATATTCTCCTGCTACATAACTCATCGTGGAACATTCCTCCTTTTTATTTTTTTAAATCTTTGTATGTGTACAGTTGAGTGTACTTAGTCTATTTGGCTATACCATATTTTTCCATTTTTTTACCGTGGAACAAGAACACTTGTTTTGTTTTGCTTTTATGGTAATTTCACTGTTTTTCCTTTTATTGCTTTTTTTATTTTTGTTATTTTCTTTTTTGTGGTTATTTCCAAAATCATTTTGTATCGCTTTTTCTTTTATTTGTTTCAATATCTTTTTGTATCATTTTTTCTTTTATTTGCTCCAATATCTTTTTATATCATTTTTCTTTTATTAGCTTCAGAATCCATTTTCGTATGTTTTCTCTTTTTTGTAATATTCTTATCGTTTTATTTGTCAAAATCCTTTATTTTGGATTTTCATGTGTCACCGCCCAGCTATTTTCCTAAACAAAATCTTGCAAAAATTTCATTTATAATTTCTTCACTTGCTTCCTCTCCTGTAATTTCTCCAAGATTACTTAAAACATCTTTTAAACTAATGGCAATAATATCAATTGGCATATTCATATTTAAACTTTGAATAGCTTTTTCTAAATTTTGACCAGCCTTTTGAATTTGATTTTTATGCCTTTCATTTGTAATTACAACATCATTATCTACATTTATTTTATTTAAATTAAATAAATTACTTATTTTGTCATAAAGTTGTTCGATTCCTTCTTTTTTTAATGCTGATATTTTTATAATATTATCAAATTTTGAAATTTCCTCTGTAGAACTATCTATTTTTTGTTCCAAATCCATTTTATTTAATATAATTATTGTTTTTTCTGGATTTACAATATTCAAAATTTCCATGTCTTCCTTACTTAAGCTCTTGCTTCCATCAATTATAACAATTGCTAAATCTGCTTCTTTTGCGTATTTAATTGACTTTTCAATTCCTATTTTTTCAACTTCATTCTCCGTTTTCCTTATTCCCGCTGTATCAACCAATTTTAACGGAATTCCATTAATATTTACAAATTCCTCTATTGTGTCACGTGTTGTTCCCTCATATTCTGTTACAATTGCCCTATCTTCTTTTAAAATGGCATTTAAAAGTGAAGACTTTCCAGCATTTGGCTTACCTATTATAGCTGTTTTTATGCCTTCTTTTATTAATTTGCCATTATCAAATGATTTCTCTAATTTTTTTAATTTTATTGCAACGTCATTCAATTTGGTTCTTAAATCATCTTCTAACACCTCAGGTGTATCATATTCTGGATAATCAATAGAAACTTCTATATTTGTCATAACACCAAGAATTTCGTCCTTTATATTTCTAATTGATGTGGCCAAAAAGCCTTCCAACTGCTTAATTCCTTCTTTCGCTTCTCTGTCTGATTTTGCATTTATAATATCAATTACAGACTCTGCTTGTGACAAATCTATTCTTCCATTTAAAAAGGCCCTTTTTGTAAATTCCCCTGGCTCTGCAAGCTCTGCTCCATTCTTAAGGCATAATTGCAGTATCTTTCTCATAATAACATTTCCACCATGTGAATTAATTTCACACATATCCTCTGTTGTATAACTTTTCGGTGCTTTAAAATACGATACCAACACCTCATCAACTATTTTATCACTATCCACAATATACCCATATTGCATAGTATATCCTGGAATGTCGGATATATCTTTTGGATGTTTTGCAATAAATATTCTGCTCAAAATTTCAAATGTTTTATCTCCACTCATTCTAATTATTCCTATTCCTCCAATCCCGCGGAGCCGTAGAGATTGATGCTATTGTACTCATAAAATTTCTCCTCCTTTTTACCTGCTCCCTCCCCAATAGAGAACCGTCCCCAAATGGGGAATCCCCAATAGAGAACCGTCCCCAAATGAGGAGCAGTAGCAAAAAAATAAGTCAAAATCCCATTAATCTTTTGCGATTAAAATCGGAACTTTGACTTCTGATTTTTTATTTAGTTATTTTTATTTTAAACTTATTACAACTCGTCTTCTTGGTTCTTCGCCAATACTTTCGGTTTTAACTGTTTTTGATTCTTGCAAGGCTGAATGAATTATTTTTCTTTCATATGCTTGCATTGGCTCTAATTTTACAGGTTTTCCTGTTTTTTCTACTGATTTTGCAAGTTTTAATGCTAGGTTTTCTAGAGTTTTTTCTCTTTTTTCTTTGTAGTTTCCTATGTCTAGCACTACTCTTATTTTTTCGTCTAAGCCTTTTCCTGCTATTGATGATAGTAGTGTTTGAAGTGCATATAATGTTTCTCCTCTATAACCAATAAGCACTACTGCATCTGCTCCTTCAATAGAAACTTCTAGGCCGTATTCGTCTTTTTTTATTTCATATTTTGTATCATTTCCTAGTTTTGTTAGTAATTCATCTAAAAATGCTTTTACATTTTTTTCTGCTTTTTCTATTTTTTCTGTTGATACTTGTTGTTTTTCCCTTTTTGTGTTGTGTTTTGCTGAAGAGCTTTCTTTGTGTTCTTCTTTTTCTTCTTTTAGTGTTAATTCAACTTTAACTACTCTTGGTGCTAAAATACTGAAAAAGCTTCTTTTTTGTTCATTTTCTAGAATTTTTATATTTACCATGTTTTTAGAAACATTAAGTATTTTTAAGCCTTTTTCTATAGCTTCATTTGTTGTGTTTCCTTCTGAAATAATACTGTTCTTAGGCATTATTTTTTGCCTCCTCTTTTTCATCTTTAAAAAATTTATTTAAGAATAATCTTTCGAAAATCATTAAAATGTTGTTTATTAGCCAATATAATGCTAGTCCTAATGGTGCTATACATGCAATTGATATTGACATTAATGGCATAAACCATGACATACTTTTATTTGCTTGTTCCATTGCATCGTATTCTTCTTCTACCTTTGTTTCTTTTCCATCACCAATTAATTTTTCGTCTTTTTGCTTTTTGTTTGTTGAATTTGTTGATAATTTTATAGATATAAATGATGATATTACATACAAAGCTGGAATTATAAGTACTTTAAAATCTCCTAAATCTTCTGTTGGTACCTTGCTTAGGTCTAGCCCTAGAAAATTCATGTTTATGTATGCTTGATCTTTGTAATCTTTTATGTTAAATGTGTCGCTTTCTGCATTTTCTGTATTTTCGTTATTCTCTTCATTGTTTGTTTGCTCTTGGTTTTCGTTTTGTTCTTCACTTACGCTGTTTTCGTTTTCTATTTTGTTCATGTAATTTATTACTGCAATTTCTTTATAATTGCTTGTACTTCCTTGCTCTTGAACAACTGATTCCATTTTTTCAATTATTCCTGAATCTACTTTTTTCATGTATGTAAGTGGTGAACGAACTAAATAAAACACTGCAAATAACAATATTATCTGTACTATTGCACTAAAACATCCTGAAAATGGGCTTAATTTCTCCCTTTTGTATAATGCCATTACTTCTTGGTTTAATTTTTCAGGGTCATTTTTATACTTGAATTGAATTTGTTTCATTTCGTCATTTATTTTTTGACTTTTTTTCATTGTTTTTTGCTGATTTATTGAAATTGGGAGCATTAGTATTTTTACTAATACTGAAAAAAGTATTATTGCCCATCCATAATTTCCTATAAATTCATACAAAAAGTTTAAAACATATCCAAACAAGTTTGCAAAAAAAGATATCATACACTCCCTCCACTTTTACGGAATATGTGTTATTTTAAAGGATCATATCCTCCTTTTGAAAATGGATTGCATTTTAAAATTCTAATACTTCCTAAACATATTCCTTTTAAGGCTCCATATTTTTTTATTGCTTGTTTTGTGTATTCTGAACAAGTTGGATAATATTTACACCTTACATTTTTACTTTCTAACCATAATGATATATTTTTTTGATACCAGTTGATTATTTTTATTAATATTGTTTTCATTACTATTCCATTACTATGATTTCAGCTTTTTTCATTATTTTGTACATATCTTTTTCTATTTTTTTGTATTCTATTTCTACTGTATCAACTTCTTTTTTTATTAGAAATACTATGCTGTAACCTTTTTTCAGACTATCTTCCATATTTTTGTAACTTTCTCTTAGTAACCTTTTTATTCTGTTTCTTTGATGTGCTTTTCCGCACTTTTGTACTTATTGCTAGTCCTAAAAGATTGTTTTGTTTATAGTTTTTTATTATATATGCTTTGATATAATTTCCTGAATAGTATTTTCCTTTTGTTAATACTTGCTTAAATTCATAGTTCTTTTTTAACATTTTTGTTGTTTTCATTTTTTTCACATCCTTTGGCTAATTAAGCATTTTATTCTGTTTTTAGAATTTTTTTTAGCTTATATTAGCCCAAATGTGTGTTAAAATTAAGCACATAATCTTTTTCTTCCTTTTGCTCTTCTTGCTTTTAATACGTTTCTTCCAGCTCTTGTTGACATTCTAGCAAAAAATCCATGTACTTTTTTGTTTTGTCTCTTTTTTGGTTGAAAAGTTCTTTTCATGTTTAAAACACCTCCACTTAATTTTTTTATATATTTTATATATATTTTTTATTTTACATACGTCTTCTGTTTCGTTAAAAACGCAAGTGAAAATATTATATCTCAAACTTCAAAAAAAGTCAATGAAAATTCATATTTTTTTTAAACAGCTTAAGGAAATAGGGATTTCCAAGGTTTTTTTGCACATTTTTTATAAATTTTGTTGCATTTTCGCTGAAAATGTTGTATAACTTTTTTATTATTATAATTTCAAAAAAATGTAAATTTCGAAAAAGTTATGCACAGGTTATCCACAAGTTTTCCACAGTTTATTCACAGCCATTGTGTATAAATTTTACAAAGCTTTTTTGTTTTTGTAAAAAATCCAAAAGCCTTACGCCTACTAGCTTTTAAGATATAAATTTATGTTCGGAATTTATGGCAATTTTTACTGAAATATTACAGACTTATCAACACCTGTGGATAACTTTGTGGATAACTTTTCGTAAAAATAAGTACATCAATTCTACATAATTTGTTACATTTTTTATTAATATATATTTTTTTAAGAAAGGAGATGTTTTATGTTAGATTTAGATAAAGACGACTTGATGGAGCAAATACGTAAACAACTAGAGCCAGAAATGACTGATCTATTTTTTTCAACATATATTAAAACTTTAAAAATAGAATCTATAGATAATTCCAATATTGTATTTCAAACAGATACAATATACAAAAAGGATATGCTAGAACATAGATATTCAAGTCTTATTTTAAACGCTCTTCAAGATATAACAAATAGAAATTTTACTTTTTCTGTAAATTTACTTGAAAAAAATACTCCAACAGATGCAAATAGCAATGAAATTATTTCATCATCAAATGACAAAGAAGAAATCGATTATTCAAATCAAACTCTAAATCCCAAATACACATTTGAAACATTTGTAGTAGGTAACAACAATAGGTTTGCCCATGCTGCAGCTTTAGCTGTTGGTGATAATCCTGCCAAAACATACAATCCGCTATTTATTTATGGTGGTGTTGGACTTGGAAAAACTCATCTTATGCAAGCTGTTGGGAATAGAATTTTGCAAAATAATCGTTCTATGAACATAGTATATGTAACATCAGAGAAGTTTACAAATCATTTGATAAATTCTATACGAGAAGGAAAAAATGATCCATTTAGAAATAAATACCGTTCTGCAGATGCTCTTTTAATTGATGATATTCAATTTATTGCAAAAAAAGAAAGAGTTCAGGAAGAGTTTTTCCACACATTTAACACTTTATATGAAAATGGAAAACAAATAATTATCTCAAGTGATAAACCACCAAGAGATTTGCCTTTTCTTGAAGAACGTTTAAAATCAAGGTTCGAATGGGGACTTTTAGCAGATATTTCATGTCCTGATTATGAAACAAGAGTAGCAATTTTAAGAAAAAAGGCTTTAGATGAAAGTATTATTATCGATGATGAAATCTTAGCGGATATAGCAACAAAAATAGATTCAAACATTCGTGAATTAGAAGGTGTATTTAATAAAATAGTTGCAAGAGCTTCACTTACACACAGTCCTATTACAATAGAACTTGCCGAAAATGTAATTAATGAATTTATATCTAAAAAAGAAAAAGTAATATCATCAGAATACATTCAAGAAACTGTTGCTAAATATTTTAGTATTGATAAAAAAGAATTAGCTGGAGACAAAAGGTCAAATGATATAGCATTTCCAAGACAAATCGCAATGTATCTATGTAGGGAAGTTGCTAATATGAGTTTTCCACAGATTGGGATAGATTTTGGGAAAAGAGATCACTCAACAGTAATGCATGCTTATAAAAAAATTGCAAAAGAAATTAAAGAAAAAACAAATACCAAGTTAATTGTGGAAAGTGTGAAAAACATTATACTAAATGTGGAAGATTAAAAATTACTTTATATTTAAGTATATTGAAGTCAATTTTTAAAATCTATGTTTGGAAAAATTTTCGTTCGATTGTACACAAGCTTTCTCTTCTTACGGAAAAGCTTGGTTAGTTATCCACATACTACCTGTGGAAAAGGTGTTGATAACATGTGGATAACTACTTTTCCACACATGAATGTGGAAACTGTGGATAACTACCCCTAGTTATCCACAGAATTATCCATAGTCTAAATACTACGGACACAATGTTTCCACATAGTTTTCCACAGTTTCCACAGCACCTACTACTACTACTACTATAAATATTATATTAATATTATAAATAAATATACTAAGAGAAAGGATGATTTTTTTATGAAATTCGTTTGTTACAAAGATAAAATTATAAAAGCACTGAATTCCGTAGTAAAAGGAGTTGCTTCTAAAACAACAATGCCTATATTAGAGGGTATACTTATTCAAACAAATGATAATGAAATAAAGTTAACTACCTATGATTTAGAATTAGGTATTGAATATACAATGCAATGTGAAGTTATAGAACAAGGAAGTACAGTTGTAAATGCTACAATGTTTACTGAAATTATTAGAAAATTACCAGATACAGAAATAAATATAAGTGTAAACGAAAACAATTTATTAACAATAGAGTGTGAAGGAGCACTTTATAAACTTGCTACTATGAATCCTGATGAATTTCCAGAATTACCAAAAATAGAAATTGAAAATTCAATTAGTTTAGAGCAAAGTGCTTTGAAAAATATGATTAGAAAAACAATTTTTGCAGTTAGTACTGAAGAAAATAGACCAATATTTACTGGATGTTTATTTGAAATTAAAAATAATAAATTAAATGTTGTTGCAATTGATGGATTTAGACTAGCTTTAAGAACTATAAATATACCAGTTCCTGTAAATGATTTTAAAGCTGTTATTCCAGCAAAAACTTTAAACGAGGTAAATAAAATTTTAACAGATTCTTTTGAACCTATAAAAATTGGGGTTTCAAAAAATCAAGCAGTTTTTGAAATGGAAAACTGTAAAATTGTAACTAGAATTTTAGATGGGGAGTTTTTAAATTATTCAACTGTAATTCCAAATTCTTGGCAAACAAGAATAAGAGTTGAAAAAGAAGCTTTACAAAATAGTTTTGAAAGAATTAGCTTAATTTCTTCGTCTAGTATTGAAAAAGAGAAGAAATACCCTGTAAAAGTTACTGTTGATATTGGAAAGTTAACAATTTTATGTACAAATCAAACAGGAGATGCTAAAGAAGAAGTATTTATTTCAACAGAAGGAAAGAATTTGGAAGTTGGATTTAACCCAAAATATTTCCTAGATAGTTTAAAAGCTATTGATGAAGAAGAAATTTATGTGGAATTTGGAACAAATGTATCGCCATGTTTAATAAAATCTGTTGAAAATAATGATTATGTTTATATGATTTTACCAATTAGACTAAAAGGTGAGTAAAAATTGTGAAAAATGGCTCAAAAATTTAATTTTGGGTCTTTTTTTAGATTTTTTTGTACATGTTATCCACAATGTTTTAACAAATTGGGGATAAATTGGGGATTTTTTTAGTTTATCTTAAAAAAACGGCTTGCGAGAATCGAAAATAAGCCATTTTTATATTTTTTATAAATAAATTTTATTTATAAAATAATTTTTAATAAAATTAAAATAAATAGATAAAAATAGAATAAATTAGAAAAAAAAAGTATAAAAAAGAAAAATAGTATAAAATAATTCAATTTTGTATTTTTATATAAGATTATATCGTAATATAATCTATAAAATTGAAAAAATTTGGTAGATTTTTAACAATGTGAGGATAATATGTGGATAGAAAACTTGAAAATAAATAATTTTAGAAATTATGAGGATCAAAAAATTAAATTAAATAAAAATATTAATATTTTTTATGGAGAAAATGCACAAGGAAAAACCAATATTATTGAATCTGTATTTTTGAGCAGTATTGGAAAATCTTTTAGAGTTTCGAAAGATAGTGAATTAATTAAATTTGGAAAAAATTTTGCTAAAATAGAAGTAGATTTTCATAAATCTGATAGAGATGGAAATATTGAAATTGTAATTTCTAATAAAAAAAATATAAATATTAATAAAATTAAAATAAAAAAATTAAGTGATTTATTGGGAAATATAAATACAGTAATTTTTACACCTGATGATATAAATATTTTAAAAGGCGGACCACAAAATAGAAGAAAATTTTTGGATATTATGATAAGCCAATTAAGACCTAATTATATGCATGCAGTTGGTTTATATAAAAAAGCTTTGGATGAGAGAAATAATTATTTAAAAAAAATAAAATTAGAAAATGCAAATGAAAATTTATTAGAATTATGGGATGAACAATTAATTAATTATGGGAATATTATTTCAAATTATCGAAATGAATTTATTGAAAAATTAAAAGAAAAAATAAATATTATTCATAAAAATATTACAGGAAATAAAGAAAATATAAAAATAGAATATATTAGTGATTGTTTAGATAAAAATAAATTTAAAGAATTTTTAAAAGAACGAAAAAAATTGGATATTATTAAAGGTTATACAACTAGAGGTATTCATAGGGATGATTTTCAAATTTTTATTAATGATATTTTGGTAAATGTATATGGTTCTCAAGGGCAACATAGAACTGCAATTTTATCTTTAAAAATAGCTGAGTTGCAGGTTATTGCAGATGAGATTGGTGAAAATCCAATTTTATTGCTTGATGATTTTATGTCTGAACTTGATGAAAAAAGAAGAAATAATTTTATGGAAAATATAAAAGATACTCAAGTTATTATAACTTGTACTGATAAATTATTACTAAATGGTCTTGATGCAAAAATTTTTAGAGTGAATAATGGAGAAATTTTTTTAGAAAAATAAAAAAACTATTTGACAAATTTCAAAATTACAATTATTATATAAGATGTAGTTTACGAAGAAAGGATGGACAACATAATGGAAAAATATGAACACGAGTATGGTGCTGAACAGATACAAGTTCTTGAAGGGCTTGAACCCGTAAGAAAAAGACCTGGTATGTATATAGGTAGTACATCAGTCAGAGGCCTTCATCATTTAGTATATGAAATTGTGGACAACTGTGTTGATGAAGCATTAGCTGGATATTGTACTCAAATAGATGTAGTAATTGAAAAAGGAAATATAATATGTGTAACAGATAATGGTAGAGGAATTCCAGTAGAAATTCACCCTAAAACAAAACTATCTACATTGGAAACTGTTTATACAGTTCTTCATGCAGGTGGAAAATTTGGTGGAGATAGTGGATACAAAGTAGCAGGAGGTCTTCATGGAGTTGGAGCTTCTGTTGTAAATGCGTTATCAGAATGGACAGAAGTAACAGTTAAAAGAGATGGCGGAATTTATACAATGAAATTTGAAAGAGGAAAAACTGTTCAGCCAATCAAAAAAATAGGAGATACAACAGAAACAGGAACAAAGGTAAGGTTTTTAGCTGATAATACAATTTTTGAAACAACAGAATATAATTTTAGTACATTAGAGACAAGGTTTAGAGAAATTGCATTTTTAACAAAAGGTTTAAAAATCAATATCGAAGATCAAAGAGGGGAAGAACCAAAACGTTCAGAATTTTGTTTTGAAGGTGGTCTTATTTCTTTTGTTGAATATTTAAATAAAAATAAAGAAAAAATAAATGCCAAACCAATATATATTGAAAAAAATGGCGAAGTTCCAGTAGAAATTGCAATTCAATATACAACAAGTTATTCTGAAAATATTTATACATTTGCAAATAATATAAA
>CAKPLD010000020.1 GCA_934167225.1 uncultured Clostridia bacterium | reverse complement strand
GTCCGTATTGAGCCGTTAATCCCCCAAAAATTAATAATTATTCTAATTCGAACCGGTTTTAATATCTGTGAATAGTACCTAGTTTTCAATTCTTTTAAAAATAACACTTTCCATATCTGTATATTCATGTCCAACCGTTCCATCTTTTGCAATTCCTTCATTTGGAACCTGTAATTCTATATTATCTGCTCTAAAAACTTTTCCAGAATTTAATGTAATTGTTACATTAAATTTAATTTTTGAAATCAAACTACTTTCTTCCATATTTAATTTACTTATTAAATTATTGTAACTAATTTCTCCATCATCATTTGATGTATATCTGCCAATATTATTATTCGCACATCTAAAACTTAAAACTCCACCTTGATTAGATATTTCCATTTTTTTCGCATCAGTTGATTTAGCTCCATTAAACTCTAATTCCGTCACTGCATTTTCATCTATATTTTCAAACAATGCTATATCACTTGATGATGGTTTATATATTTTTATTTCTCCAACTTTAGGCTGTTCTGCAATTGTAATATTATCTAATTTTACAGATTTTATTATTTCTTGTTTTTTATATTCATTATTTTTTTCTATATAAACATAAATATCATTATTTTGAATTACATTTATATCCCATTTTGCCTCAGAGTTTTCCACATCTTGTCCATTAACTGTGGAAACTATTGATATTTTGGAAATTTTAAAAGGCATATTTGTTTCCCCATTTTCGTCGTAATTTAACACAAGCATTACAGCTGTAAATATTATTGCAACAATTATTATGCATATTATACAAATATTTAATATTTTTTTACTAAATCTTTGATTTGCCATATTCTACATCCCCCCTAATTTTTTTAGATTTTTCTTTTCTTAATTTTTTAAAAAAATCTTGCAATAAAAATCTACATTCATTTTCCAATATTCCTTTTTCAAAATTCACATTATGGTTAAATTTATAATCTGTAAATAAATTTAACACAGAGCCTACGGCACCAGTTTTCTCATCTGGTGCCCCAATATATACATTTTTTATTCTGGAATTTATTATTGCACCTGCACACATTGAACATGGCTCTAATGTTACATACATATCGCAATCTATTAATCTCCAAGAATTTAATTTTTTGCTAGCTTTTTGAATTGCAAGTATTTCGGCATGTTTTGTTGTATCGAATTTAGTTTCTTTTTGATTATGTGCTTTTGCTATTACTTTTCCATCTTTAACTATTATTGCTCCGACAGGTACTTCTAATTTTTCATATGCTTTTTTAGCTTCCTTAAGAGCCATTTTCATAAATTTTTCTTTTTCTTGCAAACTTTTTCTCCTTTTTCTTAATTCGCAATAATTATACCAGTGGATTACATAAATGTCAATTTATTCAAATAAAATTAATTGTATGCACTTCTTCTAATATAAGCATATCTTCCAGTTTTTACAACATAAATATAGTCAACATTATTTGAAATATGTTTAATTATTTTTACCTTTGTTTTTGCTAAATAGGTATATTTAATTCCTGTCAAATTTGATTTCGAATACAAATATGTTTTATATTTTAATCTTTTATATTGACTATTTAGATTCTTAGATACCACATTTTTTTCTGTTAAATAATTAGATGCCACCCATCTATTATTTCCTATTTTACTCCAATTTCCTCTTGTCTCATATACCGTAACTTTTGTTCCATTATTTAATTTTCCCACAATTTTATTGTTCTTACTTGCTCCATTTCTAACATTTAACCTACTAGACACTTTTACATACTTTGTATACTCTGTTTTTTTACTACTATTTGCGGTATTTTTTTCATTATATTTATAGCAAAAAAATCTCTTATAATTCGCATAATTTTTAAAATTTTCCTTACTACAATAAACTGTATCTCCATTTATATATGCTTTTCCTCTTCTTGTTGAGGTACTAAATTTTTCTTTATATAAATAAGGATCATAAATTTTTAAATTTTCTCCATCTATTCCATAAATCATTATATAGTGCCCACCAGTAGTAAATAAACCATTTCCAACAGAAGCTATAATATAATGATTATTTTTCAACAATTCTAGCATAACACTAAAGTTAGACGTCTCTCTATATTCAATATTAAATTCGTCTGCAACAGCTCTATAAACAGACCAGTACGTACCATTATTTGGAGATCTATAGCCATATTTAACAAATGTATCTGCTAATTCTGGTACAGATATATTTCCTACAATGCTTTCAATTATCATCGCAGATGCAGCAACTCCACATCCACTTGTTCCAATGGTTTGATTAGGACTGTTTATTATAGTATATGGATGATTTTTCCATCTATTATCGATTTGACTTACATATGTTAATTTTGGTGTTCCTGTTGTTTTTAAATTCCAACTTTGGGCCTTTCCATCTTCATATGCTATTTCTCCTTGAAGCTCAAAACCTTCGTCTTCTACCTCTTGTTCTTCTAATATTTTTTCTTCTTTTATTGTAACTTGCTGTATTGGGTCTACTGATAAATCTTGCTGTATTTGATTTTCTGTTTTTATATTAGTTCTATTTTTATTAAATTTAATTATTGTTATAATAAAAATTCCTAATAATATTATTAATATTAAAATTATAATTTTTTTTATATTTTCCATACAAAAACCTCACTTTAAATACTCTATACATAGTATTCTTAGTGAGGTTTTTATGTTACTTTAGTGTATTAATTTTGGTGTTCCTATGCGGACTCGAACCACAATCGGTCGCTTAGGAGGCGACTGCTCTATCCTGCTGAGCTATAGGAACATAACCACAACAATAGTGATTATAACAATTTTAATACAAAAAGTCAATGTTTTAAATTTTATTTTACTAAAGCTCTCATAGCTTCTTTCAACTCTTCTAAATCTTTTTCAGCCTTGTCCATATTATCTGCCTTAACTCCCATATAAAGCTTAATTTTAGGCTCAGTTCCAGAAGGTCTAACACAGCACCATGCATCATTTTCAAGTTCATAGTAAAGAACATTTGATGTTGGAAGTCCTGTTTTTCTAATTTCTCCTGTTATCATATTTTTAACAATATCTAATTTAATATCTTTAAATTCGATAACTTTATATCTTCCAATTTTGTCAGGTAAATTATTTCTCATATTTTCCATCATTTCTTTAATTTTCTCTGCACCTTCTGCACCTTCAAGAACAATTGAGACCTGCCCTTCTTTATAATATCCATATTTTTCGTAGATATTAATCATTTGATCCCATAATGTCATATTTTTAGACATATAATAACATCCTGCTTCACATAAACTCATAACCGCAGAAATTCCATCTTTATCTCTTGCATAGTCACCAATTAGACATCCGTAGCTTTCTTCAAATCCAAATACATATTTTTTACCATTTGTTTTTTGTTCTTCTATTTTTATTTGTTCTCCTATATTTTTAAATCCTGTTAAAACTTCTCTAAAATCTAAGTTATATTCTTTTGCAATTGCCTTTGCAAGATTTGATGAAACCACTGTTGATACAAACATTCCATTTTCAGGTAAAATGCCTTTTTCTTTCATTTGTGATAATCTATATTCCGCAATTAATAAAGCTGACATATTTCCTGTATAGTCCATATATTCACCAGTTTTGCTGTCTTTTGCATAAATTCCTAATCTATCTGCATCTGGATCATTTGCTAAAACAATATCTGCATCTACCTTTTTGGCTAAATCTAACGCCATTTTAAACGCTTCTTTTGCTTCTGGATTTGGATAATCTACTGTTGGGAAATTACCATCTGGCTTTTCTTGTTCTGGCACTACATATACATTTTGAAGTCCAATTTCTTTTAAAATTCTTTGTACCATTTCATTTCCAGCCCCATGAAGAGGTGTATAAACTACCTTTATCTTTTTTCCTTCTTCCTTAACTATTTCAGGATTTAGCACTCTTGATTTTAATTCATTTATATATTTATCATCAATTTCCTTTCCAATTACATTATATAATCCTTTTTCTTTTGCTTCTTCTATTGATATTTCTTTTATTGATTTATAATCTGTAACCTTTTGTACTTCGCTCATTATGTCTTTATCAACTGGTGCAATTATTTGTGAACCATCATCCCAATATACTTTGTATCCATTGTATTTTGGTTTATTATGACTTGCTGTTATCATTATTCCAGCTGTACAACCCAATTCCCTTACAGCAAACGATAATTCTGGTACTGGTCTTAAATGGTCAAATATATATGTTTTTATTCCATTTGCATTCAATACTAATGCTGTTTGTTTACTAAATTCTGGTGACATACGTCTTGAGTCAAAGCTTATTGCTACTCCTTTGTTTTCAGTTCCTCTTTTTAATATATAATTTGCTAGCCCTTGTGTTGCTTTACCTACAGTGTATTTGTTCATTCTATTTGTTCCTGCTCCAATTACACCTCTTAGTCCTGCTGTTCCAAATTCTAGTTCTTTGTAAAATCTGTCTTCTATTTCTTTTTCGTCATCTTTTATTTTTAATAATTCTTCCTTTGTTGCTTGATCAAATTCATCGCTTTCGCACCATTTTTTGTATTCTTTTAAATAATCCATATGGGTTACCTCCTTTTCCTTCGGTCATAATATCACAAAAGTTTATAGAAGTAAACATTTTTAATAATTTTATTGCCACAATAATATTGGGTACCCATTATTTATGTTATTATCATCTTTTTTAAACGAATTTCCCAAAGCACTGGAAATATTTTTTATCTCACTATCATTTTTTACATATGTTCCTTTAATCATAGGACCATTTTCGCCATTCACTCTTCTTTCCAAATAAAATGAATTCTCTATACTACCTTGTGATACGCCTCCAGCAATACTTCCACCTACAGTTGAAGATATATTTCCAATATTATAAGAATTACATATTTTTGCACTATCATTTGCATATAATAATCCTGCTATTCCTCCAGCATAATTTCCACTGTTTTCAATATTTCCTGTATTATAGCAATCACTTATTTTATTGTTAACCAATCCACTTATTCCACCAATAGTATTCCCATCAGTTTTTACATTGCCCGAATTATACGAATTATTAATATCACCCTGATTATTATTTCCTGCTATTCCCCCTACCAAACCCACTTTGGAATATATATATCCCGTGTTGTAGCAATTAATAATATGCGAATTAAAGCAATTCTGTCCCGCTATTCCACCAATTTGTTGTCCACTGCCAATTATTGTAGCCTTATTGTAACAATTTTCAATTACTGTACCATCGTATGCATATCCACATATTCCGCCAGAACAATTTCCTACCCCATTTATATTGCAGTTTTCCCCAATACCTAAGTTTTTTATAGTTCCATTGGAAATCAATCCAAACAATCCCATTCCTTTATCTGGAGACGTTATTTTTAATCCATCAATAATATGACCCTTTCCATCAAAAGTTCCACTAAATGGATTATTTGTTTCATCTTGAATTGATGTATTTGATGCATAATACATTCCTATTGGTTGCCATTCTTCGTTTATATTTAAGTGTATATCATTTGTCAAATAAATATATATTCCTTTATATGTATTTCCATTATTTACATTATCTCTAAATAATCTTAATTCGCTTTCCGTACTTATTTTCATTATCTTATCATTTTCCATCATTTTTCCCGATTTTTCTATATAATAACTGCGATTGCCCTCATCAAATACAACTGTAAAACTACCATCTCCATTATCTTTGACTGTAAATTTTGTTTTTTCTCCAAGCTGAGATTTTAATGCTTTTTCTAGATTATCTTGCGTAATCTCCGACGAATTTACATCTTCCATTTGACTAGACATAACCGCTAAACTGACTTCGTCTTTTTCTTGAGCCTCATCCGTTTTTGTTTTACTCTCTGTGGTTTTACTAATTAATCCATTATTTCCAATTAGCATTGATATACTTATTCCTGCCAGTATAAGCAAAATCACTATAGTTACTACAAGTGCAATTAAAGTAATTCCTCTAAAATCCTTATTCTTCCATATCATAAAAAATTCCCCCCATGTTTATATTATCTATTCATATTTAATTGTATTATTTATTCCTTTTATTGTCAATAAAAATCATATAATTTGTCAATAAGTAATACATTTTTTTGAAAGGATTAAAATTATGAAAAAATTAGATGGAGGAAACAATAAACCTTTTCCTATGAAAAATTTAGCAAAATTAAGAAAACAAATGCGGTAAAACACAAATAAATCTCTCTATTATGTTAGGTTTTAGTCAAGAATTAATTAGTAAATATGAAAGAGGACTTGCAAATCCCTCAATAAGTTCACTGAAAAAAATGGCTAAATTTTTTAATTGCTCAATTGACTATCTTCTTGATTTTACAGATACCCCTGCGCCTCATACAGATTTAACAAATAATCAAGCTATTTTACTTTCTAAATATGATATGTTGTCAGAAGATTATAAAAATCTTGTTAATGGATATATTGATGGTTTATTGGCTAAAAAATAACATACATTATATTTTAATATTTTTTATTTTTTTGCATATACTATATATATAACCGATAATTTTGGAATTCCATTGACTTTTTTCAGGAATTCATGTATAATATGGTTACAGATTAAATTATTAGGCGATGTAGCACCAACAGTTGGTGTGCCGAATTGGTCAACCAATTCCATCGCCTACTTTTTTGTTCAAAATCTCTTTATTCCTACTCCATCCATCTTTCCTTTATGAGTTCTTATAGCTGGTGATAGTATGTTTAAAAATTCATTATTGCCTTTTTCAAATTTTTTAAATATTACACCAGCACAAAAATCTGCCAATTGTACTCCTGATGAATATTTAGAATCTACAAAAACTATACTTTCCGAGAAGTTAGGAAACCCTATATATTTAGTGCCTATCTGTTTAGCTCTTCTATATGCTATTTGCAATTCTTTATCTAATTTATTATTGTTGTCATTTTTCCTACTATCTGTAAATAAAATTACCGGTACGTCCGTGTTTCTTCCATGTCTATCTGTTATCTCCATACAAAATCTTTCCATTAAAAGATTTAATGAATATGCGTATAAATCGTTATGATCTTTTATCCCTTTTTTCTCTTTGTAACACTTTTCTTTATCCATTACAATCCCAACTACTGAATTTTTGTATTCAGCTATTATTTCGCACACTTCCATCTTATAATTTTTATATTCCTCTAAAGTCATTCTTAATGCACTATAACTTGAATTCCATTTTGCTTCCGTATCTATACTTAAATTGTATTTTATTTTTATTTGGTTTAACTTCTGTTGAACATTTATTAATTCATTTCCATCAATCATAAATCCCGATAAAACAAAATATTTTGTTGCTCCCTTTATTAACTTTTGGCTTTCTTCATCATATCCTCCCGGTTGTCCCGATTCATCTATAAATACTATGTACATTTTCTCACCTCTTATTTTTATTTTAACAGGATTTGGGGTTCTTTCTGTTGCAATTGCAACATTTTAATATATTTAATGAATAAATTGCAAATCTAAACATTAATAACAAAAACCTAGAAAATCATCAAAAATTTCCTAGGTTTTTAACTTAATTCTTCTTATAAAAATTATTATACAACTCTCTTGCTGTACTTGGGCAATCAACACCTGCGGAATCAGCATTCTTGACAGGAGCAAATTCTTCTTCTCTCTTAACTCTTAAAATAGCCATATCATCAACTTCGCCAAAAGCATCAAACAAAAATGCCTCAAACTTAAAAGCATTAGGGCTATCTGGAACGATCTTATTTCCATCTTTATCTATATAAGTTGCTTTTTTGAAAGCAGAGTGATATGGAAGAGGTTGACTTCCCATTCTTTCAATAGCGGAAATATTAAACAAATTACATAAAATATGAGATTCACCATAAAGTAGCTCTCCATTTTTGTCTGTAGCCTCTGCCATTTCGTCTGTAATTTCAGAATATTCTACAACACTTGGTTTTCCATTTTTCTTACAAAAGGCACCAACCTTTTCGTGCGGATTTGCTTTAACAACAGATTTACCAGCTGCTGTAACATGTTTGTCTATAGCAATTCCCATAAGTACTGGGTCTACCATTTTTACTAGGCAATTGTCTACTCCGCCTATAAATACCCATTCAATACCTAATTCCTTCATTTTGTTTACCATACCACTTTTTACAAGTGATTCGTAAACTCCACCATGTCCATCGGCTGCTTCTTTTATTAAGCCGTTTTCTCCAATTAAAATTTTGCCTTCTGTATCTACCATTGGTAATTGTCCTTGTATAAAGAAATATACGTTTTTTTCATATCCAAAATATTTGTGTTTCTTAAAAAATTCAACTGTTTCATCATTGTTCTGTCTGCTTGTCATTATGAACCATGGAATATCAACACCATATTTCTTTGATTCCGCTTTTAAGTAATCACATAATAACTCAAATAATGATTTATGTGATTCCAGCCCTATATCAAAAGTTCCTTTAGGTCCATTATGACCCAATCTTGTTCCTTGACCACCAGCCATTGTTACTGCCGCAAGTTTTCCTTCTTTTATTGCTTTTTTTCCAATGTCTTCATAATATTTATATTTATCATTTAGTTTGTATTTATCAATAAATTCAATAGGTTCTACTGTAGCATCATCTTCTACTGTAACATTTTTTGTTTTTTTATATAAACTATTTATAAGATCAAAATCAATTCTTTCGATTTGTTCTAGTAATTCTTCCTTTTTCCTTTCATCTAAAGTATTGTAAAAATTTAATAAATGCTCTTGTCCGTATTTTTTTAGTTTTCTTTTTATCTCTTCAATGTTGTGTTCCATATATATTCTCCCTTCTAAAATAAATCAATTGGTTTCAATCGAATTAGATAAAATTTTAGTTGTATTTTATTATATACACCTTTTTTCATTTTTTAGCAATACTTTTTTCTATTTTTTATCTTTTTTTATATTTTTGTGTATTTAAAATATCATCATATTTTCGCTTAATTCCTTCTTTTTCAATGGTTTGGTTGTTTATATTATAACAATCAATTACTGTTGTTTCTTTTGCATTTATTTCTTTTAATTTTTCATTAATGCTTGATATGTATTTTTCACTTCCATTTACTATAATTGTATAATTATCTAAATTATACTTATAAATACTATCTTCAGTTTTAGAATTCCAATTTAAGTTTAACATTAAATCTTGTTCTTCTTTATTTAAATTTGTTCTTTCTAATACCTGTTTCACACTTTCAGATAAGTTTTCTTCCGTACATATAAAAAATTTTTTTCCTTCATCATTATTTTTTATATATGGTAAAAGTATCATTTCCAAATGAAACTCACTCACATAAAAACAGCAGTATTTCTTTGTTTTATGCTCTTTTGTAATCATAAACATCATCCTTTCGTTCTGGAAAATTTTACCATTATTTCAAAAATATGTCAATAATATTTCAATTAAATTTCATTGACTTTTTTCGACATAGTTACAAATCATGGCTTTAAAATTGTAGAGTAGGTTCAAATTAGAATAATTATTAATTTTTGGGGGATTAATAATTATTCTAATTCGAACCAGTTTTAATAGCTGTGAATAGTAACTCGACATAGCAAATTTAATTTTATAGTTGTATAAATTTATTATTTTTTGTAAATAATTACAATGAATAAATTTCTAGCGGAGGAATTCTTATGAAACAAATTTTGAATTTAATAAAAACCAAAACATTTCACTCATTTATTATAGTGGGGTTTTTACTTTGTATTTATATTTTTTTAAATGCTTTTTTATATGTAACATCTGTTACAGGTGACTTACAAAACAATGTATTTAGGCTACATGTTATTGCAAATAGTGATACCCAAGAAGACCAAAATCTAAAATATATTGTAAGAGATAAAGTTACAGAATATATGAAAGAACTATGTTCAAATTGTAATTCAAAAGAAGAAACAATCGAAACTGTATCTAATCACTTAGATGATTTTTGTAATATTGCTAATCAAACAATAAAAGATAATGGATTTTCATATAATGCCAGTGTATCATTAGGTAACTTTAAATTTCCAACCAAAAGTTATGCAGATATTTCATTCCCTTCTGGATATTATGATGCTTTGAAAATAAAACTTGGTAGTGCAAGTGGTCAAAACTGGTGGTGTGTTTTATATCCCTCCCTTTGTTTTGTAGATACTTCTTCTGGTATTGTTCCAAACGAATCTAAAGAAATTTTACAAGATTCGTTAAATGAAGAAGAATATAAGCTTATTTCTGATAATACAGACACTTCTATAAATATAAAATTTAAGCTCATAGAGTTTTTTACAGAAAACAATATTATTACAGCCAAAAAATAATTATATCAAATATAAAAAAACAGTTGTAAAAACTTAAAGTTTGTGATATATTACTAAGGATAATAAGATATAATAATTATGGGGGTATACAATTGGAAAAATTAGTAATAACTGGTGGAACTCCTTTAAAAGGTGAAGTTACAATAAGTGGCGCAAAAAATGCAGCTGTAGCAATTTTACCTGCTGCACTACTAATTAACGGAACATGCACAATAAACAATTTACCAAATATAAGTGATGTAAAAATATATTGTGAAATTCTAGAATCATTAGGTGCAAAAATACATTGGAATTCTGCAAATGAAATAACAATAGATTCAAGAAATATAAATACAACAGAATCACCTTTAGATTTAACAAGTAAATTCAGAGCTTCTTATTATTTATTAGGAAGTCTACTAAGTAGAAAAGGAAGTGCAACAGTAGGAATGCCAGGGGGGTGTAACCTAGGTGCAAGACCTATAGACCAACATATAAAAGGATTTGAAGCATTAGGAGCTACAGTAGAAATTGGACAAGGAAAAATTGTAGCAAAAGCAAAAAAACTAAAAGGAGCATCTATATATATGGATATTACATCTGTTGGGGCAACAATTAATGTAATGCTTGCAAGCGTATTAGCAGATGGAGTTACAATTATAGATAATGCTGCAAAAGAGCCACATATAGTTGATGTTGCAAACTTTTTAAATACAATGGGAGCAAATATAAAAGGAGCTGGAACAGACACTATAAAAATTACTGGTGTAAAAGAACTACTTGGAAATGCAACATATTCTATAGTTCCAGACCAAATAGAAGCAGGAACATTCATGGTTGCAGCAGTTGCATCAAGAGGAAATATTCTTCTAAAAAACTGTATAACAAAACACTTAGAAGCAATTACAGCAAAAATTTGTGAAGTTGGAGGAACAGTTGAAGATTATGGAGATTCAATACGTGTATCATGCAATAAAAGGCCATCAAAAGCAATTATAAAAACCCTTCCCTATCCAGGCTTCCCAACAGACATGCAATCACAAATGGGAGTTATTTTGTCAATTGCTGACGGTACATCTATAATTAATGAAAGTATTTGGGACTCTCGTTTCCAATATACAGAGGAACTTAACAAAATGGGAGCAAAAATCACAGCACAAGGTAAATCTGCCTTTTTCGAAGGTGTAAAAGAACTAAAAGGTGCTCCTGTGTATGCATCAGACTTACGTGCAGGTGCAGCTCTAATAGTTGCTGGAATAATAGCCAAAGGAACAACCGATATTTATAACTTAAAATATATAGATAGAGGTTATGAAAATATCGAGCAAAAATTCCGTGATTTAGGTGCTAAAATACAACGTGTTGAAGAAAATTAAAAATCTTTAGCGATAACAATTTAAGAAACAAAAGGAAGAAATACAAATGTTTAATTTTTGTAGTTTATATAGCGGAAGTAGTGGAAACTGCTTATTTGTAGAAACAGAAAATACTAAAATATTAGTTGATGCAGGAGTTAGTTTAAAAAAAATAGAACAAGCTTTACGGAACACTAAATACTTCTGCTTCAAATTTAGATGCAATTATAGTTACACATGAACATACTGACCATATTCAAAGCGTAGGAAATTTATCTAAAAAGTTTGATATTCCCGTTTTTGCTACATCAGAAACCTATGATGCAATGCCAAAACAAAGCGAAAAAATTTCTGATAGCAACAAAAAAAATATAGCTATAGATGAAAAATTTTCAATTGGAGATATAGAAATTTTACCATTTTCTATTCCACATGATGCTGCAAACCCATGTGGATACACGCTTTTCTCTGATAATAAGAAAATAAGTATAGCAACAGATATAGGTCATATGAATAACAATATTATTAAAAATATTGATGGAAGTGAATTTATACTACTCGAATCAAATTATGATCCAGAAGTTTTAAAATGCACTAAATATCCATTTAGATTAAAAACTAGAATTGCTGGTCCTACAGGTCATCTTTCAAACCAAGTTGCTGGACAAACTATTAATTATTTAATAAAATCTGGACTTAAAAATGCTATTTTAGGGCACCTAAGCAAAGAAAGTAATTTCCCAGAACTTGCTTATCAAACTGTTGTTGATGAATTAATTTCCAACGGAACAAGTTTAGATAATTTTAATTTATCAATTGCAAGTAGAGATGTTCCGGGAAAATTAATACATATTTAATTTATATTGATGTAGAGAAAATAAAATATAGAAAACATATTTGTTTAGTAATTGCTTTTAGCAATTACTTTTTTAATATAATAATAGAGGTAATTTTTAATTCATTTTATCTTTTTATTTAAGGGGCTTTAAAGATTAATTTTTATTTTTTTGGGTTTTTTTATTTTCCCTACAAGTTTAATAACTTATTTTATATTTACTTGTCATTATTTAATTCATGTCTTAATTTTATAGATAATATTTGAATTACTAATATTCTGACAAAAATAAATATGAACAAAAATAATAAAATTTTAAGAAACATAGTCTATTTTCCTTCGAATTAATTTTTTATCTTGTTAAATCTTACACCTTTTTACAAAATTTGTCAAGAAAAACTTTTTGACAAATTTCGACAAAAAGCTACGGCAATAATATTTTTCTCCATTTTATTACAAAATTTTGGAAAAAATTGTCTATTTTTCATTGACCAAAATATAAAAATATGTTAATATATATGTGTTGTAAAAAACATAACAACATATATAATAAGGAGGGACAAAAAAATGAAATCAACAGGAATCGTTAGGAAATTAGACGAATTGGGGAGAGTCGTAATTCCAAAAGAAATTAGAAATAAACTAGATATAGAAGAAAAAGATCCAATAGAGATATACCTAGATGGAACATCAATAATTTTAAAAAAATTCGAAACAGGATGTATTTTTTGCAACAATCCAAAAGATTTAATATCATTTAAAGACAAACTAATTTGCAAAAAGTGTATTAATAGAGTATGTTCTTTAGATTCTAAACCAGATGAAGACGAAGAAGAAGAAAACAATTAGAAATCTATCAGTATTTTATTTTTTCATAAAATACTGATAAATTTCATTTTTTGCAACATCCCTATCTTTTGCAATTTTCTTTATTATATCTTTTTTACTCAACCCCTGTTTTTCATAAACCATATAATGTTCATCCAAGCTCAAATTATTTAATATGTTTTCGCTCTTAATTTCACTATTGCCTTCTATTATTAAAATCATTTCACCTTTTAGATTCTCACTTTTTTCAATAATCTCATCAATATTGCCCCTAATAAATTCTTCATGAATTTTTGTTAATTCTCGTGCAAGTACAATTTTTCTATTTTCTAAAACATCTTTTAAATCTTTCAAAGATTCTTTCATTTTATGTGGTGCTTCATATACAATGCATGTTCTTCTTTCATTTTTTATTTCATCTAGCTTCTCTTTTCTTAGCTTCTTATTTAATGGTAAAAAGCCTACAAACACAAATTCTTTTGTGTCCAATCCAGAAGTAATTAAAGCATTTATTGCAGCACAAGCTCCTGGAATTGGAACAACATTTATATTTTCTTCTATTGCTCTTTTAACAATTACTTCTCCTGGATCCGAAATTCCTGGTGTTCCTGCATCTGAAACAACTGCAATGTTTTTTCCTTCCTTTAGCATATTAATAAGTACATCTTCCCTATTTTCCTCATTGTGTCTATGATTACTAATCATTGGCTTTTTTATTTCAAAATGATTTAATAATTTTAGTGTATTTCTCGTATCTTCCGCCGCAATGTAGTCAACCTCTTTTAATATTCTTAAAGCTCTTAATGTAATATCTTCTAAATTTCCAATTGGAGTTGCAACTAAATATAAATTTCCTGCCATTTTTATCTTCCTTTCTATTCCAATATAATAATTCAATATGGCTTGCTTAGGTGGAGTGTATCATTAAATTCAGACTATTAATGGCTTCCTACATAATTTAAGAGCTTCTAAGTTTAATTTTCGGCACCCTTTCACTTAGCCCTCGCTATCGCTTAGGCGCGAACATTTTCCAAAAACTAAACTAAGAAGCTTTAAAATTATTCCGGTCACACATTAATAGTCTGAATTTAATGATACACTCCACCTAAGCAAGCCATATTGAATTATTGTATTTTACATCTATATTTTTTTATTATAAATTTCTAAAATATCATCAGTATATTTCCCCTCATCATTATAAACATACAAATTATTCTCAAATTCTAAAAAGGGCTTTCCATTTTTTACGCCTTTAATTAGTACCAAATTTGTCTTTTTGGTTTTATTTGGATACACAAACTTTATCTTTTTAGGTTCAATTCTATTTTCCCTCATTATGCTAAAAATATCAACCAATCTTTCAGGCCTATGAACCATGTAAAATTCACCAAAATCCTTCAATAAAAATGATGCATTTTTTATAAAATCCTCTAAAGTAGCTGTTATTTCATGTCTTGAAATTAGTTTTTTATCATTTTCATTTACAACACCTGTATTTATTTTTTTATATGGAGGATTTGTTGTTACAACATCAAAACTTGCTCTTTTAAATTTATTTGTTAAATCTAAAATACTCATATTTAATATTTCAACCCTATTTTCTAGTTTATTTAAATAAACACTTCTTTGAGCCATTTGAGCTACTTCTTCTTGAATTTCAATTCCCGTAAGCTGTGTATTTGTTGTTTTGCCTGTTAAAAGAATTGGAATAATTCCTGTTCCGGTTCCTAAATCAATAACCTTAGAGTTTTTTTTCATATTTTTTGAAAAATCAGAAAGTAATACACTATCTATTCCAAAACAAAAACCTTCTTTGTTTTGAATTATTTTTAAATTATTAAATTCTAAATCATCAATTCTCTCATTTTCTTTTAAATTTACATCCATTTTCTCACCACAAAATTTCAATTTCATATTATATAATATAAGATTATACACTAAAAAAGGAGTTTTTTCAATGAATAATTTATTTTTTGCGAATAATCAAAATAATAGAAATATAGATGGTAAATGTCCTCCACCCACACCACCTCCTAAGCCACCTTGTCCTAAGCCTAAACCTCCATCTGGAAAGCCTGGTCCTAAAGTAGATTTTAAAAAGCTGAAAAATAATACTTGTAAATCTTTAAATGAGGTAGAATATTTTTTAAATAATTTTCAAAAATTTACTAATTGTATTAAGTTGTACAAAATATTAAAATAAAGTTCTAAAATGGACAACATAAAAATATTATTTACAAAAGAAAAATTAAGGAGGTTTTTTTTATTATGAAAAATAAAAAGTTATTGTTATTATTATTTTTAGTTTTATTTATTATTTTGGTTTCACTTTTTTTTATAATAAAAAACTTTAAAAGCAAAGATTCGTCTAATGAAAATGATTCTTATGCCAATTATACGCCAGAAGAAGAAATAAGCAATAAACAGCTACGAGAAACAAATATAACCTTATATTTTGTAGATTCCGATAATCAAATTCAAAGTGAAAAAAGATTAATTGATTCTGCTGATTTACTTGAAAATCCATATAAACATTTGGTAGAATTATTAATTTCTGGCCCTAAGACTGATTCTTTGAAAAATGTTTTTCCAGACAATGTTAAAATTTTAGATACAAAACTTGAAAATAATTGTATTGTTCTAAATTTTTCGGAAGAACTTGCAAGTGTTTCGGAAGATACACAAAAATATAATATTGTAAATACTATTTTGAATACATTGTCACAATTAAATGAGGTAAATTCAATAAAAATACTGGTTAGTGGAGAAACCAATGACAATTTTAATGAAGAATACAAATTGCACTAATTTCTATCTGCAATTCGTAATAAAATCAGGTATAGTGCGAGACTGGCTGTAAATCAAATTTAACATATCAATGGCTCCCTACACAATTTAAGAACTTCTAAGTCTAATTTTTGGCACCCTTTCACTTAGTCCTCGCTATCGCTCGACGTGAACATTTTCCAAAAATTAAACTAAGAAGTTCTAAAATTGTTTCAGTTACACATTGATATGTTAAATTTGATTTACAGCCAGTCTCGCACTATACCTGATTTTATCACGAATTGCAGGATTTCTATAAAAATCCATTGACAAAGAATGAATAATATTGTACGATAAAAGGGTATAAAAGAAAGAATAACAAAATAAATATTAAAACATATAATAATTTAGAGGTACAAAAAAATGATCATAGAAGAAGAACAAAAAGTAGAAATCGTTCCAGACGAAACTACTGAAAACGAAAGCAATCACGAATTCAAACAAATACCCAATAATTCAGAAAAAGCCTCAAAGCACTGGATAACGGCTATTTGTATTTTTTTAATAGGATTCCTGATTTTTAGTATAATTATATTTGGAACTTTTACATTTTATAATTATAGTCACAACCAAATAATTTCACAAGGAATACATATTAATGGAATAGATGTATCAAATCTTACTAAGCAAGAAGCAAAAGAAAAATTAGAAAAGTATTATTCAGACAAATTATCAAATGATATAACCTTGATTCATAATGATTACACAACATACATAAAAACATCAGAAATAAACTTATCATTTGATATAGACTCAGCAGTAAACTATGCATATCAATGTGGAAAAACAAACAATATATTTTTAGATAACTATAAAATATTTAATACAATGATTAATGGAATGGACATAACTCCAACTGCAACATATGATGAAGAATCCCTAAAAAAAATACTTAATAATTTTTCGGCTGAACTGCCAGATGCAGTTGTAGAAAGTGGATATTATATAGATGGAAATAGTTTAATTATAACAAAAGGGTCTGACGGATATGTAATAAATGTAGATTCCACGGCACAAAAAATTGGTAAAAAAATCTCAAGTTTAGATTATATAAATGAAGTTATAGAACTTGATACAACATTAGAATCTCCAAATCCAATAAACATAGAAGCAATTTACCAAGATGTCCACAAAGATGCTGTCGATGCTTCTTTTGAGCCTAATACACATGTAATAACATCAGCAGAAAATGGTATTGACTTTAATGTTGATGAAGCAAAAAAACTACTTGAAACAGCAGATAGTGAATGCACAATTCCGCTAAAAATTTTAAAACCAAATGTTACAAATAACATGATTGGTCAAGAAGCTTTTCCAGATTTACTAGCATCTTATTCCACAAAATATGCGGCTTCTAACAAAAATAGAACAACCAACCTTAGACTAGCTGCCGGAAAAATTGATGGAACAGTTTTGCTACCAGGCGAAACATTTTCTTACAATAACGTAGTTGGAGAAAGAACAATATCTGCTGGTTATAAAGATGCAGCCATATATCAAAATGGTCAGGTAGTTGATGGTTTAGGTGGTGGTATTTGCCAAATATCTACAACTTTATTTAATGCAGTATTATTTTCTAACCTAGAAATTGTAGAATTACACAATCATCAATTTGTTCCTTCATATGCAACTGCTGGTCGTGATGCTACTGTTGTTTATGGAGTAAAAGATTTTAAGTTTAAAAATTCTAGAAATTATGCTATTAAAATAAATTGCTCTGTTTCTAACGGAGTTGCATCATTCCAAATTTGGGGATTTAAACAAGATCCAGAATATGAAGTTAATGTTTCAGCTAGCGTAACTAGCCGTACTTCTTCTTATATTAAGTCTGTTACTTATAGGACTTTGAGTTTGAATGGAGCAGTCGTTAAAACTGAGAAAATTTCAAATTATACTTATAAAGTGCATTAAAATCATATTTTGAACAATTTTACATATAATAAAATATGTGCTAATCTAATACAAATCATCAAGTCAATTAATATTGAAAAAAACAGAGAGTCATAATACTTCCCTGTTTTTTTCGTTTACTCCCCAAAATGTAAAGTTAAATTCCAGTTCAAAAATATAACAGGAACTTAGTCTTACACCAAATTCCGGTATACGGAAATTACTATTAGTTACAAGTCACAGCTTTAAAATTGTAGAGTAGGTTCGAATTAGAATAATTATTAATTTTTGGGGGATTAATGTGTGATTGAAGG